>NZ_AZUX01000033.1:0-66909 GCF_000513915.1 Mesorhizobium sp. WSM2561
ACGCGGGTTACTCTCGGGAAGAGCCGGGTGCGGGAAATCCGCCCGCCCGGATCTGTGAGGGCGAAAGCCGAATGGCTGAGCTACTCGACCACGATCCGGCACCATTAAGCGCCGCCCGATTCCGCCAAGAACCGCAATCATTCGAGTGCATTTACAGTATAGCAGAATCTCAGCCGAGTTGGTGGGAAAAGTGGAAAATATTCCTAGGTGCCGTTATCGTCCCCTATTGTTGGCGAGGTTGCCCGGGCGCATAGCGCGTTGCAGTTCCGAACTCACCAAGCCTCGCAGGCTGGATTCAACCTGCCGGCCAATCCTCTTCGACAAGTCGGCATTGTCGGCGGGCGTGTCGCCGCCGTTGGTGTTCACGGTGACCTGAGTGTTGATAGCGACGTGCTGGCCAGCGCTGTTGCCGTTGCCGGCAAACGAAGGCGCGCCGCCACCGACAAGGCCGCCGTCGGCGAAGCCCGGAAGGCGATTGTCGTTGATGGCTTCAAGCAGTGCCCGGTTTCGTGCCGTCGCGCGGGCGTTCACGACAAACTCGCCGTCGCTAAGTCTAGCCGGAATGCTGTCAGACGTAGACGTGCCGGGACCACGCACATGCCCTCCCCCCTGCGAGGCGCATACCGGCCCAGGCATCGCCCTTCACAAGTCCGCCGCCGCTGAAGCCGAACAGCGAACCGATGATCCCCATGATGCCGCCACCACCCGTCGTGCTGAAGAGCGAATTCAAGGCAATGTCGATTAGCTTGCACGGGGTGCGCGAACTTTTGATCCGTCAGCGGACCATGCTGGTAAACGCTTGCGAGGCCACCTGGCTGAGTTTGGGATCGTCACGCCCCAGGGTATCGCCGGTGTCGGCACGCTGATTGCGCTGGTTGAGGAAGATCACGATCTCCTGCCCGCACTTGCTCGAGCAGCTCTTCTCCCTCTCATCGAACAGTTGCGAGAGGTTGACGAGAAGGTAGCTGGGCTGGATCGCCAGATCCACCGCTGGCACCGCTCGAACGAACTGAGCCGGCGGCTGGAGACCATTCCTGGAATCGGCCCGATCACCGCGAGCGCGATCGCTACGACCATCACTGACGTGTCGCTGTTCAAATCCGGCAGACAGCTTGCAGCCTGGCTCGGCCTTGTCTCGCGGCAGAACTCATCAGGCGGCAAGGAGCGTCTTGGGCGGATCAGCAAGCAAGGCGATCCTTACATCCGTCGGCTTCTCATCATCGGAGCGCACGCCGTTCTTCGCTACAGTCGGAAGGCAAAAGCGACGTCGACGCAATGGGCGGACGGCATGCTCGCGAAGAAGCCCTACAATGTCGTTGCAGTCGCGCTCGCAAACAAGATGGCCAGGATCGCCTGGGCGGTGATGAACAACCGGAAAGAGATTCGAGCCTGCTGCCAAGTGAAGAACCGCCGGCGATTACAGATTGGTGAGGTGCTGATGGTGTGATGACGACGGTCGAGCCGGGATCTGGACAATCCGTTATGGGCCATGCGCCAACAGCTCGCGAACCTGAAAGGAACCCGATCCGCGGACTTCATCAGGGCCCGCGGCATCAACGCGCCGCAATCAGAGGCCATATACATGCCTGCACCCGACCAACTCGTCAGAAACGCCGAAAAAGCCCTTGCCACGCGGAGGCCGTCCATTCATGGCCCATAGTGCCTCCTTCGATTCGGAGGACAAGGATGCCCCATCAAAGCCTGGGATCAAACACCTAGGGCGGCGCCGGCCTGGAAAGCGGCGTCCGCATCGTTGAGCGTGCCGGCGGGAGGGAGCGCCCAAGCCGCGACGGCGGAGTGCGCGGCGGGGCTGGCGGTCGCGGGATCGAGGCGAATCATGCTTTTGAGGGTGTAGCGGCCGTGCGCTTTGCGCCATCGATTTCGGCGCAAAACGCACAGCCTGTCGTCGACACAAAACGAATGATAATGTTGCCTTATCGGACGTTTTGGAAAAGGCTTACTGCAGCACCTGCAAACCGTGCTTTTCGACCACCGACAGAAGCTTCAGCGCCAGCCCGCTCGGCCGTTTGGCGCCGGTCTCCCACTTCTGCACGGTCGATTCCGACGTGTTGAGATAGCGCGCGAACACCGGCTGGCTGACTTGGTTCTTCTCGCGTAGCGCCTTGATCGCATCCGGATCGAACGCCGCAGGCACCGCCAGACAGCCTTCGTCGAAGCTGCGCATCGTCGTCTTGTCGATCGCCCCGACCTTGTAGAGCGCGCTGGCCGAGCTGTGGATCGCCTCGAAAGCGTCGGACTTGTATTTTCTAGCCTTGTTCATGGCATATCTCCAAAATATCGCTGTCTGCGAGCAACGCGGCGATCTGCCGTTCGGTCAGACCCGCATAGGCTTTGGCCAGTTTACGGAACTCGACGAGTTCATGGTCATCGATGTTGGCCCTGTCCTGCTTGGCGAACAGATATTCATAGACCCAGAGCTGGCCAGAGCTGGCCAGAATGATCGAGCGGTGCCTGTTGTCGTTCAGCCGCTTCTTGAACACACCGCCGCCAAGATCCTCGGCTTGTCCCATCGCCACCTGCGCGACCGCCTTGCACAAGGCGGCGTCGCTGATGCGCGCCTTGCGCGACGCCCTGCCGAACCAAGCCGTTTTGAATACTCGATCAGGCATGCCGAAAGATAGCACGTGGTGCTATGCTATTCAATAGGCACCAAGTCCGCAGTTCGTAGACAATCGCGTGCCGGACCAATATGATTCTTAGGGATGAATCGCGCGAGCGCAGGTCGAGATGGTTCGCGCCATGGGCATAACCACCACTGACGAGGCGCCAACCAGAAACGCCGGTGAGGCCCCCTCCCCTCCCCTGCCCACGGTCGGCCCCATTGGCACAGCACGCTTGCCGGGACATCTTGACGAGCTTGCTGGCCGCGCGCGCGGCTATGTCGAAGCAGCCAGTTCGGCGAACACCCGCCGCGCCTATGCTGCCGACTGGAAACATTTTTCCGCCTGGTGCCGCCGGCAAAATCTCGAGGTACTGCCCGATCCGCAGAGTGTTGGCCTCTACATCACGGCCTGTGCCTCCAGCAGCGCCACCGGCGACAGGAAGTCAAGTTCGGTCAGCACGATCGAACGTCGTCTGTCCTCGCTAACCTGGAATTTTACCCAGCGCGGCCATCCGCTGGACAGAAAGGACCGCCACATCGCCACGGTTCTCGCCGGCATTCGCAACACCCACGCGAAACCGCCGGTCCAGAAGGAAGCAATCCTGCCCGAGGATCTGATCGCCATGCTGGAAACACTCGATCGCGGCACGCTACGCGGCTTGCGCGACCGCGCCATGCTGCTCATCGGTTTTGCCGGCGGGCTGCGCCGCTCGGAAATCGTAGGGCTCGATGTTCCCGCGACCAGACCGAGGACGGCCGCGGCTGGGTCGAATTCTTCCCCGACAAGGGCATTCTGATCACCTTGCGTGGCAAGACCGGCTGGCGCGAGGTCGAGATCGGGCGTGGCTCGTCAGACGCCACTTGCCCGGTCGTGGCGCTGCAGATCTGGCTGAAGCTGGCCCGCATCGCCCATGGGCCGCTGTTCCGCCGCGTTGCCGGGCAAGGCAAGACCGTTGGCGCTGATCGGTTGAACGACCAAGAGGTGGCAAAGCTGGTCAAGCGTACCGCACTCGCCGCCGGCGTGCGGCGTGATCTGTCGGAAGGCGAGCGCGGCCAGAAATTCGCCGGGCACTCGTTGCGCGCCGGTCTCGCCTCCTCGGCCGAGATCGATGAGCGCCATGTGCAAAAGCAGCTTGGTCACGCCTCTGCGGAGATGACCCGCAAATACCAGCGCCGGCGCGATCGGTTTCGTGTCAATCTCACCAAGGCGTCAGGCCTCTGAAACGTCCTCCTGCCGGCAACGATGAAGTCGATAACGCCGACGTTCTCGAACGCGAATTTGTGGAATCTCGACCCATCGCCCTGATATCAATCCGCACGCGGTTTCTGGATGGGTCGACAAGCCGAGCAGTTGAGGGTCATCGAGGAAGATATCAATGTCATGGCCTTCGCCGTGCCACCGCCGAACGACCATTCGAAATGGTAGCGGCCGGCATTCTCCCGAAGCTGGTCAATGAGATCGACGGCGATGCAAAAAAGCCGCCGCCATTCGGAAGGGCGCCGGCTATCGTACTCAGCCATCACGCAGCGAGTGGGTAGCTCTCGCCGGACCAGGCAGAGAACGCTGCGCCAAGCGCCTTCAATCCGGAGACCGGTATGTCGTGCACCACAGCGAACTCGATTGCAGTGCGGGAGAAACCTCGCCGAGAAAGGCGCTGACGTGGCCAGGGTGCTGTTTGGCCAAATCGAGGCTCGTGAGGCAATGCGCCAGCGCCGCGTCGGGCACCCTGTAGGCCGCGTTTATGGTGTCAGGACGGATGCAAATGCGTGCCCAGAATGGCCGCAACGTAGTAGTTTCGGGCCGGCGACACAAGTTACCGCTTCTTCGCTGTCGTCCAGTCGGAGACGAAGGAAACGTCAATCGGGGCCGGATAGCAGTTTCGCGGCCAGCCGGGCCGCCGATTTTGTCCGCTCGTCGATCGAAGAGCAAAAGGCTTCGCCGCACCGAACTTGGGCATCGCAGTGAAACGCTCCCCAGCGACGACGTCCGTCTCATCTTCCGCGAGGATCCGGTTGAAGATGTTCTTTGTAGCCATCAATTTTTCTATGGAGCAACCATCCCGCCCATCCCCCTTGAAATCACTGAGGAAAAACGGAATTTAGACTGCGGTCTATTTTTTTAGGCCGCTGCCGGCGATGCGGCAGTCGACGCGGTGCTCAAGATCCTCGATCCGCCGACCGACGTGGATCTCGACCTTACCTTCGCGGGCGCGTCACCGATCTTGCTACACAGGCGCTATCCTATGGGCTGGATCATCGCGCACGCCCGTTTGGCTCGATTTCTAAGCCTTCGCCGTGTCCGGAGCTGCTTGCGGAGCATCGCATTGATCTTTCTTTACAAACCGTATCGGAGTGGTCGCCAAGTTCGGTCCAAAGTTTGCTCGTTCCATCCGTCGTCGATCACCGATGGCTTTGCCGACAATGGCATCTCGATGGAAAGGTGCACTGGATGTGGCGTGCTCTCGACGCGTTTCCAGAGTCGAAATCGCGGTCGCCATTCGCGTTAATGTTTTGTTAACTTTAAACTTCTTGTGAGAGAACCAGAATCAGGCATAATGACGGCAATTCGGCGGTTTCGCCCAAAATGCCGTCATTTGAGGTTCCGACCAGATGAATGCCCCCGTCTCTGCCGCTGACAAACCGCGATTTGACGACACCATTTCTGCCCAAGGTCGCGAAATCAGCCGCAAGCTGAACCTCCTTCGGCTGGAGACATTTCCTCCGGACGCCACGAAGACGCTGCGCGACTTCTCGCTTGCTGAAGCTGCATATTTCCTTGGGGTATCCACCAGCAACCTGAAGAAGCTGCACCTAGAAGGCAAGGCTGTCCAGCCAACGGTCCATGCAGGCGGGCGGAGAACGTATTCGGCCGAGCAACTATTGGAGCTCCGTCACTGGCTGGATCGCCACGGCCGCTCCGAAAGCAAAAAATATGTCCCGTGTCGGAGACTTGGTGACAAGCTACAGGTAATCGCTGTGGTCAATTTCAAGGGTGGTTCCGGAAAGACAACAACCGCGGCCCACCTTGGCCAACACCTTGCGCTCACCGGACACCGCGTTCTTGCGATCGATCTCGATCCCCAGGCTTCGCTTTCCGCTCTTCACGGCGTGCAGCCCGAGCTTGACCGGTATCCTTCAATCTATGAGGCAATCCGCTATGACGATGAGCGCAAGCCTGTTGCGAGCGTGATACGGAAAACGAATTTCCCGGGCCTTGATCTCATTCCCGCTTCCCTAGAGCTGCAGGAGTACGAGTACGACACGCCACTGGCAATGCAGAACAAGGCTTCGCTGGACGGCAAAACCTTCTGGAACCGCATTGAAAGCTCCCTCCAGGAAGTCGACAACGGCTACGATATAGTCGTTATCGACTGCCCTCCTCAGCTCGGCTACCTGACGCTCACGGCGCTGGCGGCCGCTACCTCGGTCCTCATCACGGTTCACCCGCAGATGCTCGACCTGATGTCAATGTCACAATTCCTGCTGATGCTGGGTGACCTGCTCAAAACGGTAAACCGGGCAGGTGGCGACGTCGACCTGGATTGGTTCCGTTACCTAGTTACCCGCTACGAGCCGACGGACGTCCCCCAGGCTCAGATGGTCGGTTTCATGCAATCGATCCTGGCGTCGCAGATGCTCCAAAACCAGATGCTGAAATCTACTGCGATCTCTGACGCCGGCTTGACGAAGCAGACCCTCTATGAGGTCGAGCGCTCCAGCATGACCAGGTCGACATATGACCGCGCCATGGAATCCATGGAAGCCGTAAATTCGGAAATCCGGAACTTGATCCACACAGCGTGGGGCAGGCGGCCGAAAATAGACGGCAGTCTAAATTCGGTTTTTCCGCAGTGATTTCAAAGAGACGGACGTATCCGTAGGAACATAGATGGCCAGAAAGAACATCTTCAACCGAATCCTCGCCGAAGACGACGAGACGGACGTCGTCGCTGATGAGCGTTTCGCTGCGATGCCCAAGTTCGGTGCGGCGAAATCCATTTCCTCGTCTATTGACGAGCTAACAAAACAAGCGGCCTTGCTGGCAGACGGCGAGGCTATCATAGAGATCGATCCTGCCGTCGTTGACGTTTCCTTCGTCTCGGATCGGATGACGGTTGAGGACGAGCAGTATGCGGAGCTGGTCGAGGCGATCCGGATACGCGGGCAGGACACCCCGATCCTCGTCCGCCCGCATCCTACGGCTGAAGGCCGCTACATGGTGGTGTTTGGGCATCGTCGTCTGCGTGCAGCAAGTGAACTGGGGCGGAAAGTCCGCGCTGTCGTAAAGATGCTCGAGGATCTCGATCACGTCATCGCCCAGGGGCAGGAGAATTCCGCTCGGGCGAACCTGTCGTTCATCGAGAAGGTAGTTTTTGCGCAGCAGCTTGGTGAGCGCGGATTTGGCCGGGAGACAATCCAGTCTGCGCTCTCCGTAGATTATCAGACGCTCTCGAAAATGATGACGATCCCAAAATCCGTCCCTTGGGAGATCATTGACTGCATCGGTGCCGCCAAAGGTATTGGACGCGATCGCTGGCTCGAGCTGCGGAAACTGATCGACAATCCCCGTAACGCCGCCACAGCGAAGGAGTTCATTACCACCGACAGCTTCCTGTCCGAAGACACAGACGGTCGCTTCAACAAGCTGTTCGACGCCCTCCATAAGGACGGGAAGGCCGTCCGGAAGAGGATTTCGAAGCCCGCAGCTAGATCCTGGGCTCCTAGCGACAAACTAGTTAGCGTGACGACGAAGATCGGTCCGAAGGACTACACGCTGAAGATTTCAAAGGCCGAAGCGAAACCCTTTGGCGAGTGGATTTCTGACAATCTGGACAGCCTCTTTGAGGCCTACAGGCAGTCGAAACAGGAGAACTGAAACCGCAAAAGAAAAAGGCCCCCGAACGATCTCTCGCGGAAGCCCTTCTCGTGTTCTAGCAAGCCGAGAATCTCATTTCCGCGAATCACTGTCAAGAGTTTTGAACGTCGTTTCGGCGAGCGGATGTCTTTTGCCTGATTGAAGGCGAAGAAAAATGGAAGTGGGAACGACGCCCTTTGGTGGGCGGCCGATGACGCTTGCCTTGTTGCAGGCAAGGAATGGCACGAGCGACATCCCTGAAGGGGTAAGCGCGGACAAGTGGCAGCTGTATCGCTGGCTCTGCGAGGGCAAGGCCATCATTGGCGTTGGCGATCGCGCGCTGGCGGTGCTCAACGGGCTGCTGTCTTTCTATCCTGACAGCGACCTGAGCGAAGAAAATGGACTGATGGTCTTTCCCTCGAACGCTCAGCTGTCGTTGCGTGCTCATGGGATGGCCGGCGCGACGCTGAGACGGAACCTGGCAGCTCTGGTCGATTGCGGCCTCATCGTCCGCAGGGACAGTCCCAACGGCAAGCGATACGCCCGCAAGGGGAAGGATGGCACGATCGACGAGGCCTTTGGCTTCTCGCTGGCGCCGCTGCTGGTTCGGGAGGAAGAAATCCGTGCGGCGGCCGAACGTGTTCGCGCCGAAAACAGGGCGCTGAAGCTGATGCGCGAGCGGATCACGCTCCAGCGTCGGGATATCCACAAACTGGTCGACGTGGCGATCGAGGAGGGCGCGCCTGGCGACTGGGGCGCGATCTGGCGGGCGTTTCGGGGGATCGTGGAGGCAATTCCTCGGCGCGCCGACCTGCGCGAGCTAGAGCCCATCGTTGCTGACTTGGCAGCGCTGCGCGAAGAAGTGGATATGATGCTGGGAAGCTTCATGAATTCCATGAATCCGAGCGGCAATGAGTCTCACAGTGAGCGGCAGCAATCTGATTCAAACACCGACTCTATTTTTGAATTTGAACCTGCTTTAGAGACAAGCACGGCACCGGCAGAGCCAACCCCTGAACCCGACGGGAAGCCGAAGGGTTATCCGCTTGGCCTTGTGCTGAAGGCTTGCCCCGACATTGTTGATTATGCTGCCGCGGGTATCGCTAACTGGCGCGATTTCATGATCACGGCGGCTCAGGTCCGCGGATATCTGGGAGTTTCCCCGTCGGCCTATGAAGAAGCCTGCCATACGATGGGTCAGGAAACCGCTGCCGTGGTGATCGCCTGTATCCTGCAGCGCGCGCAGCACATCAATTCGGCGGGCGGATATCTGCGCGTTCTGACCGAGAAGGCGAGGGCAGGGCAGTTCTCGGTCGGCCCGATGTTGATGGCAGCGTTGCGAACGAACGGCGTGACGGCGAAGATGACGGGTTAGGATGTGGACGGATCGCACCAAAGCGCTGGGAGTTTGGCTTGGTGGGCGAAAAGATCGAAGAGGCCACCTCGCGCCTGGAGGCAGCTCCCGTCAGACAAGAGTTTGCAAGGGCGCCTATGGCAAGAACGAGAAGGGCGAGCTGAAACCCGACGAAGCCAAGGCAGTCGCAGCGTTCGCTAAGGTGATCAAGGCAGCTTCCAGGAGCAGGACATGAGTGAGATGACAGAATTCGGCGCGGAATTGATCCAAGCCATGTCGGAGGCTCTTGCTCATTCCCAGGGCAAGGAGATTCCATCATTCAGGTGCATGGAGTGCAGCTCGGTACGGTCGACACGAAAGCCGTCCGCAAAAAGCTCCATCTTACCCGGGCCGGCATGGCAGCGGCGAACTGAGAGCAGGGGAGGGGCTTTTTTGCGGCTGTCGTACTGCACTTAAGGCGCTTTTTTCCGGCGCCTCAGGTCCCGCAGCGGCGATCCGTCGATCACCGCCAGGCCTCTGCACCAGCCCGTCTCTGGAATAGGCATCTGGTCCCACAAATATCAGAGGCGCCTATGTGATCAGCCGCGCCGCGCGTCCCAACTGCCGTTCCGCGTCGTTGTAGTAGCGCGAAGCCTGTTGGATCGAGCGATGCTGGGATTGCTGCATGGCCTCGGTCAGCGGAATGCCGCGGCGGGCGGTTTCGGTCAGAAAGCCTGAGCGCAGGCCGTGGGCGCTGAACAGCGTCGGGTCGAGACCGGCCTCGGCTATGCGCCGCTTCAGGATCAGATTGACCGATTGCGGCGTCACGGCCCGTCGTTCGAGATTGCCCCACCGGTCGATGCCACGAAACACGGCGCCATCGGCAATGGCGGCCCGCTCGAGCCATGCGCTCAGCGCCACCACCGGCCGGCCGACGAGCAGCACGAAGTCGTCCGAATCGGCCTCGGTGGTCTTGCTGCGGCCGAGCCGGATTTTCAGGCAGGGCAGCTTTTCGCCGTCCGGATTTTTGGGGTCCGCCGGCACCGGCTGTTCCTCGACCAGCTGCTCGACACGCAGCGACGAAATTTCGCTGCGGCGGCGGCCGCCGGAGGCAAAGGCGGTCAGCAGCAGGGCGCGGTCGCGGACGTCGACCAGTTTTTCGCCGGCGCAGGCTATCAGGAGCGCGGACAAAATATCGGCGGTAACCGCCCGCTTGCTCTTGCGGCCGCGTGGCCGCGCGCTGGCGCGCACCGCCAGTTTTAGGGCGCTCCGCAGGCCCGGGGCGGCAAAATTTCCCCGCAGCCCGCGCCATCTGGTCAAGGTCGACCAGCTCGACAGCCGGCGGCGCACCGTGCTCGGCGCGTGCGGCCCGTCGGCGCGCAGCACGTCAGCGGCCTTGAGCGTGGCGGTGACGTCGCCGGGCATGCCGTGCGCGGCATCGGTGTCGCGTTTCGAAAAATCCCATAGGTGGTGCGCCACGAATTTCAGCAACAGCGCCTCCGGCGCCGGCCAGGGCAGCGGCGATTTGGTCGCGGCAAGGCACCAGGCCTCAAGATAGCCAAGGTCGGAGGCCAGCGCCCGCAGGGAATTGTCGCCCATCCCTTCCGTGGCAAGGTGGCGAAGCGTCTCGACGTCGTCGTCGGTGAGGATTTTGGCCAGAACCTCGCGGCGATCATACGGCAGCACCGAATCCAGGGCATCGAGGGCCGCGGCACGACGCAGCGTTGCGTCGGAAGCGGGCTTGGGCAGACGCGCGTCCATGGCTGTGCTCAAAACAGATATTTCGTGTCGGCCCAGGCAAGCAGCACCGCCGCATCTTGGTTGGGCAGGCGCACGCGCCCGGCACGAAGAGCTTCGGCGATCGCGTCGCCGACGTCAGGATCGACCCAATGGCCGTGCGTCATGAGAAAAAACCAGGCGAAGGGCAGCCCGATTTTTTGGTCGATCGTCTCGATCCGCTCCATCAGCCGATGCACGGACATGCCATCCTCGGCCAGCAGCCGTTCGGCCGGCATTTTCAGCGGCCGCGGAATAAAGCCGATCTCGCGTTGGCCGCGCCCCTCGAGGTCGTGGATGTCGAAGGCCCAATGATCGAAGATGCGGTGGGCAGACGCGCTCGAGCGCTCCCAGTCGGCAAAGAAGCGGTTTTCGCGTGGGACAAAATCGAACCAGTCCGGATTGCGTTTCAGGAACGGTGTTTCTCTGTCGTGGCCCGGCCCGAGCTCGCGGATGACGCCGGTTTCAAGCTGAGGCCGTCGCGCCTGCCGCTGCTCGCCTTCGAGGCGCGCCCGGCGCGCCAAAAAACGCTTCATGTGGACGAGGCCACCGCGGCTTAGCCGATAGTCCGGTCCGGCAAGCAAAGGCGCGTCCGTGCCGGGCTCGCGAGACACCCAGGACGGCTCGAACAGATCGTCGGCGCTATAAGGGCGGTAATCGGGATCGACCAGCGGTCCGGCCAAAACCTCGATCTCGCGGCCGAGCGAGAGCTGCAGGAAGTCGGCCACGCCGGGACCGGTTGGCGCATGCGCAAAGACGGAGGTTCCGCGCCATTCGGAAAATTTTGTCCCGCTGTCGCGATGCCGCTGCCAGAAAGCGGCGATGTCGCCGCCAAGATCCGCCAGTTCGCGCTCGACCCAGCCGCGGTGGTCGCCGAGGCGGCTGCCGACGGGCGACAGCACGGTGCGGCTGTCGCTGCGCCAGTAAAAATCGTCGATCGCCGCGGTTGAGAACGCAAATCCAGGGAAGTTTTCGCTGAGGGCAGCGGCAAGCTCGGCGTCGGCGGTCATCGCATCGAGGCCGGCCAGCACGGCTTCGACCGCGGCGGTATCGGGGAGGCGGACGGGTTTTCGGTCGGACATGGCGGAGGCCTCTGTTGCGGCCCGGACCGGCCTGTCCGGGCGTCGCCGCAGCTCGCCGGCGGCCATCATACGACCGAGTCTGGCTGATTTGGGCTGCGAAATCAATCACTATCGATAAGAGGTCATTATCGATAGTGATCTTTCTGCGCGGGATCATCGCCTGTGACGGAAGTTAACGCCCAGATAGATTCCGTTTCGCGAATCTGATACAAAGGAATCAATGGCTTATGAATTCGCCGATCTGCCTCTAAAGACCCTGCTCGGGCCGCTCGCCCGCGCCGAAGACCTTTTGGCCCGCCTCGACGAGCGCGTGCACAAAAGCCCGGTCGGAGACGGCTTTATCCAGCGCCAGCACTTTGCCGATGCGGCGTCCGCGCTGTGGCTGGAAGGCGAACTCGTGCATGCAGAAGACCTTGTCCTGCACGACGCCCATATGGACATCCGAACCCCGACCCACGAACTCACCCGGGCGCATGCCGTGCTGCGCGCCCGCCGCCGCATTCTTTTGCACCCATCCGACTGGGCGCTTTCTCGCGTTGGCATTTTGGCGTTGCGCGGCCGTGAAGGGCAGGGCGGCGACGGGGCGAGCGCGGCACGGGCCGCCTCCGTATCCGATGCCGCGACGGCCGACGCCTGGCCAGAGGACGACGCCGGCGAAAGTCTTGCTGAAGACGCCGACCAGGAGGATGCTCTTGCCGAGGAACTGGCCGAGATCGATGCCGTGCTGTCCCGCTCCAGCCGGCTGCTGGCGGGCGAAAAGTTCGCGCCGCCCGCGGCGGACAGCCCGGAGGTCGACACGGCAGGGCCGGGGGCAAAAGCGCGGGAGGCTTTGTCGGACAGCCTCGGGCCGCTGATCCGCGATCTCGACTGGGACGAGGACCAGCGAATTACCGACTGGCTCGCCGTCGTCGACCGGATGCGCGGCGAAAACCTGCCGGGCGTGTTATCGGCGGCGATCGCCTGGGAGGCCTGGCAGGACATCGAACCGCTACAGCACCAGCACTGGCTCGGCACGCTGCTGATCGCCGCGCTGCTCAGGGAGCGCGGCAAGGTCGGCTCACATCTTTTTGCTCTTAATTCGGGGCTGCGCCTGATTGCCAGGGCACGGCGCAAAGCCCCGGTACGCGCCACCCGGCTGCGGGCCGTGCTCGACGCTTTTGCCGAGGCCGCCGCGGCCGGGCTCAAGGAGCTCGACCGGCTGGTGATGGCCAAAGGCCAGATGGAGCGCCGGCTCAGGAACCGGCGCAAAAGCTCGAGCCTGCCGGCGCTGGTCGAGCTGGTGCTGGCGCGGCCGCTGGTGTCGGCCGGCCTGGTGGCGGCCGAGCTCAAAATCAGCCAGCGCGCCGCGCTCGGCCTGGTGGCAGAACTCAATATCCGCGAGGTGACCGGGCGGGGGCGCTACCGGGCCTGGGGAGTTGTGTGACGAACGAAAGTCGCCGACTGACAGCCTTTTAAGCGAAGAGCAGGTGACAGAAAATCATCGGTGCGGGATTGCATGTCTACGGCGGGTAGGTCGCTGTCGGTCCAACCAGTCCGCGGCAGACTCAAGTCGTACGTGACCGGCCAAAATAAGTGCCTTTCTCATAAATTAATCTCTGTCGACTCGGAAAAATGTTCCCGCTACTATTTCTGCAGGCCTATCGGCTCGTTAACAAGGCAGCATCAACCGACTCCAGTCCAAAGCTCGGGGGGAGCATGGATCATCCAGGAAGACTGAAGCTTTGGCTGCATCGGCTCAATAAGAACGACCCTGAACTTCATCGGGCGCTGTCACGACGGCTGGCGGAACGCGCCGCAAACTGCGAGAGCATCGCGTCTAAACTCGCGGATACGGCACCACTTACCGAACTCCGGGTCGAAACTATCGTCCACGAGGGCGCGCTGTTCCTCGCAGCCCAGAAGATCGCTAATCGCGGAGGCGAACTCGACGGCGGCGGCGTGCCCAAATCGGGCTGAGGGATTAAAGTGAAGGAGGAAAGAATGCCCAGTTCGGAAATAGACCAGACAATTGCGGCGGTGGGTTATGCAAAGGTCATCGTGACGCTGACATCCGATGCTGCTGCGACCGAAAGAGCGCCGCGGACCCGCGGCGCCGCGTCCGCGGGTGGGCCAGCAGGCTCGTCGCTTGAAAACAACTTCATCGTGCCGAGCGAGGTCCAGATGGAGAGCCTCGCGGCAACGGCCAAGAACGCCGCGAGCCGCAGCTTCCGGCGGCCGCAGACGCTGCAGTCGCGCCGTGTTCGAATCTTTCCACACCTCGGCCTCGCCATTGGCTATGTCGATGCGGCAGGCGCCGTCGCACTCGAGACGAGTTCCGCGGTGGCTCGCGTCGAGAAGGCACCGGAACTGAGCCTGATTAAGCCTGTCTCTATCCGGCCGATCAAACCGAAAAGGATCGTGAGCTGGGGTATCGCCCGCATGAAGATCGAGCGGCTGTGGGCGGCGGGCTTTGACGGCGCCGGCGTACTCGTCGGGCACCTCGATACCGGCGTCGACGGAGGACATCCGGCGCTGAAGGGCGCGATCGCTGATTTTGCCGAATTCGACATGGCTGGCGACAAGGTTCCCGGAGCTCAGGCCCATGACAGTGGGGACCACGGCACCCACACCGCTGGCACGATCGTCGGAAGACCGGGCCCGAAGGGGTCGTTCGGCGTCGCGCCCGGCGCCAAGATTGCGAGCGCCCTCGTGATCGAAGGCGGCCAGGTGATCGACCGCATCCTGTCGGGCATGGACTGGATCATCGAGAGCGGCTGCCGCATCCTCAGCATGTCGCTGGGCTTGCGCGGCTTCACGCCGGCCTTCGAGCAGATCATCGATGCCCTGCGCAACGCGGGCGTATTGCCGATCATCGCGGTGGGCAATGAAGGGCCGATGACCAGCCGGTCGCCGGGAAACTACGATACCGTGCTCTCTGTCGGCGCAATGGACCCGACTGACCACGTCGCCGATTTTTCCAGCAGCCAGAAATTCAATCGGCCGGCGGACCCGCTAGTGCCCGACCTTGTCGCGCCCGGCGTCGGCGTCGTTTCGTGCATACCGGGCGGAGGCTTTGCAGAGATGGACGGAAGCTCCATGGCGACGCCACACGTTGCGGGGCTGGCCGCAATTCTGCTGCAGGCAATGCCCGGCGCAACAGTCGCGCAACTCGAACAGGCGATCATCGGTTCGTGCGGCCGGCCTAGTTCTATGCCAACCGGACGGGCCAACCGCGGAGTGCCAGACGCCGCCCGTGCGTTCAAGCTCCTGACGGGGACAAACGTGCCTGCACCGGCCGGGGTGGCAAAGGCCCCACGGTTGAAAGTGGCGCGCTCTGTGTCGCGGACGGCGAAATCACGGCTACCCAGGATGCCGGTCAGCACCGCGCAGAAGTCCGCCGGCACTCGCGGGAAGAAATAGTGAGGAGTCATGTTAGGGAGGCCATCCACTCCCGATTCTAACCCGATCGAGAGGGGCCTTCGCCTCTTGGTTGTCTTCCTCCGCTCTGCCGCACCTCAACTACCACGGACCTCCGCCGCCGCCGTCGAGCGCATTGCCCCAGAAGAATGTTGAAACTACATAAGGGCTGATCGGAGCATGTGCTCTAGATCGGCTTTTTGTGCCGAGGTTCGGGGAGGATGTCGCGCACGACGTTCGGCTGGACCGACTTCACCTTATCGCTGGACTGGACGGCGGCGATGACCTCGGGGTCGCCGCTCACCGAGGCCGATTTCGCGAAGCCGCGGATCTTGCGCACGGTTACCGAGCCGGGTTTGCCGAGGCTGGCCTCGGCATCCCGGATCACATGCTCGGCGGTTTCTGCCAACGCCGACACGTCGACATTATCCTCAAAAAAGATCTGCGCGCCGACGGGTTCGCCCGAGGCACCCTGTTTCCGCAACTCGCGCGCAATTGCGTCGGGTGCAAATTCCTCGCTCGCCTTCTGCTTTCCCATCCCTGGCCTCCATACGGACGGCCCTATTATGCGCCGACTACGCCGAAATGAAAACGCCGCAGCAAAGCGTGGCGTTTATCTGATCAAAACGATCGCGGTCAAGGCTGCCGCATTTAACGTAGCCGCTGTTGCGGGGATTATCCGACCCCCTGCCGATCGATCGCACCTGTGCGCCGATTTCGCTGCCGCCGCCCAGCGCCTGGAACACCTTGCGCCCGCGTTGATCTGGTTGGCAGACTAACCAAGCTGCTTGGAGCACGCGCCAAACAGATCAGAGTCGACGTCAAGATCGTACAGGAGTTGGAAGATCGCGCCAGGATGCGTGTTGAACTGGATCGAGCCGAGGCAAGCTGCTCCCGGAAAAGCCATCGCCGGATAACGCTAAGCCCGCCATGTCCAACATTCCTAAAACCCCTGCTCAAAACGAGCAGGATAGCGTTCGGCGCCGTATGAAGAAACGCTTTCGCAAGTAGTCGGTTGCCGCTAAATACCTTCCCAAGCGCCAACTCGAATGTTGACGACTGCGAGGGGGAGGTTGCAATGCCATCGTTAAGTGCAAAGATTCCTCCGATTTCGTTCTCGGACCTTCGACGGCGCGCAATATCGGGCGACCTGACCGGTCGCGAACTGCGCGACTACTTTGCGCCGGATGACGCCAAAACAAAGCCGTTCGCGCCGGCTTTCAAACTCACGGATCTGGTTGACAAGGAAGGCAAGCGGCCGACCGCCAGGACCGTAACGCGGCTTTACTTCGCGGCGGAGAGCGGCGTGGCGCCTGCTCCTGGCGGCGTTACCCGGTCGCGCGGCGGCGCCCGCTCGACCACCGCTGCGGCGGCGAAGATGAGAGTGCTGGCTGAAGGCGATTCGTGGTTTCGGCTTCCGAACCTGAGTTGGCCGACCTCCTATCCGGACGATCTAGTTGATGTCCTGCGCAAAGCGTACGAGATACCCGGCGTTGCGATGTGGGGCGCGGAAATCGGCCCTATGGTGACGACGCAGAAGAAGAACTATCTCGTACCCCTCGGATCGGGCCTCTATCGTCACTTCATATTCTCGGGCGGAGGCAACGACGTGCTTGCTTCCGTCGGTGAACACGTCAAACGACGCGACGCGCCGGGCACGAATCCCGTCGATGCCAACACTTTCATCAAGGCGTCTTTCGACGGCGCGATCGGGCAAGTCATCGGCCATTACGAGACGCTGGGCGGCCACGTCCGCTCAGTCGTCAATCCGAAGGCGACGCTCTATGTGCACGGCTACGGCCATGCGCGCCCCCGCCCGGGCGGAGAATACATCGGATCGAAACTCGAGGTGCTCGGCTTCGATGCGACGAGCAGCCTCGCCCGCAAGATCGTGGCGGCGATGGTCGACCGGTTCAACGTCAGGCTTAAGTCGTTCACGGCTGTGCAGAACGCGGCGCACACCGACTACAAGATCGTCTATGTCAATCTGCGTCCGGCCCTGACGGCGGCGACGGACTGGAATGACGACGAGATCCACCCGAGCGACGCCGGCGCGGCGAAGGCGGCGGCCGTCATCTCTGAGAAGATCGCGGCGAATACACCGAGCGCGTAAGCCTCACAGCGGATGCGCGAAGCGCTATGCGGTCGGTCGGGCACCCGAAATCTTCACCTTCAGCGCCGTTACGGACACGGGCCGCGAGCGGACGTTGAAACTTATGAACAGCGGCCCAAACGTGTCTTGCGGAAGCTTCAGCATGCAGAAGGCGCCGATTGCAAAAGGCTCATCGGCGACCAACGCAGCGGCGGCTGGCTCCGGTATGTGGTGAATCGCTGAGCTGCCGCCAAGCTTTCCGATCAACGCACCGAACCAGCATCCCGGCAGGATCAGCTGGGTGTCCGGCAAGGTCAGGCTTGCAAGGCCGTCCGGACCGCAGGCAGGCAGAACGCTGCCTGCCGGCTTCCATTCACCCTCCGCCTCGATCTTCAGGTGGGTGGCATCGCCAAGCGATTCGAGCGCCATCAGCCAAGGGGCAGTCACCTCTTCCCCCGCCTTGCGATACGTCGCCACTTCGGACCAATTGACTATCATGGCTCACCCACAAATCTCTTCCAACGACAGTTTGGGCACGGCCGGAAGATCCAGCCGTTTCGCGTCGGCGATGGGGATGTCCACAATCGCAACGCAGGCTCCGTCTCCATCACCGCAGAAGACGGCACGCACCTCGGCCGTCAACTTCGGCGGGCAGACAAGAAGTTGGTTGCCCGCCTCGATCACGTGCGACTCCACTTTCTTGCGGTCGGCGGGCAGCGCAAAAGGCACCATCCCTTGCCTGGCGATGAACGCCGGAGCCGAAAGAAGCTCTTTCGTGTCGATGAGACCGCCGGCATCAACCCGGCGAGGCAAAAACTGACGGCCGTCGACGTGCAGTGACAGGTCGTTCGGCTGCAGCAGATGGTTCGCCGGCAGGTCGCGCGATGCCACGAGTTGCAACGGTGTCGTTCCGCGAAAGACGATGTATACGCCGCCGCCCACGACCAACAGAACATAGACAAGCAGAAGAAGCAGCCTCATTGCTTCATCTCATGCGTCAATGTGTAATCGACTTGGTTGCCCGGTTCGCCGGCACGCTTCAGTCGCTCCCACAGGATGCGCTCGGCCGCGAGTGTCGCCGGCAGCGGTTGGCGCATGATCTCAGTCAAGACGGGCAATCTGTATTTGTCGACTGCCACCCTTACAATCTCACCGAAGACGGACTGACTCTGCACGATCAATTCGTACAGGAAGAATGCGGTCGGGGGCGACAGGAACCCAATGGCAAGGAAAAGCCAGGGCGTGTTCGAAGTGTACAGCAGGATGGGCAGCCAAACCAGCGGGACCGTCAACGCCAGCGCCAATGCCAGCACCGAGAAATTGACTTGCGACTGCGCGTCGCTCAGGCGCACCGAGAAGGCATCGTCATCCTTCAATAGCATCTGGATGCGGGGCCAGAGATAATTGAACTCGACCTGGTAAGTGTCGTCGCTGTAGCGCTCGGCAAAACGCCGCGCGTCGCCGACCCGGGTCGGGAGAAGATCGATCCGGTGATATCTGGATGCTACCCGTGCGATACGATAGGCAGATTCGGCCATTGCCTCGTCGATGAGGCTGATCAGCGTACTTTTAGCTCGCGCCAGCGCCGATGCGTTCGCTCTGTCCGGATGGACCGGCGGCAGGTTGGAAGCGTTCTTGGTGAGTGCATCGATGAGGGCAGCGGCGGCGATTCTGGCTGTTTCCTGTTTCGGCAGGCGGGTCAGGCGCATTTCATTCTGCATGTTTTCGATCGTTTCGAGGGCCGTTGCGATCGTTGGTTGGTCGCGTGCGTTGCCGAGCGCATCACCTGTCAGTTCAGCTGCCCAAAACTTCGGAATCTCCACCGTGGAGATCAACGTGAACAGTCCATAATCGCTCGTGGCAGCCTCCAGCTTTTCGTTCGCGGTCCGCCATTGCGGAATCCGCCTCTTCCGCAAATGATCGTGCAGCCAGTCCGGAAGGAGGTGGCCATCGAGAATACCTCTGATCAGAGGGATGAACGGCGTCAGCGCGTAAGCCAGGACGACCAGAGCCGCGATCACGATCGTGAACATGGTCGCAGTGTCGCTCAAGCCCGCGTCCAGCCAGGTTCTGAGGGGAACCAGCGCCGGGAACGGATTGGCAGCGATGACTAGATGAAACGCGGCCGCCACTGCAACCGGGAGGAAGCTTCCGAACCAGAAGGATCGTGAAAAGAAGCCCTGGAACGCTGTCAGGATCTGGTTGAACATCGCGGCTCAGATCGGGTCGACGTCGCTGTTGTCGTCCCTGCACTTCTGCCCCGGCTGCCTGAGTTGGCCTGTCAGCCAGACGTGGTCTGGATTCTGCCGGCAACGCCAGATCGTCGGACGGCTGCCGAGACCCACATATGTTTCATGGCGAGCCAGAACTTCGGCATACTTGCGAACGACCCTGCTGACCGCATAGATGGCGCGGTGGGCGTCCATGAACTCCTCGGCTTCGGTCACGGCCTTGGCTGTGGAAAGCCATTTCCGTGCCGAGCGACTACCCGGAAGCTCGATCGTGGTGAAGCGAGGGCCAACCTGGCTGATCTCGACATTGCCCTTCGTGCGCAGCGTATAAAGAATAATGTCGATGTCGAGCACTTGCGGCCCAGACGGAAGTTCGAGGAGAACTCCCGAGCGGCCTCTTTCTTTCATCAAATCAACAACATCATTCAAGCGTGCTTGCGTGCCAACGAAGGGCAGATCAAGTATCTCCATTTCACCCTCCCAGTATTTTCTGCGCCTATTCTTCCATTTTTGATATCTAAATGCAACGTGCAGGAGTTCTCCGAAACTTGCGGGAGAAGGCGTGCATTTCTTGCCCAGGCCGCGTGTCGTATCTCTTTGACCATTATCGACATGAGTCCATGGTGCTATCGATGGCGGCGCTTATGCGCCGCCTCCGAACTTCATAACCGGATGCCAAGCTTTCGGGCCTTGTCGCCAAGGTTCTCCTGAATGCCGGTGCCGGGTAAGACGATGACCCCTACGGGCAGGACTTCCAGCATGGCATCGTTGCGTTTGAAGGGCGCCGCCTTGGCGTGCCTGGTCCAGTCGGGCTTGAAGGCGACTCGGGGAACCTTGCGGTTGTCGGCCCAGGCCGAGGCGATCCTCTCGGCGCCCTTCATGATCCGCCGTGCAGGGGTCAGAACAAGAGCTGCTCAAAATCGTACGCGAAGGTCGGACGGAGCATGAACATCATGCCGCCCGTCGGATTGGCGCTGGCAAGCGAAGCGATCTGAAGCCTTCGGGCATCTGGTGCTCAGAATCCTAGGTGTAGATGCCTGTGAGGTTGATGTGTCCCAACTGAGCGGCGAGACGTGTTTGAGCAGGTCATTCGGGATAGTCCGATCCGCCATGCGCAGGTGCGTGGCTGCGCGGTCAGATAGACGGTGTTCCAATGGACGATGGCGCTGACGACGAGATTGAGACCGGAAGCGCGGAATGCCTGGCTTGAGGTTGGGTAGCCGAGGCGCGAAGCGTTTGCCGATAAGGGCGAACAGCCCGAAGACGTGATCGCTCGCGCCGCCAGTGTCAGTAAAATGCTCCTGGATATCCAGGACCGTATCCTGGTCAAACAGGCCATCGAGCACGTAGGCCGCTTCGCTTTCAGTGGGGCTGATGGGCAAGATACTAAAATAGCCGTACTGGTCCGACAGGTGGCTGTAAAATTTCGATCCCGGTTCGCTGCCATAGTGCAGATTGACGTCACCGCGTTTTGCCGCTCGGTCGCTCGCACGAAGAACTGTCGGTCGGACGACGCGGCCGTTCCGTTGCCCCACAGGCGGGAATGCGGATGACCGGTATGTGCGTCGGTGATGCAGGCCTGAGCGGCGCGATAGGTTTCTGATCGGGCATGGAAGGTGCGTATCCAGCCAATCTGATGGGCGCTGATGCCCTTGGACGCGCCGGCCATCCGCTTCGGACCGGGATTGGTTGCATCGGCCAGGATGCCGGCCAGCATGGCAGAGACATTCCGTGGGGCGTCGCCTGTGCGGACATGTGTGAAGTGATCGACAAAGCCCGTCCACTCATGCCCTTCCTTCAGCAGGTCAGGTACCTCGACCAGGGGATACATCTCGCTGATCTCGGCGTTCAATTCTTCGGCTGCGGCGGGAACGTCACCGGCGGTCGGCGTCACGATCAGCTTTCCACCCGCCAGCCTCACACCCTCGAGCTTTCTGGCTCGTGCCCGATAGGCCAGACGCTTGAGGTTGAAGTCCAGAACCTGCCTTACTTCGTTCAGCCAGACAGCGCCGTCACAGCTCACACCAAGACCAAGCCGATCCTCCTCCTTCATCGTTGTGAACGTTGGTCGCGGCATGAGATGCTCATCGATCGGCCGGAAGGATCGGCTCCCATCCACCCAGATGTCAGCCGAACGAAGCCGATCTCGCAGTACGGCAAGCGTTGAAATCTCATAGAGACGGCGATCAGGGTTGTCCTGCGCTAAGATCAGCTTTCGATCGGCTTGGCTGGGATGCGAGATCGGGACGCGCTCCGGCAGCGTCCGTCGTTTCTCGGAGTACAGCCGTTTCAGCATCGCAATCGCGGCGAGCAAGGGATCGTGGCGGTGCGCGGAGTGGAATGTAAAGGTCCGCAGGAATGCATTCGCATATTTGGAGACGATACCGTACTGCTCGGCTGCCACGACCAGCGGTGATGCCTCGTTGTCCTCGACCATCGACTCAAGCTCCGGCTTCATCCTGAGCAGTCGGTGCCAGCCAACCTCCCGGTCGAGCACCTCGAGTGCGTCCTGGGCCCCGATCGTTGGCGGACTGCAGCGCCGCTATCGTATCGAGAAACAGACGCAGGAGGTGTCCGTCCTGTGGTCCATGTGTCGCCGTTTCTTGCGGTTATGTGCCTGGGAGAAAAGGCGACAGATCAGCTTGATGAACATCGTCACGGCATCGTCGGTCAGCTTCTCGCCAAGCTTGATGACCTGTGCGACGATCAGGGCGTGCCGGCGGCTTGCATTGAAGTCATTGGCCAGCCACGCCGGCGTGGAATTGCCCTCACGGACCATCTGGTCCCACCGCCCGGAAGCCACGCGCGCCCGTAAACCGGGATCAGTTCCGAGCGTGCGCAGGAATGCGATCCGCTCGGTCAGTCCTATCAGGTTTGAAGCCGCGGGCCCTTCCGGTGCCGACCGCAACCAATGGAAGCGGGTCTGACCGATCGCCGCATCAACCTCGAGCAGCTTGTCGAGCGCCTGCAGCTTCTCGGGTGCCAGACCTTCGATAAGCGCAGTCTCGGCGCGAGCCGCAAGCCCCATCCGCTCGATGATCTGGCCGACCCGGATCCTCTGCGGGCTCGGTCCCGCGTTCTTGCCGAATGCGCCAGCAGGTAAGATTCGCAATTGCGATTACAAAAGAATGTAAATAAAAGTCGCATAGCCAGCAAACTATGGTAGTGTTACTGTAAGTTTTTCTTCGGCTGGGGGGCAGCAATGAAAATCCTTCACACCGCTGACCGGTGTCGCGTAGGCGTGGGCCTTTGCATGAACGTTGTCGGCGCTGCTGTTCTTTCGCTAGCCGCCAGCGCCGTCTTGCCTGCCAGCGCCCAGAGCCTCGAAGACAAGATCGAAGCCGTCATGGCTGGCTCGCCAATCTTGGCCGGCATTTGCACAACGCCGAGCGCAGACAAGTTCGGCTGGCCGGCTGCCCAAATCCGCGAATGCACCTACGCCATGACCGACAAGGTCAAAGGCAAGGGCGGCAATCTCGTCGACAAGAAGCGCAAGGCGATCGTGCAACTGCTGCTAGTCGAGCCGGCTGTGATTGCGCGCTGGATCGAAAGCGCTTGCACGAAGGTGAAAAATCCGGCCGGGTGCGTCGATCACGTGCACAAACGAGCGGTCGGTCAAACGCATTACCAGTTCGCCATTTCGGGCAATGTGCTGGAAGACCTCTCACCGCAGGACGGCGTCCACGAGAACTATGGGTTCCGGCATGGCATCACGGTGCGCATCTCCACCGGCTTTAACGGCTCGACCAAGGACAATTCCATCTCCGATCAAACCCAGATCATGCACGCCGTCGACGACAAGATCACCGGCATGAAATCAGGCAGGGCGCGGTTCTGGTCGACTTTGCCATCGGAGTTCAAGGCGCGCTTTACGTCCGCCCCTGTTCCGCCGGCGGTCGGCACCGCCGCCGGCGCTCAGGCCTGGGCAAAGCTGGTCCAAACGGAATTCGTCGCGGCGCTCAAATCGCCGGACAACCGCCTGCTCGAAGCTTGGCTGTGCCAGAGCAATCAGTCGACCTTCAAGGGCAAATGCAAGTGACCGGACCGCACCTCGCGGCGGAAGTCCAGCCCATCCTTCGCAAGATGCTGCCGATTTTTTTCTGTCCGTTTTACGGTCGGCCGCAGCCGCCGACACCCTGCTTTTTAACCACAACGGAAGGCAACCATGGCGCGCGCACCGAGATCCAGGAAGAAAGACGAAATCCCCGGCCGAACGGCTGGAAATGCCAAAACGGCCCGAACGAACTGGCCCGGCGCCGGCCGGCCTGTCGCCGCGACCGACTTGGAGATGGCGCGGTCTGCAGCGGCCGCCTTAACCGTTGCACCACTCGGCATCATTGTCGACCTTCTGCCGCCGCGCTTCCACACTCGTCCGGGCACTCGTCTGGTACCAACGTCTCTGACCATCCACAACACCGACAATCCCAATCGTGGAGCCGGTGCAGAAGCGCACAATCGCTATATCCGCAGCCCCCACGCGGTGGCCCGTGAGGTCTCGTGGCATTTCACCGTCGACGATCGAAGCATCTACCAGCACCTGCCGCTGAACGAGGTCGGGTGGCATGCAGGCCGAGGCAACGCGACCAGCCTCGGCATCGAGATCTGCATGAATTCGGACATGAACGTGCCGGCGGCATACGACCGCGCCGCTGAACTTTGCGCCTATCTGATTGTGCACCTGCGGCTGGCTTATCCGGGAGGTCTGGTTCAGCATTACAACTGGACGGGCAAGAACTGTCCGAGCGTGCTGCGCGCCGACCGCAATCGGTGGCCCGGGTTCGTCAATCTCGTCGGCCAGTATCTTCACCGAGGACCACGTCCCGCGCCTGGGCCGGCAGCGGCTGTCGCCGCCATGGCAGTAGCTGCAGACGACGGCGAGGAGGTCCTGCGATCCATCGATGCGCATTTCGCCGAGCACGCGGATGCCCAGGCAGCGGCGGTTCAGGCGCTTCCCATTCCGCAGAACAATCCGGTTCCGTTCGCCGCTTCCGCCGCCGCCGTCCGCTACTGGCCGGTCGTTACCCGCCATCCGCGCGCGCTCGAAGTCAATACGCTGATCGTCGGCGGCGGCGCGGTGGGCAACAATTCATCCCGCCAGTTCATGGCCGATCGGCAGGGGAGCGCCGGACCCCGCTATCACGCCGCCATCGACCTCTATTGCTCGCAAGGCGACGCGGTGGTGGCGGTGGAAGACGGCAAGATTGTAAACTTCTACGCATTTTATAAGGGCACGAACGCTCTGCTGGTCAAACATGACGGCTACGTCGTGAATTATGGCGAGGTGTTGCCCAATTCGCTTGGCGCGTTGGGCCTGTCGATAGGTTCAAGCGTGAAGGCGGGACAGCAGATCGGCAGGGTCGGCAAACTGAACATGCTGCATTTCGAGACCTATGTGCCGGGCACCACGAAGAACTATTCTTGGCTGCAGAAAAATCCCCCGCCCGCCAAGCTGCGCAACCCATCGCAGCTTTTGCTCGGCCTGGCCGAAACGGGCATCCGCCTCGATCCGGACGGCGCGGCGACAGCGAACGTGGCCGCGCTCACGGCGGTTTCCGAGGCATATACCGTCTCGACACCGCCGGCGGCATTCGCCGTGCCGGCCATCCCGCCGATGGACAAGGCCGATTGGCATACGTTCGGCGACGGAACACGCGAATGGAGCTACGACGAACGCGGCGTCTGGACGCGCGAAAATGGGGTGGTGACGGAGCAGCGGTGGGACGACGACCTCGACACCATGCGCCAGATGATGACGCTGATGGGCAAGGAACTCCTTGCGGCGAGCGAGAAGCACAAGATACCACCGGCCTTGCTGATGATGACAGTAGCGACCGAAACGCACGCCTACAAAAAGCACAAGTTCACAGGACCCAAGACTTTTCGCTGGGAGGCGGGCGTGGAAAACACGGACTTGAATCCGCCGACGAAGGGGGACTGTTCGGCAGGCCCGATGCAGCCGCTCGGCACCACCACGCGATGGATCATCACATCCAAAGGCAACGCATTCGGGCTCGACTACAAGCCGTTCGATGTCGCGCCGGTATTAAAGGCAAAACCATCGTCGCCACCGGCGAAGCACCCACTTTACGACTACGCGTTGAATACCGATATCGGTTCGGCCGTCATCCGCGTGCGAATGGGCGGAGCGGGGGGAACCGGACTCGACCCGATCTTCGTCGCAGCGGCGCACAATACGGGAGGCGTATATCCTTCGTCACACAGCCCGTGGGGCATTAAGGCCTATGGCGACCATCTCGACAGGGCCGCCAAATGGTATGGCGATGCATGCGCCTATCTCATCGAAGCCGGGGTGATCTGATGCGATCGAGGCGGTTCGCCCTATATCGGGCACCAGCGCTGAAAAGGAAAGGCGCGCGATCCTCGCGCGCCTTTCACCCCAGGGATCCATGTATGGTTGCCATGGGGCGATGCGATGCGCCACGAAGGCCGACGGTTGACGTTGTACAGCGGGTGGCGCTTCCGCAGTCCGAGGCCAAACAGACTTCCGACGCGGATGATACTTCACAGGAAAGCGAGAGCGGTGAAGGAGATGCGACATCACGCATTATGGGGAGCAGCGGTGTGCGGCCGCGTTCTAGTTTATCGGCAACTGTCTAGGGGCTGGTTGCCGAGGCCTGCGTTTCTGCAACGCCTGTTCGCCGTCTCGGCAGTACTCATGCTTTGCCTTGGTTCTGGAAACGCACAAGACCCGTCCTTTCCCGAGCCTCTTCCTGCCGTCGTCGAGCCCGCAAACATAACCGGAAACTGGCAGTTCATCCCCATTCCGCTGCCGGAGAGGAATGTTACGCACATACTGGTCTCCGACAAAAAGGACCGGCTGT
The DNA here is from genome assembly GCF_000513915.1 of Mesorhizobium sp. WSM2561. Lineage (NCBI taxonomy): Bacteria > Pseudomonadati > Pseudomonadota > Alphaproteobacteria > Hyphomicrobiales > Phyllobacteriaceae > Mesorhizobium > Mesorhizobium sp. WSM2561. The sequence goes on from NZ_AZUX01000033.1 coordinate 26,231, forward strand.
GGATCGGAACACCTGGTGGAGTCGCTTTATATGATGGGGTCGAAGCAACTGCGCCCAACTTCCTGTCCTCCGAGCTGGAGCAACCCATCTATGTGAACTCGCTGGTCGAGCTCGCAGATGAAACGGTTCTCGTTGGCACCATCAACGACAGCCTCTGGCTTTGGAAGAATGGTGTCATCGAAGCGGTCTTTGGCGCGTGCCCGCGCTCGGTCGGAACCTGCTCGCGAGCGGAATGGGCGTTCGCGAAATCGGACGACAATCGCCTTTTCGTTGCTTCCAGTTCATTTGCTCCGCGACGCACCGAAGAACTCAACGCCTTAGCTGCTCGTATCAGCGAAAAGATCACTCCTGTCGAAGTGTCGGCCTCATATCTTGGCTTTGCAGGTGGCAAACTCGTAAGCGTCAGCAATAGCGGAACAGTGTCGCTAATAGACACGGCGACGGGCAAACCCGAGCGCGAACTCGACCTGGACTTAGAACCGCGGTCCTTTGCCCACGCTGTGTCGTTCGCTCCTGGTCAAGTGGTCATCGCAACGACCTCAGCCTGTTTGGGCCTTGATCTGGAGCGAGGCCTTGCGCCAATCGTGCTGGCCACGGGCTATTGCTCGTCGGGGATGATGCAGCGCGACGGAACATCGTGGCTCTCCACAAGCCGCCTCTTTCGCCATGATATTCAGGGTTGGCGCAAATGGGAGCCCGAGCAAAGGGTGCCACGAGAGCCAGTGTCATTGTCGAGGATGGCAATTCCAATGTTTGGGTCGGCGCCTCAACGGGACTTTGGCGTTATGTCGATATTGCGAAGGACCTTGAGTTCTCCGGGGAGCGATCGAGTATCTCGTCGGTTGTGGCTACGGATAGTGGAGATGCCGTTGTCGGCCTTCAGAGCGGCGAAGTTTGGCTCGTTCGACGCAATCTGACGCGCTCGAGCTTGCTGCCCCGGGACATCACAGTCCCAGTTTCACCGTATTACCGCGGCGCACTTCTCGCCCGAGATGTTTCTGGACAACTTTGGGTTCTAAACGCGAACGGTCTTTTCAAGATCGAAGCCAGCGGCCGGTCGCTTAAGGTCGCGCCGTTCCCAATCCCCCTTGACGTCACTCCGCGCACTCCGGCCGCGCTGGCTGTTTCTGCAACGGGCAAGGCCTGCGTTGGCCTGGTCTGGTCGAACGAGGTTGTCTGCCTCGTCGATGGAGGATGGCAGACATCGGCAACGCTCTTGGAGGACATCGGAGGCAGTGCAGTCGGCGCGATCGCCTTCACCAAGGACGACACGCTCATCGCCGCCGGCGTCTTGAGCGTCAAAGTGATTGGGGCGAATACGGAAGAATTCGGACCGTTTCCTCCAGTCCCGTTCGGCAGCAAACATAACTTCAGCGCGGTCACGGAAACACCGCTCATACCCGGTGCCGACATCGCGGCATCCGGTGGGTGGGGCGGCACTGTGTTTTTGAAACGCACTGGCACCGCCTATGCTGACACGGGTTATCGTCCACGCTCTCGGGGCGATCAGCCATACCTCATCCGCCAACTGGTTTCACATCCACAGCTGGGCCTACTTGCTGGCGCCGACGAGGGGCTCTTCATTTGGCGAGGAGCAACCGTCGAAGGACAATGGGCGAGCCTCCGAGATATGGACCCGAGACTTGCCGGCAGCATCGAAGCCGTGGCTCCATCGTCCGGACGAAGCTTTTGGGTGGCATCAGGAAGCAGGCTGAGCCTTCTCGAACTTCCGACAGCCGCGCCCCAAATACGTTTTGCGCGGTTTCCGGAAGGCGAAACGATTGCGCAAAACACTGTGACTTATCACCTTTCCGTCCCAGGTCTCGTCGGTATTCCCAGCTTGAAGACCACAGCGATCATATACGATCCGGTCATACCCAATGCAGAACGCGTCGTGCGCGGCCCGAAGAATCGGGTTGACCTAACCGGGCTGGCCGATTGGACCGACTATCGCATCAGCGGTGTTGTTACCGACGGCTTTCTCAATGCCGGGTCGCCGTCTACGTCGACCTTTGCGGTTCAATTGCCGTTCTACCAGAACCCCTACTCTCTCTTGGCCGTATTCGCGGCGACAGTTGCTATCGTCGGCCTTCTCGTCACCCGTCGCGGGCCGACGGGCTTCTTGCTGCGATCGCTCGGGGGGCTCAAGTGGTCAACCTTGCGGACTGATAACGGTTTTGTCCTGGAGGTACAGCAGGTCAGTGCAACCGTTGTGCGCTATGAGCTGACGAGCCCATCGGCTCAAAACACCATCACGCTCGCGATCGAAGTGCCCGCCTTGCGCCTGGAAGCCGCGCCACAAATGGTGTTGCCAGAACTGACCGCGTTGGCGGAAGAGGAGCTAGCTGCGGAGTCTGAGGAGTTTGAGCTGCTAATGAAGGAAGCGTCGCATATGCTCGGCAGCGAAGCGCTTCCTGACGGCATCAGGTTTATCACCAACGAAACCAGCGGCGGCTCCATCAGTCTCGTATTGTCCAAGTCTCTCCTCTGGTTGCCGGTCGAACTGACCGACGATGGTCGCGGTGAACAGCTCCTGTTGCGCTACGCGATCGGTCGCCAGGTATCCGGCGATTCATTTGCCGCGGCGCCACCGCTTCAGTCGTCGCGGTTGAAGGTGGTTCTGTTCGCTCCGTCCGGCGATGGTCACCCATCCGCTCTCGATCAGGCAGCAATTGAAATCTCATCAATCGCTTCAGCGGCACGCAGCTGGGGCGCTGAAGTGACCATTGTGAGACCGGACGCGGCCAAGACGGAAGTGCTCGATGCTCTGTGTTCGGCGCATATTTTCCACTACGCCGGGCATGCCCAGTTTCTTCCCGGAGCAGCCGGGCAAAGCTATCTTCCGATCCTGGGAGATCGCATACTCGCCGAGGATATCGCTACAGCGCTTCGCTCGACAGAAAACCCGAAACTCCTCTTCGCTTTCATCAACGGCTGCGGAACGTCGCGTGAAGCCCGTTGGGAGCGAGGCGCAGAGGTCTACGGATTCGCCTCGGCATTTCTCAATAATGCTTCCTATTTCATAGGGGCACAGTGGCCGATCCACGACACCTATGCGGCCTCAATCGCGAAGGACTTCTACGCCCAATTGTTTCCGGCTTCGTACAGTCTCTGGTGGCGACTTGTCCGCCGCACACCGTTGCAAGGTCTACCCTTCGCGGAAGCGCTCAGACTGGCACAAGCCGCCGCAAGAGAAAGTGGTCCTGCGTCCGTTCAGACATGGTCATCGTATGTATTCTACGGCGATCCAACACAGCGGCTTGTTCTGGAATAGGGAGGAGGAACCTCATGAACCGTCGGTACGCAGTCATCGAAGTTGACAAATCAAGGGGCTACCAAGAATCCGTGCCGGGCGCCAAGCGCAGCACCCTGGCCGCCGGCGATGTCAAGGTCCATGCCGCTGAACTGTCACAGGGCGAGCTCCGAGACTTGCGGCGTGATCCGAAAGTAAAAGATTTCGGGCTGATCATGCCGACCAAGCTTATCGAGCCCGTTTTCCGCGCTGCAGCTGACGCAAAGGCGTGCTGGGGAATTTCAGCGGTAGGGGCCGACCAAAGCAAAATGGACGGCTCCGGCGTTACTGTCGCTGTTCTCGACAGTGGCATCGATCGAGACCACGCTGCTTTTGCCGGGGTCGATATCGAGGAGAAAGATTTCGGCGGGTCCGGCGATGGCGACCGCGACGGACACGGCACCCATTGCGCTGGAACGATCTTCGGAAAGGACGTTGGTACCGCGAGAATTGGCATCGCCAAAAATATCAAGAAAGCCCTGATCGCGAAGGTCTTTCCAGACAAGGGGCCAGGGGAATCGGTGGCGATTTTTCAGGCTATGGAATGGGCGGTGAACAACGATGCCAACATCATCTCGATGTCGCTTGGCTTCGATTTTCCCGGCATGGTTCGCGACCTTGAAGCTGATGGTTATCCGATTGAACTCGCAACATCGATCGGACTGGAGCACTTCAAGGACAATCTGCGCATGTTCGACTCCATTATGAAGGTCCTCGAAGTTGGCCGGGCTTTCGGACGTGGCCCGCTGGTCATCGCGGCCTCGGGCAATGAGAGCCAGCGCGAACGAGACCCAAGATTTCGGATATCCGCGTCGTTACCTTCTTCGGCATCCGGCGTCATCTCGGTTGCCGCGGTAAGACAGGATGGTACGAAGCTCGAAATCTCTGATTTTTCAAACGCTCGCGCAAAGGTCTGTGGACCAGGCCAAGACATTTTGTCGGCGGCGCCGGGCGGTGGGCTTGCATCGATGAGCGGCACCAGCATGGCATGCCCCCACGTTGCCGGCGTCGCGGCGCTGTGGTGGCAACAGGTCGGCACCACATCGACGCGCGTGAGCGCTGAAGTTGTCTCAACCCGTATGCTCGCGTCTGCCGTCACGACGTCCTTGGCCCAACATGACCCGGAGGATGTTGAACTTGGCCTTGTCGTTGCGCCCTGACTCCGGCGAGTGTCCGAATTGTAGCACCCGTCTTTCGGTGAGCTTGGCTCCGGTGTTCATCGACCTCCCGGTCGAAGAGGCGTTCGTGATACGATTTAAGGAGGATGGGCGCCGGTAGGAACGGCTAAGGCAAATGCTGTGGCCCATTCCAGTCAAGACAATCTCGGTTTTAGGAAGCAGAGCACAGACTTTGTTGCACCGGGCGGCCGCATGTACGTCTTGCGACCGGGATTTATGTCGGACATCGAGCGCAGATGAAAATCCTGCCTTCCAGAGAGATAAAGGCCTTGCCGCGTCCGCATTTCTTCAAGGATCGTTGGTAGATCGTTGTGGATGTCCTTGTAATAGGAATCGTGGATTACGAACACCGCTTGCCCACCTGGTTTGAGCGCCTTCGAGACCCGGTCCAGCGATCGTGCCATCTTGTCGAAATAATCGAGATGAGTCTTATAGTAGTAGCCCGCCGACGCCTTTGACCGGTGTCGCTTGAGGGCGGCAAGAAATGAAGCACAGCTCGGCCCCCAGCTTTCGTTAATCTCTATAACGTCGTTGGGCACCTGCACCGAGCCGATCATCTGCCGACCAAGCTCCCGGGGCCTCACTTTCAGGAGCGGACCGAGCACTGCCAGTTCGACACGAGTCGCGGCCGTGTAGTCGATGCGGGTACAATAGGGCGGCGACGTCAGCACGAAGTCGATGCTGCTCTGGGCAAGGGTCATGCTTGTGGTGTCGGAGAGATTGATGGGGCGTTATCAACTTAACTCCCGTTCAGGGATTTGCGGCATAGACCCGATGGCATGAACACCGCGACCGTCAGCTACAAGCGCCATCGTTTCCCGCCGCAGATCATCGCCCATGCAGTCTGGCTCTACTACAGGTTCCCCTTGAGCCTGCGTCTGGTCGAGGAAATGCTGCTGGAGCGCGGGATCGTGGTTTCGTATGAGACCATCCGCCGTTGGGGCATCAAGTTCGGGCCGGATTACGCTCGCCGCTTGCGCCGCAAGCAGCCCAGCCGAAACGATGTCTGGCACCTGGACGAGGTCGTCATCACCATCGCCGGCAGGAAACACTGGTTGTGGCGCGCCGTCGACCAGGATGGCTATGTGCTCGACGATATCGTCCAGAACCGCCGCAACACCAATGCGGCCAAGCGCTTGCTGACGCGGCTGTTGAAGAAGCGAGGCGTCGCGCCGAAGCGCATGATCACCGACAAGCTGCGCTCCTATAGAGCAGGCGACAGGTGATGCCGGACGTCGAGCATCGGTCGCACAAGGGATTGAACAACCGGGCGGAGAATGCACATGTGCCGCTGCGAAAACGGGAGCGGACCATGCAAGGCTTCCGATCACCAGGAGCACTGCAACGCTTCGTTTCCATCTTCTCGGCTCTGCGCAATCTCTTCGTCCCGCCCTGCTCAAAACGCTCCGCTCTTGCCACACATATTCACCGCCTGCAGGCCATGGCGGAATGGAAAGCCGTGACCGTGGTCAGCTGACATCAGCGGCCGCAGGTCTCAACGCGTTTATATGCAGACAACGTGACATCGCCCTCCATCTGCCAAGCGGCACGTGCCGCTTGGCACGAATGGCGCGGCGAAAACAACGCGCCGCATTCACGCTGTGTCCCGCGAGCGGGTCCTCGGTCGATCATGTCGGCGGCGGCCACGCGATCCTCGGTGCCGCCGCCAGGCCGGCGGGCGCGACGACATCGCTGCAGGATTTCCTGCATCTGCGCGTCGTAGGCGCCAACCCGGACAGCGAGGTCGTCAGGCGCACATCCGTGCGGCACTTCCCGGCCGCGGCGCCAATCTGTGGTCTTCGTGCGCTCATCATCGGAAATAAAGATGCCGTTACGTCCGCAAAGCGACCTGCATGGCTACGCGTCGCGTCCGGCGGAGTTTCTTCTGGGCAACGTCGTCGACAAACCCAAGGTCTGCGATGTGATCGCCTGTCTTTGTGATATATTCGCATCAATTGAGCTGCTTCTCATCTCTTCAAGCGCGATTGCATGGAAGATAATTCTGGTGCATCGTGCAAATGATTAGCAACTTTAACCTGAGCGTACTTGTGCTTCATGGGAAGGTGGGGATCATCGCATGCCGACACAGAGCCCGACATCAGAAATTTCGGTCAATCTTGAAGCTCTCGTTGCTGCAACACGAGCCCTGCAGTCCACAGTAAACGAACTTGTGCGATTAGGGGGATCCGACAACGAGTTGGTTCGTGCCGAAAACTTCGCGGCTTCGGACGGCGCTCTAGGTTTGACGGCCTCTCAGCGCAGGATTTGCGAGCGCGTCATCAATGTCTTCGAGACCGGGACCGTCGGGGGTAAGTATGACGCAGTTAGTATCTTTCACGATGGGCCGAACCGTATCCGACAAATTACCTATGGCCGGTCGCAGACGACCGAATACTCCAACTTGCGAGAACTTGTTCAGATGTATGTGGACGCCGGGGGCACATTCTCTGAATCCCTCGACGCATATGTCGATCTGATCGGCCGTACGCCGCTGACAGACAACGCCGATTTCAAGCGCCTCCTGAAGCGGGCTGCCAATGAGGACGCGATGATGCGCGCTACTCAGGATCGGTTCTTCGACCGGCGCTACTTTCAACCGGCAATGAAATGGGCCAGCCAAAATGGCTTTCAGAAAGCTCTCTCGGCGCTCGTCATATACGACTCGTTTATCCACAGCGGCGGTATTCTGTCCTTTCTCCGCCAGCGGTTCGCCGAGCGCCCACCTGCGGCGGGAGGCGACGAGAAGGTATGGATTGGTGAATACATCCAAGTGCGGCATCAATGGTTGAGCAATCATAGCAATCCGGACGTTCGCCCGAGCAACTATCGGACCAAGGATCTCGCACGCGAAATCGCCCGCGGCAACTGGGACCTTGCCAGCGTCCCATTCGTGGCCAACGGCGTAGCGGTTGACGCCAGCGATCTGAGTGCCGAGAGATTGGCGATCGCAGCGGCAATTGGAGGACAAGCCGGGTTCGCGGCAAACGCGTCGGATGTTGTCCAAGAGTGGTGTGAGGCCGAGCCGCTGACTACGGCAGACGCTGTATTCCGCGAACTCAGCGCTGACGTCGAACTTGCCAGTCCTGCCGCAGCGGCCGCAGGCGCCATCCTTGCCAACCCGCGCATCAGGCTTGCGACGGTGCATGTGTCAGGCGTAGTGGATGATGCCATGGCGCGCGACAACATCATGGACACGGCGGCCGGCCGGAAAGCCAAGCGAAGCAACTACGGAAGTGCTCCGGGTGGCACGGTGCAACTCGACACAAAAATGCTTCAAGCACTGCTCACCCTGGCGGAGGAATACTCCTTCTCTGTCTCTGAAATCTGCGGTGCCAATCACAGCCCCAACTCTAAACACTACAAGGGCGTCGCGTTCGACGTAAACGTCATCAACGGACAACACGTTCGGGCGAGCCATCCCAAGCAGCAAGCATTCCGCTCTCGTTGCGCTGCACTCGGCGCTACACAGGTGCTGGGACCTGGGAACAATGGTCACGATACGCATATCCACGCTTCATGGCCTTAGGTTTGGAGGAAAGAGCAAGACCGCAGAAACGACGGTGGAGTGACGGATATGGGTAAGAAGACAGAGATGGCCGAGATCGCTTCGGCTTTGGAAGACATAACGCGGGCACTCCAACAGACGAACGAATTGCTGCAGGCCCTTGGGCAGCTTGGAACGGACTCGCCGAAGGCAAGGGAGCAACCAGACCCCGGTGACGTAACAGCAACTGTAGCGGGGCCAAACCTTGAAATCGCTGAAGAAGCGACACTTGCACCGCGCGCCACAGCAGCATCAACCGGCGATGAGGAGATCTTGCGCACCCTGGCTGAGCAGCATGGGCTCGGTGTACCAATGGAGCAACTGATAGCCTTCCGGAACACAGAAAGGCCAAACAGCCGACCTCGTTATTGGGCCATTGCCAATTTCGCGCTGCATTCTCGCAATCCCAGGCTGTTCCTGTTCGACGTAGTCGAGGACGAAATTGGCAGATACCTGTGCGCGCATGGTAGCGGCTCGGATGAGGACCACAATGGCATGCTCGACAGGTTCTCAAATGTAGACGGTTCGGGCTGCTCGTCACGTGGCATCTATGTGTGCGCGGAAACCTACATGGGCGATAATGGCTATTCGATGCGGCTCGACGGACAGGAAGACACCAACAACCGCGCACGCCACCGTGCCATCGTCGTCCACGGCGCGAATTATGTCTCGCCCGAATTTGTCGAGCAGCACGGGAAGATTGGACGTAGCCTTGGCTGTCCTGCTTTGGAACACCGCTACACCCGCGACGTAATTGACGCGCTGAAGCAGGGCTCGTTGCTGAACGTGTGGAAGGCCTAACGCCGTAAGTCGCTGCTCCTTCACAGCGTCCACGCCACTTGCGAATTGCACCGGCATGTACCTGGGGGTCAGAACAAGAGCTGCTCAAAATCGATGGGATGGAAGGCCCCCGCTCCGCCGGTGCTAGATAGAGGGCCGCGCGTTGAAAGTACGCTAAACAACGTTAAGAGGAAACGAAGCCTGGACGCCATTATGCGGCGCGTTGTTTCGTCGACAGATTGAGCGACTTTCTGCCAGTCACCTTTGCGGCTCGATCCCAAAGGAAGTCGCCGGAGAAGGCGATGTGCTCCCACCCGACGGGCGAGGTATGGGCCAGAAGATCGTCCGGAACAGCTTCGCCGGCTGATCTGAGATGCGCAACGGCATCGGCCATGTAGGTCGAATTCCAGTAGACGATCGCCGCGATGACCAGGTTCAAGCCGGAAGCCCGGTATTGCTGGGCCTCATGGCTGCGATCGATGATCCGCCCCTGGCGGAAGGTGTAGATGGCCTGCGTGAGCGCATGGCGTTGTTCGCTCTTGTTCAGCCCGGCCTGGCAGCGGCGGCGGAGCGACGGATTCTCCAGCCAATCGAGCATGAACAGCGTCCGCTCGATTTTGCCGATCTCCTGGAGGGCGATGTCCACCTGGTTCTGGCGCTCATAGGCGGCGAGCTTCCTCAGCATCACCGACGGCGCGACGTGGCCGGCTTTCAGCGACGCGACCAGGCGCATCACCTCGTCCCAATGTTGGCGGATGACGTCGGCACGAATGCGTTTGCCTAGAAGCGGCGCGATCGTTGGATAGACAGCGGGATGTTCGATTGGGATCAGCCGGCGATCGGGAAAGTCGCGCAATCTGGGGCAGAAGCGGAAGCCGAGCATGGCGCAGAGCGCGAACACATGATCGGTCGCGCCGCCGGTGTCGGAAAAATGTTCCACAATTGAGAGATTGCTGCCGTGATGGAGAAGGCCATCGAGAACATAAGGCGCCTCGTGCGTCGCTGCCGAGATGACCTTGACGTGATAGGGTCCATGCTGATCGGAGACATGGGTGTAGAAGCTGAATCTGGGGTCGACACCATAGCGGGCGTTGATGTCGCCGCCTGCGGCAACGCGTTTTCCGCCTCGGAAAAACTGCCCATCCGAGCTCGACGTCGTGCCGTCGCCCCACACTGCGGCAATCGGTAGGCGATGCTGGGCATTGATGATGGTGGCAAGCGCTGCCCTATAGGTGTCTTCGCGGATATAGGCATCCTGCGTCCAGACGAGCTGGTCGCGGCACAGCCCTGCCGCTTTCGGCGAGCTTCATTGTTCGCGTCGCGAATGGCAGCAATGCGCCATAACACGACCTTCAGGGCGCTCCTTCAAAGCTGCCCTTCGCGCATCGGCTTGAGTCGACCCACAGCCGTCATTTAGCATGGTCTAATATCTGGCGGGCTCTACTCGCTGACGTTGTGCTACATTAATCCATGTGGTCAGCGGCGTGTTGACCTCCATTGAACGGGCGAGCTTTCAGCCGGAACGACAACTCGCGACCCTTGCGGACGGCTCTCCGGTGTGAGAAAGGGCGCGTTCTCACCCAATTCAGACGTCAGGTACTCGAGGGTTTGGTACCGGAAGCCACCACCACGGGCCTTCGGATTACAACAGTACCGTCGAAGACACGCGCTTTCGCGGCACCGAGAATCGCGTCATGAATCCGGGCGCGCCGAGCTGGCTCTTGTGCTTCCAGCACCATGGCAACTCGCACAGCGCCGCCATAAATGAGATCGAGCAGCGCTTTCGGTCGCTCGCTCGTCCATGTCGTTTCGATGAGATCGTCACGCACTTCGGTAAAGCCGTTGGCTTCAAGCACCCGACGACATTCGCGCGGATCACTGAATCGTAATGGCGGAGGTGCATCCGGCAGATCTGGGCTTGGCGTTCCGTGATCGGCGATCGCCGATAGTACGATATTCAGCACCTCGTCGTCCTTGCCCCACTGCGTAAACACAAATCGGCCCTTGGGGCGGAGCACGCGAAAAGCTTCGGCAATGGCCGACTCGGGGCGGCTGAGATGCATCACCCCGAATGCGCATACGACATGATCGAATATGTCGCTCGCGTGGGGCAACGCTTCGGCGTCGCCCACCTGGAACGTGAGTCTCGGATAGTTCGCTCCCGCTTTCGCTATCATGGAGGCTGCAAAATCAACGCCCTCAACGGCAGCTCCCTCGGCTGCAAGCGATCCAGCGAGGTGGCCCGGTCCGCAACACACGTCCAACACCCTCCTTCCGTCCAGCGGTCCCAAGGCTGCAATGATGGGCGCGATGACCTGGTTGGTAATCGGAGATAGGTGCTGATCGTAGCTTGCTGAGCGGGTGGACCAGCCGGCGAGTTCTGCCTCCCGAAACGACGTTGTCATCCAGATAGCCTCCACGCTCCGGTGCCTGCTTTGAGCTTATCACGCTGCGTCGACTGTCTGCTAATGACACATTCCGGGTCGTTGGTGCCGCTATGTTCGATGACCGCTCCCCACCCCACCCAGTCCTTCGACGCTCAGTTCGACCGTTCTGCGGCTCAGGTGTCTGAACCAGCGGAACGCGCCAATTCGCGGCATTCGAGACGTTCCTCGACAGCGGACCTTCGATGTACGACTGGCGTCGACCCTTCTCGGACCTTGGTTCGAGAAAGTTCTATGGCAACTCTGGCCCAATGCGGACATCGACGGACCTCGATAAGCCGCCCCTACCAGCATTTATCTCCTGCATCCCAGCTTCGTGATGTGGAAGTGGTTCCGCGCTCGATGGGTAAAGCGCATCACGTCAGGCCTGCCTCAGGCAGTATCGACCCGAACTCGCTGATCGTCGATCGCTGCAAATGGGCTCAGGCCGAACCACGAGCCAAGCTTGGCGCGGAGTTGGCGCGATCCGTGCACTTCGAGCTGACCCGATCCGACCGCTTGCTCTAGCTTCGCATCGCCGGTCCAGACGGCGGTCATCGTGCGTAGGTCCGTCAGAATAAGGAGATCCACCTCATAGCCAGGATCGGTCATGCAAAGGTCGACCTTGTTGCCCTCGCTGATCAGCCACCAACGCCGTCTGCCCTTGACCACACCACGGAACTCGAACTCAACCACCACCCGCCGTGTTGGAAATTGGTTGGGCCTGACTCTGCGGTGCATGTCCCACATGAGGAGACCGACATCGAGTTCATCCGCCACGAGCCGGCTGCGGACCCAACGTGCGCCCCAGTTCCCCATTGTGCTGACCAGCGGCTCGAGTTCGCGTCCAGCAGCCGTCAGATGGTACTCGCAGCCATGGCCGGTTTCCGACGGGCATCGCTCGATCACGCCCTCCGTTTCGAGGCGCTTTAGGCGTTGCGACAGCAGCGACGAAGACATGAGCGGCACGCCGCGTCTCAAATCGTTGAAGTGTGTGCTGCCCGCGAGGAGCTCTCGCAGCACTAGCGGGGTCCAGCGTTCGGCGAAGATCTCCGCCGCCTTAGCGATCGGGCAGAACTGTCCATACCCCTTCATGGTCTTGAGGATATCAACCGGCTCGGCTGCACGCCAGTGCAGATATTGAACTTGAAAGAGGCATGAGAAGACCGGACACTCGCCTTCCACATTGGGACGGGAGTCCAGCCATGACCCACACTCATATAAGTCTAGCGCCGGGAGTGCTGCGGGATCGTAGCGGCGTTGCGTCCTTCGCTGCAGGGATTCGTGGTGAAGTGCTGCGGCCAGGCGATGAAGCCTATGACGAGACCCGCAGGATCTGGAACGGCATGATCGACCGCCGTCCAGCCCTCATCGCTCGCTGCACCGGAACGGCCGATGTCATCGCCTGCGTGAACTTCGCCCGCGCGGAGGGGCTGCCGCTCGCAGTTCGCGGCGGTGGGCACAATGTTGCGGGCAGTGCGGTCTGTGATGACGGGCTCGTCATAGACTTTTCCGGCATGAAGCGCATTGAAGTCGATCCCGAGCGCCGAAGCGCGCGTGCCGAGCCGGGACTACTCTGGGGCGACTTCGACAGCGCAACGCAGGCGTCCGGCCTTGCCACCACCGGCGGCATCGTCACGCATACGGGGATCGCTGGACTCACACTGGGTGGCGGCATCGGCTGGCTGATGCGCAGGCACGGACTGACCTGTGACAACCTCGCTGCAGCCGACGTTGTGACCGCCGACGGCGGATCCTGCCGCGCGAGCGAGCGCGAGAATACCGATCTTCTTTGGGGGCTGAGAGGCGGAGGCGGCAACTTCGGCATCGTCACCGGCTTCGAGTATCGTCTCCATCCGGTCGGGCCACAAGTGCTCGCAGGCGTGGTGCTGCATGCCGCTGAACGGGCGCCCGAAGTGCTCCGTATCTATCGCGACTACATCGCCACTGCGCCGGACGATTTGACGACGATCGTCAATCTCCGAAAGGCGCCGCCGGCGCCGTACCTTCCCTCGCATCTCCACGGTCGCCCTGTCGTCATCATCGCCGTCTGTTACGCGGGTTCGCTCGATGACGGAGAGCGCGTTCTCGCGCCGCTGCGGCGTTTCGGCGAGCCCCTCATCGACTTGATCAGGGCGACCCCGTACACCAGCCACCAGGGCATGTTCGATGCGAGCGTGCCCCATGGTCTGCACTACTACTGGAAAGCCGATTATCTCGGGCCGCTCGACGACGCGAAGATCGACGCGCTGATTGGGCACGCCTGGCAGGCGCCGTCGCCGATGTCCTACACCATCCTGTTCCACCTGGGTGGCGCTATCCGTCGAATTGATGGCTCAGCGACAGCTTTCGAGGATCGCAACGCCGAACACGCCTTGAATATCAATGCGGTGTGGTCCGATCCGCAAACCACCGAAGGTCATGTCGCATGGGCCCGAACCTTCTGGGAAGCAATGCATCCACTATCGACGGGTGGCGTCTACGTAAATTTCCTCGGCGCAGAGGGGCAGGAGCGGGTGCGGGCCGCCTACGGTCCCGACAAGTATCTCCGGCTCATGGCGCTGAAGAGGAAATATGACCCGACCAACCTGTTCCGTCTCAACCAAAACATTCCGCCTGTGCCCGAGCGGCCATGATCGGCCGAACTCTGGCGAATGGTTGCGCCAAATGACGGAGGCAGCGATGGGCAAGCTTTATGGACACATAACCGATCGGCTCGAGGCCTTCATCGAACGGCAGCATGTCTTTTTCGTTGCCACTGCTCCCTTGGAGGAAGGTGGCCACGTCAACGTGTCGCCCAAGGGCCAGGATACCTTCGCCATCCTTGATCCCCATACCGTCGCTTATTTGGACTTCTCGGGAAGCGGCGCCGAGACCATCGCTCACGTCAAGCAAAACCGGCGGATCACCATTATGTTCTGCGCCTTCGAAGGGCCGCCGTTCATTTTGCGCCTCTACGGCCGGGGCGAGGTGTTGGAACCCGACAATCCAGACTTCGCGGCGATCAACAAGCGCTTCGGCCGCAAGCTCGGCGTGCGCTCCATCATTCGCGTCGGTCTTACGCGCATCCAGGATTCCTGTGGCTTCGGTGTGCCCCTCTACAAATTCGTCAAACCGCGGGACACGCTTCTGAGGTGGGCCGAGAAGAAAGGCGAGCGGGAGATCGTCAAGTTCAAGCGCGAGCACAATGTGCGGAGCATCGATGGCCTGGTCGCTCTTGAGGTCTTCGACCGACCGCAGTGACTGCGAATCCTGCGGCAAGAACGAAGGGGCGCCGGAGTTGACTCGTCGCGGTCTCCCCCGATTGATGTCCGCTTCGTGGCGCGAAGCGGCCGTTCCAGCAGCCGCGCCATACGGCAAAGTTCCACCCGCATGGGATGTAGGAGGCGTCACGGCTATGGAGGCCAACCGAGTGCTCCGATCGCCTTGGTTGCGCCATTTACGGACCTGTACAGATCGCTGCGCCAACGTCGGCTTGCCGCGCCAATTCCGGACATGGGGTGCGCAGGCGCGGCTCGCCTGCCAAAAAGCGCCAAACGGGTACCGCAAAGGCGCAGGTTCGGTTTATCGAACCGTTTCCGAGCCACTCCTGATGCTCGGGGCGGCGCGCCAGCGGGATTTCGTATGGCACGCAGCGCTGAATATGATACTTTAGGCTCCTCTGAATAACCCGGATTTCCCTCATGGAGCGCCGGCTCACTGCGATCCTCGCCGCCGACGTGGTTGGCTACAGCCGCCTCATGGGGCTGGATGAGGCCGGTACGCTGTCGGCGCTAAAGACGCACCGGCGCGAGATGGCGGACGCCAAGATCGCCGAGCATCAGGGCCACATTGTCAAGGTCACCGGCGACGGTATGCTGGTCGAATTCCCGAGCGTGGTGAATGCAGTTGCCTGCGCCGCAGATATCCAGCGCAGGATGCGCCAGCGCAACGTCGACGTGCCGGAGGACCACCGCATCGAATTTCGCATCGGCATCCATCTCGGCGACATCATCTTCGAGGACAACGACATCTATGGCGATGGCGTCAACATCGCGGCGCGCATCGAGAGCATCGCCAGGCCCGGCGGCGTCGCCGTGTCCGGCTCTGTGCGAGACCATATCGGCAACCGGCTCGATCTGACCTTCGAGGACACTGGCGAGCAGACGCTGAAGAACATTGATCGACCGGTCCGCGTTTACAACGTCAACCTCTTCGCCGACGCGCCGTGGCTGCACGCCGCAGCCGGCACGGAACGAGCCAAGACAAGATTCTCGCGACGCGGCTTCATTCTTGCTGCACTCGTTCTCGTTGCGGCAGCGATCGGCGTATACTACGGCGCGGAAATATGGCGGGCCGCTCCGGTTCGTTCGAGCGACATGCCGAGGATTGCGGTCCTTCCCTTCGACGATTTCAGTACCGGCGCGGACAAGGGATATCTCAGCGATGCCGTCGCCGAGGGGATCATCACCGAGCTTGCTCGGAGCAAGACTTATGCCGTCATCGCCCGGAACTCGAGCTTCAGGTACCGCGGCCACCCGGTTGACGCTAGGCAGATCGGAGATGAACTCGGCGTCGACTACCTCCTCGAAGGCAGCCAGCAGAAGATCGGAGACCAGCTGAAAGTGACCGCCCAGTTGCTGAATGCGCATGACGGATCGCATGTCTGGGCCAACACTTACAACCGCGAAATTGCCGATCTTTTCGTCGTCCAGGAGGAGATCATCCGCACGCTTGCGGATAGGGTCGGGCGCAGGATCGAGCGACCCTTGCCAAGGAGCGACGCCGCGCAGGTCAGCGCGCTCCGCTATGTCCTGATTGGGTTTGCCGAGACCGACAAGGATTTCTCTGCCGCGGGGAACGAGCTCCTACGGCAGTTCAGCCTCAAGGCGATCGAAGCGGATCCGGACTCCCAGTTCGGCTATATCGGGCTGGCCTGGTCCTATCGCCATGACGCGGTTTTCTGGCACAAGCAGGAAAATAACCCTGACGAGGCGTTGAAGCGCGCCGCCGAATACGCCGACAAGGCCATCCTGCTCGCTCCTGATGACGCTGAAGCGCATCATGTCCGCGCCAGAATTCATGCGGAAGCCGGCGAGGTGGAGCAGGCCCTTGTCCGGTACGATCAGGCGATAGCCCTGAACCCAAGCAATTCGGATACCCTCGTCAACAGTGCGGGCGTGCTGCTGAATGTTGGCCGCACCGACGAAGCTATCGATCGGATCAAGCAGGCTATGGGCATCGATCCTTTCCACCCTGACTGGTTCCACTGGGACATGGGCTGGGCGCTCTACGAAAAGAACGATTGCCGGGCTGCGCTGACGGCGATGCGGAAAATGTCCAGAATCCCGAGCGGCGCACACCGAATGCTTGCGGGGATCCACGCTTGTCTGGGAAACAAGCGGGAGGCAAAGGAAGCGCTTGCGGTTTTCCTCAAAGACTCGCCCGGCGACTCCATCAGCAAACAACGCAAGCAGTGGGAGAAGAATTACACCGCCCCCGGAGCCCTTGAGCGCTGGGTCGGACACATGCGGTTCGCGGGCTTGCCGGAGTGAACGGCTGTCCGAGCGCGACCCCGCAGAAGACCGACTGGGTCGCTACGTTGAAGCAATTGTGTTATGAGCGCTGGTTGCCCTCAAAGGGATCATCCTTCGCAAGGAATATTGGGTGCGCAAGGTCGGCAGAGGGGCCGCCTTGCGTCATTGTGCGCTCGCACCCGAACTTCTGGAACGGGTCACGAATGCTGGTTCCGGCCAATGTCGGCTTCCCAGAAGAAAATTCGGCTCCGGAAGGTCTCGAAAGGGTCACGTCACGACGTTACTCGCACCGACTTGAAGGTCAGCTATTGAAGATCCGAGGGCCAAAGCTGCCAGTCCGCTGTCGGCCCCATTCCAGACATTTGAAGTTCGGCACCGGATGAAGTTCGGCACCGGAGCCCCGCTCCTAGGCCGAAGCGGCTGACTAATTGGTCACCGATCGGTTTGCTTTCTGTGTTCTCCGCATAAGCGGCCTTGCACCAAACGACCCCCAGCTTTCGAGCCGGAAAACCCTGTGATTTCAATGGGGGAAAGCTAGGGAGTAAAAAGGCGCACTCCCCAGCTTTGGAGAATGATGGGCTGACAGAGAACAAAAAAGGCACCTTCACTACCAGCAACAGTCCCCCAGCTTCGGCCGAAACCCAGCAGTTCTGCGGGGTTTCTGAGCCGCCAAGTCTACGCAGAGAACGTTCTGGGAGAATTGAGTGGTAGAGGGAGAGGAACCGGGATTCAACCTTCTCCGATTTCCCTACCTAATCGCCTCGAGTACGGCCAGGCGAGTGTCTCTTTATCGCGCCATCGTACTAATAACGGGAATGGTTGCTGTAGGTTGTTTGCCTATTTCGTTGCCAATCGTTGCTTCCAGCAATCGTGCAAGTCGAACGCCACCACGATGCAGGGTTTGAGGCACTACGGGAGGCAAACGTCTCGATAAGTCTCCGTAGGAAAATAGAATTTCCATTTTTCTGGTGTCAGCCGGTCCGGAAATTGGGAACACAATGCCCGTATCATGTCTGCAGACTTCCAGAGGGAAGCCTGAAGTAGCCGAGCCGCCGGGATATCTGGTCGATCCGGGTCGACGCGGCTAGCCGAAATAACTAGTCGTCCCCCCGCGCCGAAAACCACCTTAGATTCGCGGCCGGCCTGCGGGATCCGGTCCACTTCCTGCCAATTGCTCACATCCCAGATGCGTACCTGCCCATCGGAGGCTGATGAAGCCAAATAGCGGCCGTCAGGACTGAACGAGGCGCTTTCAACTAAGCCGGCTTCGTGACCGAGTTCTGCCTTCAAAGTTCCGTCCAATGTCCAGACGCGAATGCGACTATCGCCGGCTGACACAATCTCAGAACTGTCCGGATTGAATATAACCATATTGGCGCCCGAGATTTCCATTTGGGCGGTTAATAGGCCCGTCGTGGCATTCCAGATCCTCACCCATCCGTCGGCGGCAGTCGCGACCTGTAGACCGTTAGGGCTAAACGCGGCCGCCTCCACCCTGCCGCTGTGCTTCAGACTGAACAACGCCTTGCCACTCGTGACGGACCACACTCGAGCAAATACGTCTCCGTTCGCCACCGTAACGAGCCTCGTTCCGTCCTCGCTAAAATCAGAATCGAAAGTGAGTACGCCATCCCCAGGTTGTACCAAGCGAGCAATCAAACTACAGTCTGTCACATTCCAAATCTGGACGGTTTCATGATAATCGCTGCTTAGAACCGCTAAATACCTGCCATCTCCGCTCAGTCTGACTTCGTATATTCCTTCCCCATTCCCAGTGCTCCACCGCGGCACGGCGCACAATTGCCGATTGTCGCCAACGCTAAAAACATATGCGGCATCAAAACTCGCAGTAGCCATAAAATGGCCATCAGGGCTGAAGGTTACGCCTGCTGCCTTGAAGGTGGCTATCTTCGTTCCTTCCCTGAGATCCCAGACCCCACCCTCGGGGCCGCTTCGGGCAAGGTACCTTCCGCTCTTGTCGATCGCGAGGCTCTTTGGTTTATTTGGTTCGACGATGCGCCCGGGCGCCGCGACCTTTAGTTGAAACAGTGGATTATTGTTCGGCCATCTCCAAACGCGAGCACCCGCGCCGTTGGCTGAGGCCAAGTAGCGACCGTCGGAACTAAACGTCCCCCATGAGTATCCATCATTGGTCCGAGCGACCTCGATGCCCAACTCCCAGTTCCAAACTCTAGAAATGCTCCCTGGGCCTGTCGTTACCAGAAACTTGCTGTCCGGGCTGAAGCTGACGTTGCCAGAGCTGCCTTGGTTATCTAGTCGGGCGATTTGCTGACCTGATTCTACCGACCATACACGGTACGTTCCCTCACGATGTGCTGTCGCAACATAGCGTCCATCAGCGCTGATAGAAGCCGACAAGATGGCATCACTATCCGGTACGCCAACCTCAATGAGCTTGCGCCGCATATCTACGTTCCAGACGCGGGCCAGCGCGTCGTCTCCTGCCGTTAGCAAGTAGCGTCCATCAGAACTGAAACTAAGAACTCGAATCGGTCGCCCACCCTGCTCAAGTCGTGCGACCAACTCACGCGCATCTGGACGCCATAGTGTAACGGCACCATCATCGGTCAAGACCGCTAGGTATTTGGCCGAATCACTGAACGCGATATCCCATGGTTCTCTTCCTTCATACGTATTTTCAATTAGCAGCTCACCTGTTTGTACATTCCACACTCGCAAAGCATTCTTGTATTCGGAAGCGCCTTGATCATTAACTCTTACACCGCTGCGGTTGGTTAGGGCGGCGACATAGTGTGCGTCGGGACTCAATGCCACACGAGATACGTAGGCAGGTGTAGAAAAATGACGGATTTCTGCAGTGAAAATATCCCATACTGCTACGTCGTTACCGATCGCAGCGCCAAAATGCGTCGCGTCTTGGCTAAATACTGGAGACACAAACCCGAACGAGTTAATAGAGGCGCTAGGGTTGAACGAAGAAATGAGGCGGAAATTCTCAGTATCGTAGATCGAGATATATTCTCTCCACGTAATAATGTGCTTACTATCTGGTGTGAAACGGACCTCGTGGACGCCTCCATCAGGTTCGAGGTCGTATAGAGCGGTCGGAAGTAAGGCTAAACCGGCCCGCAGCACTTGCCCAGCTTCCAGTGATCTACTGCTAAGCTCTTCCGAAAGGGCCAAGGCAGGCGCGGCAACCAGCATTGCCTCGGACAAGCGATCTGTGCGTTGCGCCAGAAGCTGTGACTGAGCCGCGGCTTGCCGTGAAATGGCTAAACGCTGGCGCTCTCGAGCTACATACGCCGATAGGCCCGCCAGGAACGTGACCCCGATGAGGGAGAAAACAGCGGCCAGCCTAAGTGCACGATTGCGCCAGGCGCGCTTGATGCTTACTTGCGCGAATTCGAGCTCAAGCTGATTAAGTCCTGGGTATGGTGTGATTTGAAGAGCCTTGATTGTTGTTATCTGCGCCGGATTGGCCCAGACGGGATAGGACTTCCTCCTACCCGAGGAGTGCCAATCTTGTGCAGCGAGTGTTAGGCGTCGCAAGTCCGCGATCAAGGGTGCGTCCTGCCTCACCCAGGTGAGGAGCTTGTCCCAGCTCAAGATCAGCGCGTCATGAGCAAGTTCGAAGTAAGTTGTGGCGTCTGCCTCGTCCGTAATGACCAGTCGCTCTTTATCAAGGCGTTTGATCACTTCGCGGACACGGTAGTTTTCATCCGGATCTTTCGGCTCGAACTCCCATCGCGGTACGCGACGCCTCGCAAACTCACCTGCTTCGAGCGAGACAAAGCGCTCGAGAACGCGGCGGGATGATGCCTTGTATTGCTCATCCCCATCATCGACGACTCGATTGGCGCAGATGTGAAGTGCGCCAGTAACTCCGCCCTTCAATAGATCGTCTTCCTTGCGCGCTTTCCCCGTTAGGCCCCCGAGCGCAGCGTAATCCTCTTTTGTAAGTGCTCTGTCTGACCCACGACGATCTAGGTAGTGCATATACATCTGGCTGAGCGCGAACGAGAGCAGTGGCAAAGCGCCGGGCATGTTGACAACTTCATTGACGAGTGTGTCTACAAGTTCGGCGGATTCAAATCGCATCACCTTTACGGCAGCAGGCCCCTCGATGACGCGGCGCAACTCATCTTGGGTCATCTGCGGGACCAGGTATCGCGCCGTCGGCCAGAATTCGCTCAGAGGTGATTGCGAGAACTGCGGCTCGAACTCAGAGCGGACTGTGAATACAACGCGCAAGTTGTCGTGGGCACGTTTCAAAGCTTGTGCGATGAGCTCGTTGAACTGCCGTGCCACCTCCGGATCGTTGCCGACAGTTATCAACTCTTCCGCTTGGTCGACCACCAGCACAAACTCATAGGAGCTGTCCTGCACCTCAAACCAATTGGCTAGGGCATCAGATTTGGAGGCAAAGGTCGCCGCGTCCGGGATCACCACTTCAGCGGGCATCGCTTGACGCAACGCTGCTGACAGGCTCGCAAATGGCGTCGGTCCCGGCTTGCCTGGGCGTACGACCATCTGGACAAGCTGCCCCCCCAGCGCATCTTTGAGGCGAGGCAAAAGACCGGCCTTTATGAGACTCGACTTCCCTATGCCTGATGGGCCCGTCACGACAATGAATCGCTCTGCAGGAATCGCCGCCCGATCGTGTGACTCCTCCCTGCCCAGCAGCCGCTCTGCCAAGCGGTCGACAGAAGTGCGCCGCCCATAAAACAGGTCTTTGTCCTTTTCCTCGTAAGCGTCCAACCCGCGCCAGGGATTCGCGTCGGGGTCGAGAGGCGGCGCAAGCGGGAGGTCGAGCTCCCTTCCTGGCACCAAGAACACGAACTGGCCTTTGTCGTCCTTCTTCAGCGGCCAGAAAATTGGTGTCTGCCGGAACTCGGCATCGTCGCGCGGCAGAAGGGCATCCACGAGATGCTGATAGAGTTCTGTGGCGGTGATAACGCCATCGCCTTCCCTTCCCACGGGGGCGCGATCGGCGGCTCCCTGCAGCCCGTCTATGAGGGCGGCCGCGAATGGAGAATGCTTCAGGCGGTCGTCTCTCTTGCCCAGCGGTCGTTCGGCGGCAACGTCGAGCGCTTTCTGGTCATGCGCGGCCGACGCGATAGCTTGCCAAGCAGGATCGCTTATGAACCACCTGTATCGTTCCTGATGCAAATGCTCGGGAGCGAGAGCGAGGTGTCGCGTGCTCGCCCATCGGAAGGCGCCCGCGAAGCAGCAATCGAGGATCACCAACATGTGTCGGCATTCCAAGGCGGAAAGCGCGTTGCTGATTTCAAGCATCGGAAGGTACTTGGACTCAGAGTCACGATCAGCATCTTGAGGAAGAATGTAGCCTGTAGCCCCTTTATCGTTGTCTATCGCGGTGCCATGGCCAGCAAAGTAAAATAGCACACGATCGTCGCGACCGACGCGCTTCGGCAACTCTTCCAAAAACTTTCGAAGCCCAACGAGAGTAGCGGCTGAGTTGAGGATCAGCTGTGTATCGAAGCCATGATCTTCTGTTAGGCATTTTGCCAGCGCCTCTGCATCAGCCACAGGAGTGCGAAGCGGTGGAACCCCATTGCGATAGCCGTCAATGGCTACGAGAAAAGCCAAGTTGTGAGTGAAGCCCTCGATCGGAACCGAGCCATTCATGCCCGCGTCAGTGCCTCGATCAGCGCCTCCCGACCAGCATTCGAGCTAAAGAAGGTGATGTGATCGCAGGCAATTTCGCTAATGTCATGCGCTGTGGCTCGATTGCCGGGAACAGCTTTCGCGCTGACCACACTGACCGCAATGTCGTTGGGCGCTCGCAAAAATGCGAGAGAGGTCGCGCCGTGCAAAACGCGCTGAGGGGACAATTTCGAAAGCAGTCGCTCAAGGCGTCCGTCTGCAACGGCCTTTTTGATCATTGAAGTGTTGCCGACGAGTAGCGTGTATGGCACCAGAGGATCTGGAGTTTGCGCGAGTTCGGCTACAATTGACGATCCCGGCGCCATCTCATCGAGCATGACGTCAGCCGTCTCGGCGGCCTCAACAAGATTGCCGATCAGGTTGAGCGGCCAGGCGATATCGGTCAGGCGGTTAATACCGAAAGCGAGGGCTGCTGTCGCCCAGTCTTGGAGGTTTGGCCAAGGCGAGCCGGCATGCGGCGTTCCGAGTGTGAAGAGGTGCTGCACCACCCTTCTGCCGTCCAAGCATTCGATGAACCATCTCGAAATCAGACCGCCCATTGAGTGAGCTACGATATGCAACGTTTTGCCGTGATCTGGTCCAAGTCCGACAGCAGCGAGCCGATCCTTCAGAGCCGCCGCCGTCTCCTTGATGCCTGTGTTGATATTTTCGTAGTCGAAGGCCAGGATCAGGTCATACTTGTCGACAATCCGATGCGGGTGCTCGTTCGGAAGCGAAATCGGAACCTGAGACGCAGTTGCCATACCCAGTGTGTCGCCTAAGATGCCGTGGACGTAGAGAAGGATCCGTTTCGCCGCAGCGACTCTCGAGCGAACACCTTCGACGTCTGTCCGATATCGCGGCGTTTCCTCATCGCTAAAACTGACTGCCGCCAAGTGTGGATAGTCGAAGCCCGTACCTAGCTTCTCACTAAGAATCTTTTGAAAGAGAATGCGAATTGAGCTGACAATTCCGCGTTGCACGTCTCTTGCAGTTTGCACAGCAGATGGGAGCTGCCGTAATTCTATCTGTACCCCGTCGCCAGCACGCCGAGCTGAGCCGAGCGGCAAGAAGAACTCGCCGTCGCAAGCGAACGGAAGCACGTGTTCGTTGTGGCCGAGTGTCGTGTCGACTTGAAGCAGAAGCGGAGAGCTAGCTGTGACAGCCTCCGGATTCTCGACATCAAAAAGCTCGAGCGCTCCAAGTCCGCCCTCCGCACCGCGAGGGGTTTGGAAATAGAACGGTTGCGAGTTGTCGGGGTCATCACGAAAGATGGCGGGAAGGCTCAGGCCACCGAGCTGGCGCCCGGCCTCACCTCTCGAGACCAGGCGCATCTTCGCCCTAAGTGCCGAATGTCCGACTAGCGTGACACCGGCCCCCAGAGTTTGCCGTTGCCCGGTCTGGGGCACGGTCGTCGCATCGAGTGGGCGCACCACCGTCAACGCGAGTTCGCTTGTCGCCCAATCGACAATAAGTTCGGCGCCTTCCGGTCTGGTGGACAACGCGCGCGAGTATACGCGCTTGGCAAGCCGTTCAAGGACGTTGCGGGGGTGCTGTTCGAAGCCCTTTGTAGCGCCGACCCTCACATATCGATCAAGCGGTGGTTGATCGAAAAGCCTCGGATCAAACTGCTCAGAGCTCACGATAAGCTTGACGATGTCTCGCGCTTCCGTCCTCCCACTACTCCACTGGGCTAGCGGTACTGAGGCATAGATGGATTTCCCAGCGTTTGCTGCAGCGGACTTGCCGGCCGGGATGTGCTCAACACCCCCGGGAAAGAGGGCCGAACTAACAGAGTAATCCTCTCCTAACCACAGGAGCGCACAAAAGAGATCGACGTCGCTTCGGTTTCTTAGCTCAATCCGTATTTGTGGCTGCTGCCATTTGTCTTTGATCCGCCGGTACTCGAGGTGAATTCCGCCTTGAGGATCAGCCTCTTTCCAAACAGGTTTGCCAGTATCGACTTGGTCCGGTACAAGAACGACAATTTCTACAGGTCCGTCGCTCAGGCGACTGCCGACATTGTTAAGCCTCGCGATCGCGTCCCAACGAGCAATATGCTCAAGGCGCTCGACGGCAATTCGCGCACCATCCTCATTGATGCCCTCGATCTCTGCTACGAGCGGGCTCTCGCCCAATGCAGGGCTGATCCGAATACTATTCTCGTCGGCGTCCACGCGAATTGAGGCGCGATCGTCTGCTGTCACTTCACGTGCCAACAACGAGGGCGTACCGCCCTCGTTAGCTTTAGCCAGAGCCTGGCGCACTAGCTGGAGTGCAATGGCGCTCCCCTTCAAATGTACGCCCATTGCCGGGAGCGGCGTCGCGACGACGATGGCGCGATAAGTCGCTTGCTGACTAAGGACTGCGCCACGAAGCTTCAATTCGACCTGGCTCAGCTCTGGGCGTACCTCCCGAACTTCGGCAAATGCCAAGGCCGAATCCGTGCGCGGCTTTTCCTTCCGTCCGCAATCCAAGTCGAATACCGCGAGGAGAGTTGGTTCGTCGTTCGCCGGCGGAGTTATTCCATGGATTGCACCCCCATCGATGACCCAACGCATCTCACGATCATACCGCAGAGTGAAGTATCCCTGCTGCTCGCGAGCGGACCTGCCCAGAAATAGGCTTTGAAGCTCGTCCGGATCGCTGCACTCAACCTGCGGCACCTGCTGATCGACCCGCAGCCGAACTTGAGCTTCTGCCCGCTTGAGCAGATCGCGGTACGTAATCTGTCCATTCGTCTGGCGGAGTGCTGCGAGCAACGCGGCAGTGAATGCGCCCTGGTGTTTCCCCGCCTCTACAACCTCTTTTGCAGTTTCGTCTGCCCGGCACGCGGCCAGAAGCACATGCTTGCCCGACGGAACAATCGCCCACCCTGACCCAGAGGTCTGGTCGTCTGGGCCGCGCTTCGCGTCAAGCGTTTCCTCTAGAAAAGTCTCGATGGGCCGGTGTCGTGGGTCTGTGGGGGCTCGTCTGACTGCAGCACCCGACTCCAATGCGGCCCTTGTGCCGCTCCCGGAATGGCAACAATCAAGGACGCAGAGCACATGCGGATCGCGTCGGGAAATCTCCGCAATTAGCCCCGCCAGCTCCTTGTCTGCGAGATCCCAGTGGCCCTCTTCGCGGCTGTCATAGCAGACGAGTGTCTCGTCGAGGTGATCGGGCTCGATATGCCAAAACTCGGGCGGAGAATCCTCCTGGGAGCCGTGCCCGCTATAATAGAACAAAACTGTATCGCCGACGCCGGCCTTGCTAAGATGCGATCTGAAACCCTCAACGATGTTTGACCTTGTCGCTTCCGCGTTCTTCAGCAGTTTAAGGTGTACGTCGCAGTCCGAGCCCTTTCTGATTTCGTTTAGAACGCCGGCGATTTCGTCAATGTCATTGACGCATCCATTGAGCGAGGGAACCGGTGAATGGTATGCATCTATGCCGACGAGCAGGCCATAAAGCTTCCCAGCCATAATCCCCCCAATCGCCCTTCTGTTTATTTGTTATTGCACCACCTGGGGATATCGATCGTCAAGAATAAAATCGACCTCGCAAAACTATTTCCCAATGCACCCTTGTGTTTTCCGCGATCGGGTTACAGAATTTGACAAAATATTGAAAGCCACGTTCAAAGCACAGACGTGAGGCGGGGGGATGGAAGGTTTCGAGCGTAGTCGTGCTTTCCTCGTTGCGATCGACGGCTATAGCAACGGTGTTCCACCGCTTCGTACACCGGTGGCAGATGCAAAGGCGCTGGCTCGATGCCTGAGCGACGATCACGGTTTCGACACTGAGCTGATCCTCGACGCTGACGCTACACTCGCCGGCATCCGAATGTTTTTGTCGGATTTGTCGAAGCGGGTTGGCAGTAATGACCGGGTCCTATTTTATTTTGCTGGTCACGG
Source organism: Mesorhizobium sp. WSM2561 (assembly GCF_000513915.1). Taxonomy (NCBI): domain Bacteria; kingdom Pseudomonadati; phylum Pseudomonadota; class Alphaproteobacteria; order Hyphomicrobiales; family Phyllobacteriaceae; genus Mesorhizobium; species Mesorhizobium sp. WSM2561. The sequence continues at coordinate 52,509 of NZ_AZUX01000033.1, forward strand.
TGTGGCGATCGAGGGTGACACGGGACCGACGGGCTATGTTCTGCCGCAGGATGCGGACCGCGGCTCCGATAGCAAGTTTCTGGCGATGCTTGAACTACATGCGGCCCTTTCGGCTCTGCCCTGCCGGCACATGCTAGTCATTCTCGACTGCTGTTTTGCCGGTGCCTTCCAATGGGCGAGCACTCGACACCTAGCTCTTGCTCCAGAACATTTGCACCAAGAGCGGTATATGTGGTTTATCAGTGATCCAGCATGGCAGGCCATCGCGTCTGCTGCATATGATCAGAAGGCGCTGGATGTTGCGGCCGAGAAGCCGCTGGGAAAAAGAAACGATAGTCAAGAACACTCGCCGTTCGCGGCAGCACTGCTTAATGGTTTAAGGGGATCTGCCGATCTAGCGACCGCTGGGCAAGCGGGTGACGGTGTCATAACCGCGACCGAACTCTATCAATTTTTGGTTGAAGCACTGCTTCCGCGTGCTGAGGGCGAGTTTCGGCAGACGCCGATCTTTTGGCCGCTGAAGAAGCACGACAAGGGCCAGTTCGTGTTCCTAGTGCCGGGAAGGGAGCTTGCCCTGCCGGCCGCTCCACTCTTGGATGCCGAAGCCAATCCTTGGCGAGGCCTCGAAGTATACGAAGAACAACATAAAGAGGTCTTTTACGGGCGTGGCGGGGCCGCAGATCGGCTAGCAGAGCGAATTCTTGGCAGGAACGCTGGTGGGGACACGCCAGCTATCTCGGCGGAGCGTTTCATTGTCCTTACTGGACCTTCGGGAATCGGCAAATCAAGTCTGGTCCTAGCCGGGCTCCTTCCCCGGTTGAAGGATAAGGATGCACTAGGCGAGCGGCTCTGTTCCGTGATCGTTCGCCCCGCCAAACCAGGTCCGACACCATTTGCGAGTCTGGCGGCAGCTCTGCGGCGCGCGATGCCAATTGACGTCGAGACACCGGACGAACCGAGCTTGGCTTCTCAATCTGATGCCCTAGCCAATTGGCTCGATGAGCAGGACGAATCCAAGGAGTTTTTGCTGATCGTGGATCAGGCCGAAGAGTTGATTACAATTGGCACTGATCCGAGCGCGCAGACGCAGTTCACTGAACTGATCGCGCAGGCATTGAATCGCACCAAGCGCAACCTGCGCGTTGTGTTCAACGTACGCTCGGAGTTCGAGTCCCAGTTCGTGCAATCGCCCCTCGCCCCTCGCTGGGCCGCAGCCCGCTTTCTGGTTCCGCAGATGACCCAGGACGAACTGCGCCGCGTCATCGAAGGCCCGGCGGCTGTCAAGGTCATGCGTTTCGAGTCAGCTGAACTCGTCGACACGCTCGTCAACGAGGTGGTGAACATGCCTGGCGCCCTACCGCTGCTCTCGTTTGCGCTTAGCCAAATGTACCGCAACTACCTTGATCGACACACGACTGATCGAGTGCTTACGCACGACGACTACGACAGGCTAGGCGGCGGCGTCACCGCGTCTCTTCGTGTTCGCGCAAATCAGATAGTTGATGAGGGAGACGCAGTATATAGGTCGGCCGCTCGTCGTGTTCTTGAACGATTTGTTTCCCTTGAAGCGGGTGAGTTTGCTAGGCGTCGCGTCCCTCGGAGAGAATTTGAGGTCGATGCCAAGGACCAGTCGCGAATTGATCACATTCTTGGCCGTCTAGACCAAGAACGCCTTATTGTGACAGATGACGCGAACGGAGCGTCGTATCTCGAACTTGCGCATGACGCTCTCATTCTTGGTTGGGATCGTTTGCTTGCATGGGTCCGCCAAGACGCGCCGCTTATCACGGCACTTCGCCGGCTAACCTCGGATGCGGAAGATTGGGAATCGTCGGACAGGGGCAAACGAGGTCTACTATGGTCCGATCCTGCTCGCTTGCAGTTGACTAAGAGCCTTATGCGTGAACCCTCACCAGGGCTTAATCGCGCTGAGAGCAGGTTCGCAACAGCAAGTGTCCGCCGAGCTCGCAGGAACACTGCTATTCGCGGTACCATCGCCGGGGCACTTCTATCCCTTAGTATTGGTGCAACCTGGCTGGCGTACTCCTCGGAAATCCGTAAAGCTGAGGCAATGTTATTGCTCGCCGCCTCTCAGATACGAGAGGCAAGTTCAGGAGATGCTATCGTCACTATCGAGGCAGCATTGTCCTTAGCAACAGAGTTTGATGCGGCCATCGTCCAAGAGGCGCAAGGATTACTACTTGAACTTACTCATGGCTCGCACTCCGTTCTAATATCCTCAGATGACTCAACGTACCAAGATCGACGGATCCTAACCCCTGATCCAGCGCGGCATCTCCTTTCTTTTCGCGCAGGTGGAAGCTTCTCGGAATTGATAAATTTCGATGGTACAAGATTCGATCAAAGCGCAGATGAGCAGTCGTGTTCAATGAACAATGTCGGCGGCGAAATTGCCTGTCGGTCCGTAGAACACGTTCTTGTAACATCCGGTCGTACTGGCAGCACCTTTAGACTGCCACCAGATGTATCTGGTTTTTTTGCCATTTCAAAAGATGGATCGCAGTTGGGAGTTCTGTCGAATAATTCTTTGCAGATCTATAGCAAAGATCAATCGGCTCCGTCCTTGACGCTGCCCGTTGAATCCACTGAGCAAGTGAATGCATTGTTCTTCGATCAGAATAGACAGCCAAATTGGGTAACGGAGTTTGGTGATGTCTATGCCGCTAATTTGGATAGTGGCACGATTTCTAGGCGATACAAGTATGACGGACCCTATCTAGATCCTGATATTTACGTTGACAGGCAACGGACTGCCGCGCTGCTGAGGGCTGGCAACGAATATGTACTGCTTGCGCTGACTGGGCTAGCAGACCCGTTTCTGTTTGACGGCGAGGGGGCGTCGAGAGCGATGCCGAAGGCCGCCCTGTCGCCACGAGGAGATCGGGCAGCAGGTATCAGGGACGGTAAATTAGTTCTGATCGATGTAAACGAGCAGAAAGAGCTGGCGCGATTGGACGTCACCGGAAACTTCGGCGTTCAATTCACGCCCGATGGTAGTGAAGTCGCGGTTGTCTCAGAAGCAGAGTCCCGTGCTTATGTTTTCGATGCTTCCTCGGGGCGCCCTCTGTCCAGCTTCGGTTTGACGCTGCAAAGCGATTTGGAGACGACGAGCTCTGAGTCAACGATAGTGGCCATGGATGTTTGTCCACAAAAGGGTTGTTTAGCAGTACTCGACAATGTGGGACGGCTGCAAATCTTTGGCCTAAACAGTGGGATACGGTTCTTGCGAATGGAAGTGCCCGTCCGAGCCATTCCCGAACTTGTCGTCTCAGAAAACGCGGAGTATCTCGCATTGAGTGGAGTGCTCGACCCTTCGACCGTTTTCAATCAAGGGCAGTTAGCAGTTAATTTCTATCGGATTTCCATGCCTGGTTCTCTAATCCCATTGGCAAATTACCAGCAGTGGGGTCTTTGCAGCTCTGTATCTCCACGCGGAGAAGCGGTTGCCGTTAGCGACTGCGCCGAGAACAGCGCTTATGAACTCTTCTCATCGGAAGGACGCAGGATCGGAACTCTGCGCGCCGGCAACGGTGTGCCCAGTACCAGCACCTTCGGTGGGACTCATCCTATTTCCTTCTCGATGAGTTCCAAAGTCGTGGCGACGGTGGAAGACCGACAGGTGATGCTTTGGAGCGTAATTGATGCTCGGCTGTTAAGGAGCATTTCAGCTCCATTTCCAGATAGGAAGGTCGTAGATGTACGTTTTATGGATCAGGACCGCATATTACTTCTTTTGGACGAATTGGGCAATCTGAGCGCCATTGACACCGCGAACGGTTCTCGATTTATGCTTGAGAATAGCGACCCTATCGATAGGCTCATTCCTGTCGCCACTGGAGAGGTGGCGATTATCCGAAAGGTTGGCCAAAGAGATCTCTTTCTGCTGAAACGAGACGATCAAAGACTGGCGCTTTTTCGCTTGGAAGGGTCGATCGAGTTGGACACCGACATCGTGGCCTTGGATCCCGCTGGTGTGACCGTGGTTTCAGTGATGATGGATGGGACAGTAAGAGCCTGGTCAATCCAAACCGGGCGCGAAATATCAACGCGCGCTCGTTTGCCGGACCGGCTTGACAGATCGGAAGCCCAAATCGATGTCGCGCCCGGGGGACGAAGAATCTTGGCTTGGCAAAAGGGAAAGGCCCCGGCGCTAATTGATATAGGAGGTCCAAGTTCACCAATTGATCTGCGGTTGCCCAAACTTCGAGATTACGACGATCTAGAGATGGCGGGCTTTAACAGCGACGGCAATGTCGTGGGCTTGTTTGGTTTCGGAACTCTCGCGTTTTGGCTGGATCCAAACGCCACGCCTAAAATAATACAGCCAATCTCTCTTGGCTTGGTATCGGGTGAATTTGACTCTTTGCGAACAATGTTGCTCGTCCGAGGGAACGTCGGTCATTCAGGCGATCCATGCGCATTTCTCGTTCCGATTGTAACTAACCTTACTGAACTCGTCGAAGCAGCGCGCCAAGTGCCAGCAAGGTAGCAACGAGAGCTGTGCCGAGAACTAGGAATGGAATTGTTGCGAGGCCGTAGCGCGGCGGTCGAGGCTCTTGCGTCAATGTAACAGGAAGGCCGACGAGCGTTCTACTGCCACCGGCATCGGATCTCAGCTGAAAACGATGTGTTCCACTATTGAGGTGAGGGAATCGTGCACTGAACATCGCACCGTCTAAGTACGCCTGGTGCGCGAACGTCGGTGCTATGGTCAGGCCTGCACGGGTGCTGCTTTCACCTGTTTCAACTGAAAGATGCAATAAGTCCGAAATTTGTGCGCAAGGATGGGACAAGGTCCAGGTTGTCAAACGACCGTCGCCGTTCTCTGGCGGTCTAGAATAGTTTGATACAGTCGTGAGGGCCCCCGTAAAATCCGGAAGGACCTTGAATACTCCCCAGTGCGCCGCAACAAGTATGGTGCCGTCTGAAGAATAATAAATATCATTGATTGAAGAAAGGTGTCGTCCAGGCACAAAGTTGAGATCTAATGTATGAGAATCAAATATGAAAAAACCTTGATCGTCTGCGCTTAGGATGTACCTTCCGCCTCCAATACTGAACGGCTCGACCCCCGCGAGGTTATGCGAGGAAGAATGTATGTGTCTAACTCTATTCGAATTATACCGCAGATAATTGATACCGGACGGAGTGATCTCGATTGCGCCTCCCGCAATCAGTCGAAAAGATTCCAGGGATATTTCGTTCCCGATAGGGGTATAAGAAAAGGTCTCCGAGGTACCTTTTTCCCATCTCAGCAAGGTTAGCCTTTTGCTTGATTGGACCAAAATGCCGCGGTCGCCAAATTCTCTTGCGCGCCACGATTCTCCAGCGGTGCCGTCTATTGGCTTGATGACCCCTTTGGTCGCATCTAGGAAGAATAGTCCTTTATCTGAAGTTAAAAGAAAGTGACCTTCCGCCGCGGACAATGCGGCGGTTATATCCAGATTTGTGATGTCTATTGACCGTATCAGCCGTCCATGATCGTCGAGGAGGAGCATGCCGTCCCTCGTTTCAACAAGCCATCCAAAGCCTTCTAGCAGTCGTGCGTCTGCTGTGTAGCCGGCGCTGCCATCGATTGTTATGATTTGCTCTGCTTCTTGCGTAATTAAACGTAAGTTTCTGCCCATTAAAAGAAGGCCATTGATGACAGGTTGTATTTGGATATTTCTGTTCGACCCTTCTGTGATGGTCAGCGTTCTAGTCGATACATCAAACCTATATAATTGTGAAAAGGAGGTGTCTGAATCTGGGCCATTATCGGCAGCTTGGGCGGACGCCTGTAGTATCCAAACGCCGTTCTTTAAGCGGTACGCAGCGCCGATCTCTCCAAGTTCGGGACCAGAGACAACGTCGGCTTGTTCAGCCGTTCGAGGCAGGAATCTCAATCCAAAAGTTGTCTTCAGCAAAAAGCCGTCACCTTTTAGGACGGTTATACCTTTCCCCTTTGCTGGTGCTAGCAAGCCTCCGTGCCGATCTCGGATCTGTCTAACGGCCGTTGCGTCAGCGTTCAAGCCGAAGAAACCATCATCGGCGTCAACCAGCCACCCGCCCCCGTCGACATCGAAGATATATGCGATCCTGCCTATGCGGGCGCCCGGAATCGATACGAAAGTCAGGTCATGTGATGTGAGCGTAAACGCTCCGTAGTATGTAAAGATGATGAAATTGCCGGTTGGCAGGGGCTCGATCCGATTCACCCCTATGAGCTCGGGACCGGGTATTTTCACAGCGCAAACAAATGCCGACGCACTCTGCGTTATAGACAAGAGCGAAGCTGACGCGATGAATGCCCGCCTCCAATGAAATCCTGCTCCAAGCAGTGGCATAGCGCGGTTGGCGCTACAAACTGCTGCACTTGCCGCGACACTCACCAAGTTCAACGCAAATCGTAGAACCACAGTCACGCCCGTATGAGAAAATCGTTTCTGTATGCCTGCACCTTAAATTGCTGTTTCCCGACTATTAAGGCAATAGGTACAAGCCCGTGAACACGCCGCCTCGTGATGGGAGCGAGCCTTCAGCGCTTTCTGACGATCGTGCTTAACAGTGCACGATGCTCCCTACGACGAGCATATCGGCGGATAGGGTTGCGAAAACGTGGAACATGAAGGATCTGCATGGGTTCCAAGCTCGGCCACGATGAGCGGCACACGCTGCGCCATTTAGCGAGGGTCGCAGCTACATGCCACAACGGAAAATGCGGGTCGGTTAGGTGCCTCTGCGCATCCGAAGCCGAATCAGTTCGCTCATCGTCAGTGCCTCCTACCGCAACTGAATCGTCACCTCGGACTCCGCGGCCAATTAGTAGATACTGGGGTACATCGGTAGAGCCACTGGCCAATTGCAATCAGATTTTCTGGTTCTCGGCACATTCTAATTCATCTGCGAATTGAGGCGTGTTATACTTCTTACCTCAACTCGACTTGGGGGGTAAGAATGTCCTTAAACACGTCTCAACTTCGCCAAAAATGGAAACGTTTCGAGTGTACAGAGACCACAATGGTAGTAATCCCATTTGGCCTTGATAGAATAAGGATAGCGCCGCCTGGTGCAGAAGCGTTTGAAGCTCTGAGCACGGTTATTGACCATCACGGGTACATCATTCGGACCCAAGACACTGATAGTTACAATTGCAGGACAATCACGGGAGGGACAGGTAAGAGCCTTCATTCTTATGGCATCGCGCTAGATGTGAACTGGACCACTAACCCTTTCATCAATCATGGGGGTGAACGAAACATTCGCTTTTCCGATAAGCCGACGCAGGACGAACGGGCTCGGGACGTGCGTGCAGGCAAAGCCGATACAGATATGACGTCTGCGATGATTGCCGATGTTCGTGCCATAAAGACGATGTCCGGCAAGCGCGTTTTTGAGTGGGGGGGCGACTGGAAGGACCGTAAGGACTGTATGCACTTTGAGTTGGACCTAGCGCCTGAGGATCTAGAGGAAGGGATTGATCCCTCAACAGTTGTGGGCACTGCGGGCCGCCCAGATGAACCGCAATTCATAGGGGCGGAAATAAGAGGCTTGGATGTGGGAATTGCGCCAATTCCATTAGATATGCACACAGTAATAGCTCGCGACGGGCTGCGCCTGCGATCCGGACCATCAGATACTGCTGGGATCATCCGTGTACTCCATTTCGGAGTTGCCGTTAACGTCCTTGGGCGAGACGGCGCCTGGGCGATGGTTGATCTGCAAAGTGATGGGCGTGCTGACGGTTTCGTGTTCGCCGGCTTTCTTCGCCGAATTGAAACGACGACTGCCCTCGTGGTTCCGGCAGTTTGCTGCCAGATGCGTTAGGGCGCTTCAGTCCTGAACTTGTGGCAAGGATGTTCCCGGCGACGCCGCGAGCAAACATCGTTGCCAACTTGCCGTTCGTGCTGGACGGGCTCCGGCAGAAGGCCTTGATTGATCAGGAAATGTGCCTCATGGCGCTGGCGACGATTCGAGCGGAGACCGAAGGTTTCGTCCCCCTAAGCGAGGGTCGCAGCCGGTTCAACACGCGCAACACGCCTTTCGATCTCTACGAGGGCCGACGCGACCTCGGCAATACGGAGCCTGGAGATGGTCCCCGATACAAGGGACGGGGCTACATCCAGCTTACAGGGCGTAGCAACTATGCAACGATCGGAAGCATTATCGGGAAAGATCTTGTCGCAGACTCAGAGCTTGCGAACGAACCAGCTATTGCTGGGATTATTCTTGCGCAATTCATCAAGAACCATGAGCAGAGGATTCGAAGGGCTCTATCCAACCACAATCTGCGAGATGCGCGGAAAGCTGTGAACGGCGGCTCCCATGGATTGGACCGCTTTACCGATGCATTCCAACGCGGCGAACGGGCGTTGCTGCAATAAGTGGGCACTATTGCGCGTTTCTGGATCGAGGGTTTTCGCTAGAAGTCCTAGCGGTCGTTGCCTCCTGTGACTTTCATGAGGACAGTAAACATAAGAAGAACAAAGAGTCAGCCCGACCTTGAGAGACGAGGAAAGGTAGCCGACCCGTCGCGGGAGAACGCACCGTTTCGACCTCGCGGTAAGCAGCGGCGCGTCACGGGGCGCAGTACTGACAAGCAGTTGTTGCTTCGTGATATCAGCTGCCAGGCGTGGCAGCGGGGCGCTGGGGCACCCTACTAGCCGGTATCGATCCTTCCAGTAGGGAAAAGAAAATGTCGGCTGCGTAGCCAACCAGAAACGCTAGTGCCAGAGGCGAAGGCGTCAATCCTTTTCCGATGTCAAGATTCCCAAAAAGACCAATAATGCCGCCACCAATCCCCGCGATAATAAATCGAGCCGGGGTAGCATAGGAACGACTAAAGGTTCGCGCCTCGTAGTGCTGCGTAAAGGCTCGGAGCACCGCCGCGCATGCTCCCAATAAGGCATATAGGACTGGAAGAATACTAGCGGTCACGGCACCCCAGACAATCGATGCAGAGTCCAGAACGTTATTTGCGTAAAAGCGAACGTTCTGATATTTACTCGTCAAGCGACTCACTTCTTCTTTAACGGGTTCAAATCTGTCAATTATATTCGGTCTGACCTCGAAATCGTCGTCCAAATCCTTATGCTTAATAGTGCCTAACAATGTGTAATTGAGTTGATCCGATCTGCTTTTCACAGCACGGGCTGCGACGGCGAACTGCTGAAGATCCAATAAACCATTAGTGGCCTCTCCTGGCTTTGTCGTGGATAACTTCGCATGTAGAGTGACGACAGCACTATTTGCGACCTCTAGATTGGCTTTGATCACATTAGAGATGCCGGCCGAGATAAAGGTTATGATTGATATTGGAACTATGAACACTGCGAGCGTGTACACCAGCCGCTTATAGCCACGGATCGCGAACGAGGCGTCCTCCTGGCATGCGCGTAATGTTCCAGCAGTCACCGGGCGAAGTTTCGCCGCCAGCTTCGTGATCGCGGAAAGAAACGCACCTACTTCATTCCCGTTCCAGAAATCGTCTCCCTTTTGAGTCGCAGCGATTATTGGCTGGGCAACATCATTGCCCACTTCGATTCCAGCCTCGGCTGCATACGCCAGTAGGATATTAGCATCGTCCCGGAGATGAGCAAACTGAGCGCGTGTTTGAGGCTGAGTCTTAACAATAGGAGTATCTTCCATGAATGCAGTTCCTTGAAGCATTGTCTCCGGGGTACTAACGTACCAGTTCTACTGACGATAGAACTATGATCGGTGTTTGGCAAATGCTGCCGCTGTGGAGTCCCCTAGCTTCAAGAAAATCGGGATGATCCTTGCAGGGCAGAAGAAACTTGATATTGTGCTGCACAAGGTAACCCTTGTGAGCAAGGTACTCCTCCACAATCTGCTCAAAACTGTCTTCCTTTGTCGCGATGCAAAAACGGCTACTCCCAATCCGCGACTCTCAGGCCTAGGTGTGAGCTTTCGGGAGGTTGTCCATTCGGACCGGACCGAGGAGACTGGAGTTACCAAGCCTCAGCATTCACCGGAGGGTCCGAATGAACATCCACAAGAATGCCCGCCTCACGCCGCTGCGTCGAGAGGAAATGGCGCTGTCGGTCATTGAAGGCCGTCTTTCCAAAGCCCATGCGGCGCGGTCGTATGGTGTGTCGGCGAAGATCGTGGCGCGCTGGGTGGAGCGCTACAAGACCGAGGGACGGGCCGGCATGGTCGACCGCTCGTCCCGGCCCCATGTCATGCCGGCCATGACCGGACAGGCGGTGGCCGAGCGCATCGTGGCATTGCGCCGCCGGCGGCTGACCGGCAAGCACATCGCCATGGAGGTCGGCGTCTCGCCCGCCACTGTCAGCCGGGTGCTGAAGCGCGCCGGGCTGTCGCGGCTGAAGGACATCGAGCCTGCCGAACCGATCCGGCGCTACGAGCGCGAGCACCCCGGCGAGATGATCCACATCGACATCAAGAAGCTCGGTCGCTTCAGCCAGGTCGGGCACCGCATCACCGGCGATCCACAAAAGGGCAAGTCGCGCGGCGCCGGCTGGGAGTTCGTCCATGTCTGCATTGACGACGCCTCTCGCATCGCCTTCAGCCAGATCCTGCCCGACGAGAAGAAGGAAAGCGCCGTCGCCTTCCTCAAGGCGGCGGTCGCCTATTATGCAAGCCTCGGCGTCACCGTCACCCGCGTCATGACCGACAACGGCTCCTGCTACAGGTCGAAAGCCTTCGCCAAGGCCTGCAGAGACCTCGGCCTCAAGCATGTCAGGACCAAGCCCTATACGCCCAAGACCAACGGCAAGGCCGAGCGCTTCATCCAGACTGCTCTCAGGGAATGGGCCTACGCCGTCGCCTATCCGACCTCGGACCACCGAGCCGCCGAACTGCCCGTATGGCTGCATCGGTACAATTGGCACCGTCCGCACGGAAGCCTAAAGTCCAAACCGCCAATCAGTCGCCTGGGCCCGACCAAGGACAACCTGTTGAGGCTCCACACCTAGGCTTCGTGCATTTTCTGAGACGGCTCGCTTGACCTGATCGCCTGTGGAACGTGACGCGGATTTAAGTCCTCGTTTCGTGAGCAAAATTGCGAGCACATCCTGCATCGATACGTGCTCTTCGCTGTTGATCTCCACCGTCCACGGCCTGTGCCAAGGAAAGTTTGCCTTCGAAGCGCTCGCCGAAACAGTTTCGGATCAAAGCCCACCGATCGCGCCATGTCGGCGGCGCTCGTAAGCTTTGATTTCATCGCCTCGCCTTTCGCCAGCCCGCCGCCACCGCCTCGGCCTCAGAACAAAACCATCGCTCACGCTTCGTCTCGGTGATCTTCGTCGCCGAGTAAAATTTTTGGGCGGGCACGTGATAGATGCGCTCGCCTTCGGCCGAAATGTTGCCCTTGATGTTGCAGCCAGAGCCAAGCAGACCGAAGCCGGCTGATGGTTCGCTGACAACTTCCACCTTTTCGGCATTGGCCGCCCGCCAGTCCCATGGCTGATCAAAGCGGCCCTGCCAGACGCCGCGATGCGCAGCCTTGGCAGATCCTTTTTCGGCGGCGAATGCGCCGTTCGAATAGCGAGGCCAAACTAGAGCGAGACCTTGTTCAACGAGCCATCGCTGGACACTGCGGGCATCGGCTCGCTGGCAATTCCCGACAAGCCGGCCGTAGCGATCTCGGTCAACGAAGCTGCAACGCAGCGGTCGCGAAGCTGCCAGGAACTCGTCCAGTGCTTGGGCAGCCCGGCGCCCGCACGGATATTCGAAGCCCTTGGCGTCGTCGCAATACTGCCGACTTTCCGGGGCGTCGATGCCATTGAAACGGATGCGCTGGCCAGCAATCTCGACCGTGTCGCCGTCGATAACGGAGGAGCGGCCTTGCATCGGCCCAGGCAGCGGTTCTGTCCAATTTGTTATGGTGCTTTGAAGGCCAGGGATGCTTTGGACCAGAGGTGTTCTGTTGGCCGGCGGTGCTATGGATAGCGAATTGAGTGACTGCTGCGGCAAGTGTACCAACGCCCAGCAAAAGGAGCGCCAAGAGCGGTCGCGGCAGTCTCCGTGATAGCCTTCTCCTGCCGGCGCGCTTTCGCCACCGGTGGCGCCTTGATAACGGTGGACTTTGCCCACGCCCCTTCTCCCCATGGGGAGAATGCTTCCAATCAACGGTTGAGTCCATACTGGCAGATCGCTAATCCGATCGAAGCAGGTGCATGCGCTTGCCGCCGAATAATTGGGCGCCAATGCCCGCCGGCTTATCGACATGAGGCTGAGCAAGCATGGTTGCGCTGGCAAGCGGCCAGAAGGCCAAGTCATCGATATCGGTAAGACATCTCGTCTCGATACTCCCGATATGCCTCGTCGGCTTCATCGTCAGATATCAAATGCCCTGTTGACGTCGACCGGACCTCGGGTGGCGGCTTCCGATCGGCAATCACTTGGACAACGACGTATCCCAGGCCGGCAATTGCCAGCAGGCGATATAGGAGAACAAGTTGTCCCATGTCCTCAGCAAATCATCATTGCGACATGGCCACAAGCTCCGCCAGGACGCGCCAGACCACTCGGCGCTGTTAGGAGAACGGCCAGCGGGATCGCGCGCTGGCGAGGCAGAGCGCGCCGATAGCGCCGATTTAGAGGAGAACGCCAACGTTCCGGGTCTATTCATCCTTCCAGATCACTGTTTGGCCCCGAAAGTCGCTGTGGAGTTGCAAACTGGCTTTCTGCACTTCGGTGCTGATCCTCGGTTCGATGGCCATTCGGAGCGCCTCGTAACTCTCCCGGCAGAAGGCTGGCGACTGGACATGCAAGTTGTATCCCGATGGGTACCTGAAGTCCTGCTGGGAATTCAACACATCAAGGTTCTTTGCAATGACTTTGACGTTGGACAGAGGATGCATCCCAAGCGCGACCGCGGCGTCGTAGATATCCTCTATACTGTGCCCATATTTCAGTCGCAGGTCGCGCTTTGAGACGCCTTTGGAAGCCAAGAAGGCTTTGAGTAGCAGTTCGAGAGCGTGAAAAAATAGAAAGTACCGCGCAAACAGGTGTGCGTTTTCTGCCTCAGCACCAAGCTGATTGAACGCCTCGAAATACTCCCGGGTTCTCACCAGCAGATCTCCGGCGTACAAACCAAGAGGCTGCGGTATGGTGACCTTCGGACGCGGCCTTTTAGGGGGCAACGGGACCTCTTGGTTCATGTTACTTTACCCTCAGGGTTCGGACAACAAACCACTATCACTGCGCCGCCACAAACCTGCCAGGACGCGCGGGGCGCACAGCGGCCGGCGCGGCGTTGAGAGCAATTACCGGCTTGCTACGCACCTACGGGTTTGTCGGGAACCCATCTTTGAGATGCAATGGAAATCGTTGTTTCGGCAGATAGTGTCCAGTCAGGGTGACTATGAGCGTTGACCCGTCCGGGTACGGGACCACGCCGAAACACGCTTCGGTGCTGGGTCGAGCAAGTTTGTAGGCCGCTTTGAGGCGACCTGTTGGAACCAAACGCACATCGCCGTAGGCGTTCGGGGGCCGCCGCTGACGAGTTCGCTGATACAGGCGTACTTTGGCTGCATTTCCACTTTCGAAATTTGGTAGAGGCCGGTTGGGGGTACATGTACCGAAATCGACTTGCTCTTGGCGTCATAAGCTATGTGGGGTTGCGGGATCATGGGCGCTACGGTGAGCAGGAGCATCCCGCGATTTTGAAAATAGCCAAGTGCCATCGCGGCTACAGTTAGCCCTGTAAAGAGGGCCGTCCATTCGGAAGATCCCCAATCGAATATGGACACGCTCGGCAAGGCGCCGGGAGCAAATGTCCCACGTGTTGTTGGATGCCTGGTCGAGGGAATTAGCTGGTCAGCAAATTCCCGCCTATAAAAGCAAGTTCGCAGCAGATTGCCGCGCCAAAATGTTGCGCAAATTCGAGACTTGCCATTGGCCGTTGCACCCTGTGCGAACGCCGCGGTTGTTCAGAGCGATTGCCAGTCCACGTAGGCTGGTGATGCCGGACCGCTGGATGGAGGCGATGATCGGCAGCACGGTCTGGGCAAACCGGTCGGCTTCTTCGATCGACATCTTCCTACCCTTCGCCGCAGCTTCTGCGGTGTTGGTCGGATTGCCAAGTTTTTATGCCAGTGATCTTGCGCGAGGCGAAGGCGGCTTTAGTCCTTTCCGAGATCAGCCGCCGCTCTTTCTCGGCGAGCGCGGCATAGAGGTGCAACATGAACGGATCGGCATCGGCACCGAGTTCGGCGACGATGAAAGGAACGCGCTGGACCATCAGGCCGGCTATGAAGGCGACTTCGCGCGACAGGCGGTCGAGCTTGGCCACGACCACCGGGCATTTTGTCTGGCGGGCAAGGGCGAGGGCGGCATTCAATTGCGGCCGTCGATCAAGAGCATCCGCGCCCTTTCCGGTTTCGATCTCGGTGAACTCCTGGAGGATGATCAT
>NZ_AZUX01000004.1:0-284454 GCF_000513915.1 Mesorhizobium sp. WSM2561
CCGCCGCTCTTGTGCGTTCCGGTCGCTGTTAGAGCGACGTGCGTCCAAGTGGACGCACAAAAGTACGCTCTAACACTTTAACGCTGCGCATCGTGCTTTCCGAAAATCGAACCGATTTTCGGGCCGATGCGCTAGCGGCCGAACAGGCTCCGGTCGCTGCCCTGCGGGGCGGACTTCTGTAAGTCGCCCGACGAGTTGAGCAGCTTGTAGACCGGCGAGCCGGTATTGCGTACCGAAGACGTCTGCGTGTTGTCGACGTTGATGGTCGCCTGCTTGTTGATGTCGGTTCCGCCAAAGTTGTCGCTACCGGCAAAAGCGCTGCCGGCAGCAATCAAAAGCGCGGCGGCGGTAACAACGATCTTCTTCATTTTCAAAACTCCTGGATTTTCTTGGTTCCACCAGCGCGGCGGGCAAATGCCGCCGCCGCTGTTGGAACGAACTGTTAGTTGTTGCCGAACAGGTTACGGTCGCTGCCGTTGACGGGTTTCTCGTGAGCCGGAACCGGATTCTGCGCCGAAGCCGAATTCCGAATCGAAGCCGTGTACGAGTTGCTGTCGACCGCGGCGGCCGGTTGGTTGGCACCGTTCGATCCAAAGTTGTCGCTGCCGGCAAAAGCGCCGCCGGAGACGGCCACAATGGCTGCGGTGGCAAGAATGAGCTTCTTCATTTCAAGTACTCCTGAGTTCCTCAGATCCCGAGCGGCGGACCGCCACTTTGCTGTTTGGGACCAGCTGTTAATTGTTGCCGAAAAGGTTGCGGTCGGCGCCCTGGCCAACGGGCTGCTTTTCAGCGTGAGCCGGCGCCTGGACAGAGGCCGTATACGAGCTGTCGATCGCAGCAGTCGGTTGGTTGGCGGCGTTGGACCCATAATGGTCGCTGCCGGCAAAGGCGCTGCCGGTGATGGCCAGAACGGCGACGGTAGCAAGAGCGATCTTTTTCATTTTTAGGACTCCAGTATCTTAGTCTTCCGTCCGGCTAGCGGCGTGTCTTGGGAGGATGCGCGTCGTTCGGACAGCCCCGATGTGGGAAGGCCATTCGGCGGATTCCAATCACGAAGTTGTTCCGTGTGGACCAAGAATCTACACCTTGAAATTGTACCAGAGGCATCTACTACCATGGTTTTATGGTTTGTTTTCAATATCTTATTCAAAATTAGCCATTCATGATTTGACGGATTGGCGAATTTGCGTTCACAGCGTGCTGCACGCATTGTCAACAGAAACGAACCGTTCGGTTCGATTTTAGAAGCGGCTAATAGTCACTTTTGTAAACTGTTATCCTTCCTGATCTCCGCCGCGGGTCGGATTCGATGTCACGGCAGCCGACAGTGGCCGCCGAAAAAGTGGGGTTTCAGCCCTGCAGATATAAACCTGCTGGTTTCGCCGGCCGTGTCGCGCCGCATGGATACGATGTCGCTTTCATGCCGACAGTCAGCCGGCCGGCATGATTAGATCACGCCATCTCAGGTGCCGCTTGGTGACGACGAAGCGGAGAATTGGGAAGCCGGTCAGAACCCGGCGCTGCCCCCGCAACGGTGGTGGAGTTCAAGTCGCAACGGGAGACCACTGGGCCACAAGCCTGGGAAGGTGTCGCGATGAGTCCGCAAGGACACTCCAGAGCCCGGAAACCAGCCCGAGATTTTTAGACTCGACTGATCGCGGTGGGCGGTCAAGAGGTGGATGATGCATCTCCGGCCCTGTCGCCGGCGTGCAAGCGGTCCTCCCTCCATCACCACCAGTTCAGTCCTTACACGAGGACAGGACATGGACGCGCGCAACGACATGCTGAGGCTCTTGCACGGCCGTAGGCAAGGCTATTCGCTCGAGCAGCCCTTCTACACCGATCCAGATTTCTTCAAGCTCGACATGGAGCTGATCTGGTATCGCGACTGGCTGTTCATCGGCCACGATTGCGAGTTGCCGAAACCTGGCAGCTACATCACCGCCCAGATCGGCGACTATCCGGTCGTGCTGGTCCGCGACCAGCAAGGCAAGATCAATGCCTTCCACAATTCCTGCCGCCATCGCGGCAGCCGTGTCTGCAATGCCGACAAGGGCACTGCGGCGAAGCTCGTCTGCCCCTATCACCAGTGGACCTACGAACTGGACGGCCGGCTGTTGTTTGCTCGCCAGATGGCAGACGGCTTCGACAAGAGCCAGTTCAGCCTGAAGCCGGTGGCTTGCGAAAGCGTTGGCGGCTGCATCTTTATCTGCCTGGCCAACGAGCCGGCCGACTTCGCGCCGATGCGCGCCATGATCGAGCCTTACCTCCTGCCGCACCGGCTGCGCGAGGCAAAAATCGCCTTCGAATCGACCATCGTCGAGAAGGGCAACTGGAAACTCGTCTGGGAGAACAACCGCGAGTGCTACCATTGCGCCGGCAACCATCCGGAACTCTGCAAGACATTCCCGGAAGCGCCGACCGTCACCGGCGTGCAGGGCGCCGACAGCGATCCGGAGATGCTCGCGCACTGGGCGAAATGCGAGGCGGCGGGCTTGCCGAGCAAGTTCCGCATCGATCCTGCCGGGCAGTATCGCGCCACCCGCGCGCCGCTGCTGCGCGACGCCGTCAGCTATACAATGACGGGCAGACGCGCGGTGAAGAGGGGCCTTTCCGACAGCGTTTCCACCGACCGTATCGGCTCGCTGCTGCTCTATCACTATCCGACGAGTTGGAACCACATCCTCGGCGATCATGCCGTCACCTTCCGCGTGCTGCCGATCAGCGCCACGGAAACGGCCGTCACCACCAAATGGCTTGTCCATAAGGACGCGGTCGAAGGCGTCGACTACGACCTCGCCGAGCTTACCCATGTCTGGACCGAGACCAACGACCAGGACCGTCGCATTGTCGAGGAAAACGCCTTCGGCGTCCTGTCGCCGGCCTATGAGCCCGGCCCCTATTCGGAACTGCATGAGGGCGGCGTCATCCAGTTCGTCGAATGGTACGCCTCCTTCATCGGGCCGCGCCTTGCCGAAGCCGGGCGGCCGGCGCTGCGCAGCGTCGCCTGAACGAGGTCAAGGGGATGAATGCGATGACGGACCTTGGCCTCTACCGCCATCTCGACGAGATGGCGCCCTGGAACGACAGGCTCCAGGTGCTGGAAGTCATCGGCGTCAGCGACGAGGCGCCTGACGTGAAGACCTTCACCTTCCGCTCTGACAACCAGACCTGGTTCCGCTACAGACCGGGACAGTTCGTGACGCTGGAACTGCCGACCACCGAGGGCCCGATGATGCGGACCTATACGCTGTCGTCCTCGCCGTCGCGGCCGTTCTCGATCGCGGTGACGGTGAAAGCGCAGGCCGGCAGCCTCGGCACCCGCTGGATGTTCGACAATCTGACACCCGGCGTTCACGTGAAGGCCTATGGGCCGGCGGGCGACTTTTCGCTGCACAGCCATCCAGCGGCCAAGTATCTGTTCATTTCGGCCGGCTCCGGCGTGACGCCGATGATGTCGATGCTGCGCTGGCTGAACGACTGCGCGCCATGGACAGATGTCGGCTTCGTCAACTGCGCGCGAAAGCCCGAGGAGATCATCTTCCGCAAGGAGCTCGAGCTGCTCGGCAGCCGCATGCCGGGCCTGACGCTCGACTTCATGATCGAGGAGCGGTCCAGCCGCGAGGGCTGGTTCGGCCATATGGGCCGGATCGACGCGATACGGCTGCCGCTGCTGGCCCCCGATTTTCGCGAGCGCGAAATTTTCTGCTGCGGCCCCGACCCGTTCATGCGCGCCGTGCGGCAGATGCTGGAGGCGGCCGGCTTCGACATGGCCAACTACCATCAGGAGAGCTTTGCGGCCCCGGCGGTGGAGGAAATACCGGCCCCGTTCGGTTCGCCGGCAGAGGGTGGGCCGGCAAAGGGCGGGCCGGCAGAGCGCGGGGTCGAGGTACCTGCCGAGGCCGCAACGCCGATCCGCTTTTCGCTTTCGGATATCGATGCCGAATGCGTTGCCGGCCAGACCGTGCTGCAGACGGCGCGCGCTTCGGGCGTACGAATTCCCGCAGCCTGCGAGTTCGGCCTGTGCGGAACCTGCAAGGTGAAAAAGGTCTCGGGCACAGTCGAGATGAGCCACAATGGCGGCATCCTCGATCACGAGATCGACGACGGCTTCATCCTGGCCTGCTGTTCGAAGCCGCTGACGGCGCTCGAGATCGACGCCTGACCGGGGAGCTTAAACCCCGTAGCGCTCGGTGCGGATGAGGCTTGCCGGAACGCCGGCATCGATCAGCGCCTGGGCGGCAGTCGACACGAAGGCATTCGAGCCGCAGACAAAGGCGAACCTTGGCGGTGCGGGCAGCCGCACCATCGATTGCTCTATCATCGCAACGTCGATCCGCCGTGAATAGTCCGCCGGGCGCCGGGCCGGCTCGCGGGTCAGCGCCAACACCAGATCGAAGCCGTCCCGGCGATCGTGGAGGTCGATCAACTCGTCGCGAAAGATCACCTCGTCCCAGACCCGTGCGGAAAATACCAGTGCCACGGGCACCGCCGATCTGCGCGCGGCGCGATGGCGGATCATCGCCATCAGCGGCACCACGCCGGACCCGCCGCCGACCAGCAGAAGCGGGCCGCCGTCGCTGTCGGACCAGACGAAGTGGCCGCCGAGCGGTCCGCGCAACTCGACCTCATCGCCAACCGCCGCGATATCGTGGAAGAAGGGGGAGACCTCGCCGTCATCGAGCCTTTCAATTGCCAGTTCGATCGTCTCGCCGGCTTCCGGCGCCGAGGCGATGGAGTAGGAGCGGCGCGCCTGATAGCCGTCCGGCGCCGTCAGCCTGACATCGACATGCTGCCCGGCACGATTAGGCGAAGGTCCGCGACGGCTGGAGGAAAAAGCTGGTGACGCGCGGCGTGCGCTTTTCGATGCGGGCGATGGTCACCGTCTGCCAGGGCGACTGCGCCGCCGGCCCATCGCTCATGGATCGCCCGTATAGCGCTGCTCACGCCACGGGTCGCCATAGATGTGATAGCCGCGCAGCTCCCAGAAGCCGGGCTCGTCGCGCTCGGTGAACTGCAGCCCGTTCAGCCATTTGGCCGACTTCCAGAAATAGAGATGCGGAACCAGAAGCCGCGCCGGGCCGCCATGGTCCGGCGTGATCGGCTTGCCTTCGTAGAGCAGCGCCACCATCGCTTTGCCGGCAATGAGATCCTGCGTCGGCACGTTGGTGGTATAGCCGTCGAAGGACAGCGCCAGCGTGAAGGCCGTCGGTGGCTTGATGCCGGCATCCGCCAGAATATCGTCGACCAGCACACCCTGCCACGCCGTGTCGAACTTGGTCCACGCGGTGACACAATGGATGTCGCGCGTCATCTTGGTCAAAGGCAGCGCGTTGAACTCTGTCCAGTTCCACGTCTTGATCGGCCGCGGTCCGTGCTTGAGCGTGAACGACCAGTCCTCGGTACGCACACGCGGCGTCGGCCCGGCCGACAGCACCGGAAACCCTTGCTCGAGATACTGCCCCGGCGGGATACGCGCATCCGCATCCCTCGGGGGCTTTCGTCCTGAAGAGAAGCCGCGGGTGACCATCGAGACAATCCGTTTGCATCAGGCCGCCTGTCGGCCTTCACCAATGTTGTCAAAGATACTCTGGCGGGCAACCAGATTCTTGGCTTATGCGCCGTCTGTTCGCCTGAGATAACCGGTGGCGATCTCGCGCATCCGTTTGGCATCGAAGCTTGGCCCATGGCCGCCATGGCCGATGCTGACAGGCAGATCGAGCAGCCGCTGCATGGTTCGGCGATAGGCTGATCGGTCGGAATCCGGCAGGTCGTCGATCAGCAAGGCGTCGTAGATGGCGTCGCCGGCGAAGAACAGGCCGTCGGCCTCATCGAACAGCGCGATCGAATCGGGCGAATGGCCGGGCAGATGCAGCACGCGGAATTGCCGGTCGCCAAGGTCGACCAGATCGCCCTCGTCAAGCGTCCGCGTCAGCGGCGCCGGCGGGATTCTGTAGTCGGCCGCTTTCCAGCCCGGCGCCGGCAGCTTCGAGACGGCGCCGTCGAGATCATGAAACATGTGGGCGTAGGTGACGGCGTCCTCCATGCTGTCGAATTGCGCGGCACTCATCCTCGGCCCCGCCCGCAGCGGGAATTCGTGCAGCGAGCCGACATGGTCGAGATGGATGTGGGTGGCGACGACGAGCAGCGGCTTGCCATCAGGCGTGTCGATCTCCGGCGCCAGCGGGCAAATCCCCATGCCGGTGTCGACAAGCAGGTCGACGTCGCGGCCGCGCAGATGCCAGATGTTGGCGCGCACGAAATCATCCACGAACGGCTCGGTCAGCATCGTCGTATCGGCGTCGATGACGGTCTTGCTGAACCAGTCAAGCATTCAGGAGATATCCGGCATCACGAGATTTCCGGCATCAGAAGCGAGCCGGCATCAGACGAACGGTTTTCCAACCTTGTACTTTTCGGGAACCAGCCGCTTCAGATAGGCCATTCCTGCGTCGGAGAGTTGGTTGGCATCCGGCAGCATGAAATCGTCGGGCATGTGACGGGTCTTGCCGGCAACGTTTTTCAGCGGCACCTTGTTCAGCACGGTTTTCTCGCCGTCATATTGCAGCGCCACCGAGCCTCCGCCCTGTTCGGCGACAGCGACCGCAAAGACGCCGGCATCGAAGGCTTCCTGCGCATCGACGGGGTTGATGGCGCCGACATAGCCGCGCGGCATGTAGCCGAGCGCATCGACGCGCGCCCGCTTGCCCGGCAATCCTTCGGCCAGCGCGCGCTCGAGGGCGGCCGGCAGGTCGCTGCCCGACAGCTTGACGTTGCCATGCGCATCGCGCTCCAGTTTGTCCGGCGGCACAAGACTTTCGACTAGCGCCTTGCCGTCGGCGGTGCTGACGCCTTCGGAGACTGCGACGATGCAGCGCTTGTGGCGATCGAGCGTGGCGCGCACGTCGTCGATGAAGGCTGCAGCCGAGAACGGACGCTCCGGCACATAAACGAGATGCGGGCCACTGTCGGGATCTAGCTGCCATGCGGCGGCGGCGGCGGTGAGGAAACCGGCGTGCCGGCCCATGACGATGCCGACATAGATGCCCGGCAGAGCACGGAAATCGAGGTCGACCGAGAGAAAGGCGCCAGCGACGAACTCGGCTGCCGAAATGAAGCCGGGCGTGTGGTCGTTCTCCTCGAGATCATTGTCGATGGTTTTCGGCGCATGGACGAAAGCCATCTTGCCGCCGGCGGCGTCGGTCAGGATCTGCTGCGTGCCGGACGTGTCGTTGCCGCCGATATAGATGAAGGCATCGGCGCCAGCCTTCTTCAGGCCGTTGAGGATGATCTCGCAATAGGCCTCGTCCGGCTTGTCGCGCGTCGAGCCAAGCGCGGCGCTCGGCGTCGCCGCAATCAACCGCAACCGGTCCTCAGGGATAGCCGAAAGATCGACATAGTTGCCGTCGCGGATGCCGCGCACGCCATGGATGGAGCCCAACACCTTGGCGCCGGGATGCCGCCTGCGAATCTCGAGTGTGGCGCCCACCACCGTCTGGTTGATGACGGCGGTCGGGCCGCCGCCTTGCGCGATGACAAAAGTTCCGGACATGCTTCACGTCTCCCGAGCAGTGACTTTGCAGGGCACATTCGCCTGTCTTGCGAGATCGCGCAACGGGAGAGTCGAGCGGCCGCGTCAGCCGCCTCGAGTTCAGACGATGACCGGGAGGGTCAGACGACGACGACCGGGTTCTTCCTGGAGACGCGGCTGTAGAGGTCGATGATGTCCTGGTTGATCAGGCGAACGCAGCCCGACGACATCGCCTGGCCGATGCTCCACCATTCGGGCGAACCGTGGATGCGGTAGCCGGTGTCCTGGCCGTTCTGGTAGATGTACAGCGCACGCGCGCCGAGCGGGTTGTCGAGGCCGCCGGGCTGCCCGGCCTGCCATTTCACCAGTTCCGGCTTGCGGGCGATCATCTCGGCCGGCGGCCTCCAGGTCGGCCATTCCTTGCCGTACTGGATGTTGGCGCGGCCGGACCAGCGAAAGCCTTCCTTGCCGATACCGACGCCGTAACGGATAGCGTCACCGCCGGGCTGCACCAAGTAGAGCAGCCGCTCCTGCGAATGGACGACGATGGTGCCGGGCTGCTCGCCAGTCGGGTCGACGACGATCTGGCGGCGGAACTCCGGCTTGACCTTGAGGTAGGGCACTTCCGGCAGCGTGAAGCCGCCGTCGGTGACGGAGGCATACATCACACCAGGGCTGGTGATGTTCTTGTCGACGCTGATGCTCGGGCGGACAGGGGTGATCGCGCCGGTGGTGACGCCGTCGAGTTGCAGCGCCGACAGGTCGAGCGTCTGGCTGCAGCCGGCGACGCCGAGCAGCCCCAGCGCACCGGCGCCGGACAACACTGCGCGGCGGGAAAGCTGGATTTCGGAAATTTCGATTTCGTCGCCATTGTGCGGCGGCGTCAGACCTTGCGGCAACTCGCGCATCTACCCAAACCCTACGCTGTCGGCGGGAAACACGGTCCGGCCGGATAGAGTGCATTTTCACCAATCATGGTTGAAAAAGCGTGAAGAACCGTCGCCCGATGTTAACCAGGGGCATTTTCGATTTTTGCCCCTTTACATCTTTGTGAGCCCAAGGATTTATCCTCTTCTTTGAGCTCAAGGAGACGAACATGTCCTTCGAAAACTGGGCCGCCTTTGCCGCCGCCTCGACGATCCTTCTTGTCATTCCCGGCCCGACCATCCTTCTGGTCGTATCCTATGCGCTCGGCCAGGGCTGGCGCACCGCGCTGCCGATGGCGGTTGGCGTGGCATTTGGCGATTTTACGGCGATGACGCTGTCGATGCTGGGCATCGGCGCGCTGCTGGCGGCGTCGGCCACCGTGTTCACGGTGCTGAAGGTGATCGGCGCCGGCTATCTGATCTATCTCGGCATAAAGCTGTTTCGCGCCGGCGGCACGCTCAAGGCCGAGCCGCGCCTGGACGCGGTGTCCTCGGCCAAGATGATGGCGCATGCCTGGCTGGTCACCGCGCTCAATCCGAAAAGCATCACCTTCTTCGTCGCCTTCCTGCCGCAGTTCCTCGACCGGCATGCCGATTTCTGGACGCAGATGGTGATCTTCGAGACGACTTTCCTGGCGCTCGCCTTCGCCAATGCCTTCGGTTACGCGCTGATCGCCGCAAGGGCACGCAACGTCGTTCGCAACCCGAAGGCGATCCGCATCTTCAACCGCACCGGCGGCACGCTGCTGGTCGGCGCCGGCATCGCCACAGTGGCGATGCGCTCGGGCAATTGAGGACATGACGTGGCAGTCAGGGATGCATTCGGGCTGACGTTTTCGGGCGCGGCGGAGGCCGGGTTCTCGCCCTACAGCCAGGCCGTGCGCGAACTGCAATGCTTCATCGGCGACCCGGTCGGCTCGGTCGATCGCGCCATCGCCGAGGATCCCGGCTTCGTCATGGCGCATGTGTTCAAGGGCTATCTCTTCGGCCTCGCCACCGAGCGCGAGGCGGCAGCCGTGGCCAAAACATGCCACGAGACGGCACTGCCGCTTGCAGCCACGCCGCGCGAGCAGGCGCATGTCGCAGCACTTGGCCATCTTGCCGCAGGACGCTGGCATGAAGCCGCTCGTCTGCTCGAGGATATCGCCATCGAGTTTCCGCTCGATGCGCTGGCGCTGCAGACCGGGCACCAGATCGATTTCTTCACCGGCAATGCCCGCATGCTGCGCGACCGCATCGGCCGCGCGCTGCCATCGTGGCAAAGCGGCATGCCGGGCTACCACGCCATACTCGGCATGCAGGCGTTCGGACTGGAGGAAATGGGCGACTATGCGCGCGCCGAAAAGCTTGGCCGCATGGCAGTCGACATCGAGCCGCGCGACGGCTGGGCGCAGCACGCCGTCGCCCATGTCATGGAAATGCAGAGCCGGCAAAGGGACGGCATCACTTGGATGCGCGCCAACCCCGACGCGTGGACGCGTGAAAGCTTCCTGAAAGTGCATAATTGGTGGCATCTGGCGCTGTTCCACTACGATCTCGGCGAGACCGACGAGGCGTTGGCGCTCTATGACGGCCCAATCTACGGCGAACGCTCGACGCTGGCGCTCAACATGGTCGATGCTTCGTCTATCCTGTGGCGGCTGCATCTCGGCGGCGTCGATGTCGGCGGCCGCTGGGCGGCACTCGCCGCCAACTGGGCCAAGGTCAGCGCCGGCAACTATGCCTTCAACGATGCCCACGCAATGATGGCCCTCGTCGGCGCCGGCCAAGAGACGCCGGCTCGCACCTTGCTCGAGGCGCAGCACGAGGCCATGCACGCCAACGACGACAACGCCGCCTTTACCCGGGATGTCGGCCATCCCCTGACGCTCGCCATCAAGGCGTTCGGCGACGGCAATTATGCCGAGACGGTCCGCCTGATCCGGCCCATCCGGGCGATCGCCCACCGCTTCGGCGGCAGCCACGCGCAGCGCGACGTCATCGACCTGACCCTGATCGAGGCTGCGCTGCGGTCGGGCGACCGTGCATTGGCAAGGGCACTTGCCGCGGAACGCGCGCTGGCGCGGCCCGACAGCCCGCTGTCGGCGCTGCTTTCGCGGCGGGCTGCCGATTTGTCGGAGAATTGACCGGAGGCGGATCTTGTCTTAAAAACTGCCAAGTCAGATTTTTTCGAGATCCGAAAAAATTAATGACAATGGGAGGACACCATGTATCTCGGCCTCGATCTGGGCACGTCGGGCGTCAAGGCGCTGTTGATCGATGCCGGGCAGAGCATCATCGGCTCCGGCCACGCGTCACTCGACGTGTCTCGGCCGCACTCCGGCTGGTCGGAGCAGAACCCCGCCGAGTGGATCCGCGCCTGCGAGGGAGCGATCGCCGAGCTCAAGGTTTCTCATCCAGAACAGCTCGCCGCCGTCAAAGGAATCGGCCTCTCCGGCCAGATGCATGGCGCTACATTGCTCGATGCCGGCGACCAGGTGCTGCGCCCCTGCATCCTGTGGAACGACACGCGCAGCCATGCCGAGGCCGCCAAGCTCGACGCCGACCCGCGCTTTCGCAAGCTGACCGGCAACATCGTCTTCCCCGGCTTCACCGCGCCAAAGCTGGTCTGGGTGAAAAACAACGAGCCGGATATTTTCGCCAAACTGGCAAAGGTCTTGCTGCCGAAGGATTTCCTGCGGCTCTGGCTCACCGGCGAGCATATTTCGGAGATGTCGGACTCGGCCGGCACCTCTTGGCTCGATGTCGGCAAGCGAGACTGGTCATCCGACCTGCTTTCCGCCACGTCGCTCGACGAGAAGCAGATGCCGTCACTGGTCGAAGGCACTGAGAAGGCCGGCGCGTTGCGCAGCGAACTGGCCTCGAAATGGGGGATGCAGGCGGGCATCCCGATCGCTGGTGGCGCCGGCGACAATGCGGCGTCGGCTTGCGGCATGGGCACGGTCGCCGCCGGCCAGGCCTTTGTCTCGCTTGGCACGTCAGGCGTGCTGTTTGCTGCCAATGCGGCCTATCTGCCCAACCCGGAAAGCGCAGTGCACACATTCTGCCACGCGCTGCCCGACACCTGGCACCAGATGGGCGTCATCCTGTCGGCAACCGATTCGCTCAACTGGCTGTCCGAGATATCAAGCAAAGGCGCCGGCGAGCTGACCGCCGAGCTCGGCGATACGCTGAAGGCGCCGACCGGCGTGTCCTTCCTGCCCTATCTCTCCGGCGAGCGCACGCCGCACAATGATTCGGCCATTCGCGGCTCGTTTACCGGGCTTGCGCATGAATCGAGCCGCGCCGTGTTGACCCAGGCCGTGCTGGAGGGCGTGGCTTTCGCCTTCCGCGACAGTCTCGAAGCCCTGGCCAAGGCCGGCACGACGCTGACGCGGGTGACGGCGATCGGCGGCGGCTCGCGCTCGCACTACTGGCTAAAGGCAATCGCCACCGCGCTCGGCCTGCCCGTCGACATTCCCGCCGACGGCGATTTCGGCGCCGCCTTCGGTGCAGCGAGGCTTGGCCTGATCGCGGCGACGGGCGCCGATCCGCTCAGAGTGTGCACGGCGCCGGCCACCGATGCCACAATCGAGCCGGTCGCCGCGCTAAGCAACGCTTATGCAGATGCCTATCAGCGTTACCGCTTGCTTTACCCGGCTATCAAGGCGGCCACGGCGTGAGTGGTTTCCCACCCCCGCCGCGGCCCGAGGTTTCCTCACTGTGCCGGGACCTTGTCGAGAAATCCGGTGACGTTTTTCAGGCGGCCATTCTCGACGACGCCGATGTCGGTGCCTTCGATGACGGAATCAGTGCCTTCCGGCCCGAGATTCCACGAGAAGCGGATCGTGTCGCCAAACCCGTCCGGCTTGCCCTTCAGCGAGAACCGGAAGCCGGCAAAACGTTTTTGGACACCATCGATCAGTGCGGCGAGGCCATTGTGGCCGTCTCCCTGCATGATCGGATCGCGGTAGCTGACGTCATCGGTGAAGGCCGCCTTGAGCAAGGCTTGCCGGCGCGCGGCATCGCTCTCGTTCCAGGCGGCGATGTAGTTTTCGGCGATCGTGTTGAGGTCGGTCATGGTTTGTCTCCGTTGTTGATTGGCTTTGACATGACCCTTTTCATCCAGCGCCAGCGCGAAACCAATTACGCCTGAGGTAATCAGGACCGAACCCTGCGAGAGGACAGACAGACATGACCAGCGGCTTTTTCGGCGACATCCAGAAGATCAAATACGAGGGGCCGGATTCGACCAATCCGCTGGCCTACCGGTTCTACAATCCCGATGAAATTGTCGCCGGCAAGCGGCTAGAAGACCATTTGCGCTTTGCCGTCGCCTATTGGCATTCCTTCGCCTGGCCGGGCGGCGATCCGTTCGGCGGCCAGACCTTTGAGCGGCCGTGGTTCGCCGAGGCCGGTGGCACCGATACGATGGAACTGGCCAAGCTCAAGGCCGATGTCGCCTTCGACATGTTTTCGCTGCTGGGTGTTCCCTATTTCTGCTTCCACGATGCCGATGTGCGGCCGGAGGGAAAAGACTTTTCTGAAAGTGCCGCGCGGCTCGACGAGATATCAGACTATTTTGCGGCGAAGATGAAGAAGACCGGGGTCAAGCTGCTTTGGGGCACGGCCAACCTGTTCTCCAATCGCCGCTTCATGGCGGGAGCCGCCACCAATCCCGACCCGGACGTCTTTGCCTATGCGGCAGCGACGGTCAAACACTGCATCGACGTCACCAAGCGGCTGAAGGGCGAGAATTATGTGCTGTGGGGCGGCCGCGAGGGCTATGAGACGCTGCTCAACACCGACCTTGCCCGCGAACAGGAACAGGCCGGCCGTTTCCTCAACCTGGTCGTCGACTACAAGCACCGGATCGGCTTCAAGGGCACCATCCTGATCGAGCCGAAGCCGCAGGAGCCGACAAAGCACCAGTACGACTATGATGTCGCCACGGTCTACGGCTTCCTGAAGCGCTTCGGGCTGGAGAAGGAGGTCAAACTCAACATCGAGCAGGGCCATGCGATCCTGGCCGGCCATTCCTTCGAGCATGAACTGGCGCTGGCCAATGCGCTCGGCATCTTCGGCTCGATCGACATGAACCGCAACGACTACCAGTCGGGCTGGGACACCGACCAGTTCCCCAACAATGTGCCGGAGATGGCATTGGCCTATTACCAGGTTCTGCAGGCCGGTGGCTTCAAGTCCGGCGGCACCAATTTCGACGCCAAGCTTAGGCGACAGTCGCTCGATCCGCAGGATCTGCTGATTGGCCATATCGGCGGCATGGATTGCTGTGCACGCGGCCTCAAGGCCGCCGCTCGCATGGTCGGGGACAAGGCGCTGTCGGGACCGTTGGCCGAGCGCTATGCCGGCTGGAACTCGGCCGAGGCCAAGGCGATGCTTGCCGGCAAGCGGACGCTGGAGGAGATCACCGAGCGCGTCGTCAAGAAGAAGATCGAGCCGCAGCCGAGATCCGGCCGCCAGGAACTGCTTGAGAATATCGTCAACCGGTACGTCTGAGGTGCCGCACCGGCGGGTTCTGTTGACCGACCCGCCGGCCCGGAACAGCTTTGCCGCGAGGGCGGAACCGACGACAAGGTTTTGCCTCGCACCGCCCCTCAATCGCCTCGCTCTTGCCTTCAAACAGCCGTCACGAATCTAGTATATGTGGTTCGTGGCGGGAACAGAAAGAAGGAGGCGAAACGATATGCAGCACGAACGCGAAATCGACGCCCTGCTCTCATCTGGCGAGGCCGGATCGATCATCGACCGGCTGATGGCACTGCCGCATCCGAAGGATGGCGCGCGCGGTGCAAACGAATGGGATCGCGCGGTCGCCAGCCGCTTCGAGACCCACCTTGCGAGACAGATGCGCTCGCATATCGACGGCAAAAGCGACCGCCAGGACGCTGCCTGATCCCGACTATCTCCTGCGCAGCCTGACCGGCGCTTCGCCGAAAGCTCTTGAAAACGCTCTGGAAAATGCCGCGGCGGACGAGAACCCCGTTCGCCCGGCAATATCGGCCATGGCCACGCGCGTGTCGACCACCAGCCGGCGCGCTGCACCCAGCCGCAGCCTGAGATAATAGGCGCCCGGCGTCTCGCCGATCGACTTGCGAAAGATGCTCTCCAGCGTTCGTGCCGTCACCCCGGCGCGCTTTGCCACCGCGGCAATGGTCAGGGGCTGGTCGACATGGGTTTCCATCAGCCGGATGGCTTGCGCAAGCCGCGGATCGTAGCCGTCGAGGCGGCCGAGCGAGACCAAAGGCTGCGCGTCGGTCGCGGCGCGTGCCTGGTCGTAGATGAAAACACTTGCCACATCGAGCGCAACGGCCATGCCGAGCCGCGTGCGGATCAGATGCAGCATCAGGTCGAAGGTCGGCGAAGCGCCACCGGAGGTGAAGACCGGCCCGTCGATGACGTAGCGGTCGGGGCGGACGTCGACATCGGGAAAGGCCGAGGAAAAATCCTCCATGTCCTCCCAATGGGTGGTGGCGCTGCGCCCTTCCAGCAGGCCGGCGCGGGCGACCAGCCAAGTACCGGCTTCGACGCCGCCGCAGGCGCGTGCGGCGCGCCCCGCTCGGCGCAGGCCGGCAAGCAGGGCCGACGTGGCATAGTTCTGCGTGCCGAAACCGGCGACGACGACAAGCACATCCGTCGTATCCGCCGCATCGAAGCGGCCGCTGACCGCAACCGGCAGGCCGCATGTGGTGACCGGCGCTTCGCCGGTCACCGAAACCAGCCTGAAATCGAACAGCGTCTCGCCGGCAATACGGTTGGCGGCGCGCAGCGGATCGACGGCCGAGGCCACACACATGATCGACGACCCGGAAAACACCAGCAGCGTCACCTTGAGCGGCAACCGTTCGGCGCGAAAGATCGACGACTTTTCGTTTTTCATCATACGCACTTCGTAAAATGCAAAACAGTTTCCGGCAAGTCAGGCATTGTTGCCATCTGTTCGATTGGGCCCATGTTTGATCGGGACCATCTGTGCTGATTGGGAGAAAAGTCGATGCCGCTTGCGATGAACCGTGAGGTCTTCATTACCTGTGCCATAACCGGGTCCGGCAGCTCGCAAGACCGCAGCCAACATGTGCCGCGCTCGCCCAAGCAGATCGCCGATTCGGCCATCGACGCGGCAAAGGCGGGTGCGGCGATCGTCCACTGCCATGTGCGCGACCCCGAAACCGGCAGGCCGCGCCGCGACGTGCAGCTTTATCGCGAAGTGACCGAGCGCATCCGTGCGGCAGACGTCGACGTGGTGCTGAACCTGACCGCCGGCATGGGCGGCGACATGGTGTTCGGCTCGCCAGAAAACCCGCTGCCGCTGAACGAGAAAGCCACCGATATGGGCGGCGCCACCAACCGCGTGGAGCATGTGCGCCAGTGCCTGCCGGAGATCTGCACGCTCGACTGCGGCACCATGAATTTCGCCGAGGCCGACTATGTCATGACCAACACGCCAGGCATGCTGCGCGCCATGGGCGGCATGATGACGGCGCTTGGCGTCAAGCCAGAGATCGAGGCCTTCGACACCGGCCATCTGTGGTTTGCCAAGCAATTGGTCGAGGAAAAGGTGCTCGACCCGGATGCTCTCGTGCAATTGTGCATGGGCGTGCCATGGGGCGCGCCGGACGATCTCAACACTTTTATGGCGATGGTCAATAATGTCCCGTCGAGTTGGACCTGGTCGGCGTTCTCCATCGGCCGCAACCAGATGGCCTATGCTGCCGCCGCGGTGCTGGCGGGCGGCAATGTCCGCGTCGGACTCGAGGACAATCTCTGGCTCGACAAGGGCGTGCTGGCAACCAATGCGCAGCTGGTCGAGCGGGCGGTTAGCATCGTGTCGAACATGGGCGCAAGGGTCATCGGCCCCGATGAGGTGCGCAAGAAGCTCAATTTGACAAAGCGCGCGCCGCTTTGAACAAGCAATCGGTAGGGAGGAGCCGCCGATGAAGACCGTGAAATTCACCGCAATGAAGGATGGCGACCGCGACGATTACGCGTTCCTTACCGAGCACGAGATCGACTATGCGGCGAAGACCGGCGAACGGCTGCTTGAGGCGCTTGTCCAACTCGACGAGGGGCTGTCCGGCTACAAGATCACCCGGCTCGGCCATTCGCTGCAGGCGGCGACGCGCGCATGGCGCGACGGCGCCGACACCGACTGGATCGTCTGCGCGCTACTGCACGACATCGGCGACGTCTACGCACCGTACAATCACGACGAATATGCAGCTTCGGTCCTAAAACCTTTCGTGCGCGAGCAGTGCACCTGGGTTGTGGAAAAGCACGGTGACTTCCAGCGCCTCTATTACGCCCACCATCTCGGCGGCAATCCGCATGCGCGCGACCGTTTCGCCGGCCATCACTATTTCGACGATTGCGACCAGTTCTGCGAGCGCTGGGACCAGTCGAGCTTCGATCCGGGTTATGAGACGTTGCCGATCGACTTCTTCCGGCCCTTCGTGCTCGAGGTGTTTGCGCGCAGGGCCTATGACCCCACCGTGATCCGCGCCGGCGAGCGCGTGCCTCTCATCGACCTGGAAAAAGCCAGGACAAGAACCGGAGCCTCCGCATGAGCATCATCACCAAGGCAGCTGCAATCGGCGGCGGCGTCATCGGCGCCGGCTGGGTGGCGCGGCTGCTCTTGAACGGCATCGACGTGTCGATTTTCGATCCCGACCCCGAAGCCGCGCGCAAGGTCGGCGAAGTGATGAAAGGCGCGCGCCGCGCCTACAAGCAGATGCTGCCCGACGGCCTGCCAAAAGGGGGCAAACTGACCTTTGCCAAGACCATTGCCGATGCCGTCGCCGATGCCGATTTCATCCAGGAAAGCGTGCCGGAACGGCTCGACCTGAAACACCGCGTGCTGGCCGAGATCGACCTCTATGCGCCGGCCAATGCCATCGTCGGCTCCTCGACTTCCGGTATCAAGCCGACCGACATGCAGGTGGCGATGAAGAAGCATCCGGAACGGCTGGTCGTCGGCCATCCATTCAACCCGGTCTATTTGCTTCCGCTGGTCGAGATCGTCGGCGGCGAGCAGACCTTTCCCGAGGCGATCGAGGTCGCCAAGGAGATGTACGCCTCGATCGGCATGAAACCGGTGGTGATCCGCAAGGAGATCGAGGCGTTCGTCGGCGACCGCCTGCTGGAGGCGGCATGGCGCGAGGCGCTGTGGCTGATCAAGGACGGCATCTGCACGGTCGAGGAACTCGACGACATCATGCGCTATGGCTTCGGCCTGCGCTGGGCGCAGATGGGCATGTTCCAGGTCTACCGCGTCGCCGGCGGCGAGGCCGGCATGCGCCATTTCATGGCGCAGTTCGGGCCGTGCCTGAAATGGCCGTGGACCAAGCTGATGGATGTGCCGGAGTTCAACGACGAACTGGTCGACCTGATCGCCACGCAGTCGGACGACCAGGCGGATGGCCTGTCGATCCGCGAGCTCGAAAAGATCCGCGACGACAATCTGGTCGCCATCATGGATGCGCTGTCGAAGCAGAACAAAGGCAAGGGCTGGGGCGCCGGCGCCTTGCACAAGGACTATACCAAGCAGCTCGCCAAGCTTGCGGCGAAGAAGCCCACCGCCTCCAAGGCGGCCGAGAAGGCCAAGGCCGAAAAGCCGAAGAAAAAGAAGAAAGGCTGAGACCATGGATTTTGGCCTCTCCGAGGAACAGAAACTGATCGTCGAGACGACGCGCGCCTTCGTCGAGAACGAGCTTTACCCGCATGAGCGCGAGGTCGAGCGCACCGGCGTGCTGCGCCGCGAACTGATCGAGGAGATCAAGGCCAAGGCGATCGAAGCCGGGCTCTATGCCGCCAACATGCCTGCGGAAGTCGGTGGCGCCGGCCTCGATACGGTGACCTGGCTGCTTTACGAAAAGGAACTCGGCCGCGCCAACTACGCGCTGCACTGGACCTGCGTGGCGCGGCCTTCCAACATCCTCTTGGCCGGCACGCCGGAGCAGCGCGAAAAATACCTTTATCCCTGCATTCGCGGCGAGAAATGGGATTGCCTGGCGATGACCGAGCCGAGTGCCGGCTCCGATCTGCGCGGCATGAAGGCGACCGCCGTGCAGGACGGCGACGACTGGGTGCTGAACGGCACCAAGCACTTCATCAGCCATGCCGATCTTGCCGATTTCGCCATCGTCTTCATGGCTTCGGGCGAAGAGGAGACGCCGCGCGGAAAACGCAAGAAGATCACCGCCTTCTTCGTCGACAAGGGCACCAAGGGTTTTACGGTGCGTGACGGCTACCGCAACGTCTCGCACCGCGGCTACACCAACGCCATCCTCGAATTCGACGATTGCCGGCTGCCCGGAGCCCAGGTTCTGGGCGAGGTCCACAAGGGTTTCGACGTCGCCAATTCATGGCTTGGCGCAACCCGCCTGCAGGTCGGCGCGACCTGTCTCGGCCGGGCCGAGCGGGCGCTTGGCCATGCGGTCGAGTATGCCGCGCAGCGCCAGCAGTTCGGCCAGCAGATCGGCAAGTTCCAGGGCGTTTCATTCAAGCTTGCCGATATGGCGACCGAACTGAAAGCGGCCGACCTGATGGTGTTCGAAGCCGGCTGGAAGTACGATCAGGGCACCGTCACCGATCAGGACATGGCCATGGCCAAGCTGAAGGCCACCGAAATGCTTGCCTTCGTCGCCGACGAGGCGATCCAGATCCATGGCGGCATGGGGCTGATGGATGATCTGCCGCTGGAGCGCATCTGGCGCGACGCCCGTGTCGAGCGCATCTGGGAAGGCACGTCGGAAATCCAGCGCCACATCATTTCACGGGCGCTGCTGCGCCCGTTCGGGGGCTGATAAATGCACAAACTTGAGCGCCTCTTGCGCCCGCGAACGATCGCCGTGTTCGGCGGCGCGCAGGCCGCCGCCGTCGTCGCGCAGTCGATCAAGATGGGCTTTGCCGGCGAGATCTGGCCGGTGCACCCGACCAAGGATGAAGTCGCCGGCCGCAAGGCCTACCGCTCGGTGGCCGACCTGCCCGGCGCGCCCGACGCCGCCTTTGTCGGCGTCAACCGGCATTTGACCATCGAGGTGGTCAAGGCGCTGGCCGAGCGCGGTGCCGGCGGCGCCGTCTGCTTTGCCGCCGGCTTTCTCGAGACCGAGGCTTATGACGAGCATGGCGAGCGATTGCAGGCGGAACTGGTCGCTGCGGCGGGCCAGATGCCGATCATCGGGCCAAACTGCTACGGCCTGATCAATTATGCCGACGGCGCGCTTTTATGGCCCGACCAGCATGGCGGCGTCAGGCTGGTCGAGGGTGGCCGCGGCGTCGCCATCATCACCCAGTCGTCGAACATCGCCATCAACATGACGATGCAGAAGCGCGGCCTGCCGATCGCCTTCCTGATGACCGCCGGCAACCAAGCACAGACCGGCCTTTCGGAAATGGCGCTCGGCCTGATCGAGGACGATCGGGTCACTTCGCTCGGCCTGCATATCGAGGCGTTCGATTCGGTAGCCGGCTTCGAAAGGCTGGCCGCGCGGGCGCGAGAGCTGAAGAAACCGATCGTCGCCATGAAGGTTGGCCGCTCCGAGCAGGCGCGGCAAGCAACGGTGTCGCATACCGCGTCGCTGGCCGGCTCGGACGCTGCCTCGGGCGCCTTCCTGAAGCGGCTCGGCATCGCCCGCGTCGATTCCATCCCGGCCTTCATCGAGGCGCTGAAGCTGCTGCACGTCACCGGACCCCTGCCCGGCTACCGGCTGTCGTCGATGAGCTGTTCGGGCGGCGAGGCGTCTGTCATGGCTGACAGCGCCGAAGGCCGCTGGGTGAATTTCCCGGCGCTGACCGACACCCACCGCGCCCACGTCAAATCGACGCTTGGGCCGCTGGTTGCGGTGGCCAACCCGCTCGACTACCACACCTTCATCTGGAACAACGAGCCGGCGATGACCGCCACCTTCACCGCCATGGTGTCGGGCGGCTTCGACCTAAGCATGCTGGTGCTCGATTTCCCGCGCCCCGACCGCTGCTCCGACACCGACTGGTGGACGACGCTGCGCGCCTTCGAATCGGCGCTGAAGACCAACAAGGCGCAGGGCGCGATCGTCTCCTCGCTGCCGGAAAACCTGCCCGAGGAATACACCGCCGGGCTGATGGGACGCGGCATGGTGCCGTTGTTCGGCATTTCCGAAGCCATGGACGCCGCCCAGGCGGCCGCCTTCATCGGCTGGGCCTGGCGCGCGCCGCAGGCGCAGCCGATCGACACCTCCGCTTCCGGGGCGCCGGCCGGCGACCATGTCACGCCTGATGAGGCCGAGGCGAAAGCGCGGCTGATCGAGGCCGGGCTCCCCGTGCCGAGGGGCGAACGCGCCGGCAATGCGGTCGAGGCGGTCATCTCCTCGATGGCGCTCGGTTTTCCGGTTGCGCTGAAGGCTTTGGGCGTCACCCACAAATCCGAGCTTGGCGCGGTTCGGCTCAACCTCAGGGACGCCGAATCCGTCAGCACGGCCGCCCATGATCTCGATGCGCTCGGCACCGGCCTCTATGTCGAGCGCATGGTGCGCGACGGCGTCGCCGAGCTGCTCGTCGGCTTCACCCGCGACCCGATGTTCGGCGCGGTGATGACGCTGGGCACCGGTGGTGTGCTGGTCGAGCTGCTGCGCGACAGCGTCACGCTGATGCTGCCGGCGACCCGCGACGACATCGAGGCGGCATTGCGCGGGCTCAAATTGTTCCCGCTGCTCGAAGGCTATCGCGGCCGGCCCAAGGCCGATCTCGCGGCGGCCATTGATGCGATATCAGGCATTGCCGCCTTCGTGCAGCAGAATGCCGGCGAGATCGAGGAGCTCGACATCAACCCGCTGATCGTCTGCGCGCAAGGCAAAGGCGCCTGGATCGCCGACGCGCTGCTGGTGCTTGGAGAAAACAAGAATGCCTGACGTCATCACCACCCGCCGCGAGGGCACGATCCTCGAAGTCACGCTCGATCGGCCCAAGGCCAACGCCATCGACCTTAACACCTCGCGGCTGATGGGCGAGACCTTCAAGGCGTTCCGCGACGATCCGGATCTGCGGGTCGCCATCATCAAGACCGCCGGCGACAAGTTCTTCTGCGCCGGCTGGGACCTGAAAGCCGCGGCCGGCGGCGATGCGGTCGACGGCGACTATGGCGTCGGCGGGTTCGGCGGACTGCAGGAACTGCGCGATCTCAACAAGCCGGTCATCGCCTGCGTCAACGGCATGGCGGTCGGCGGCGGCTTCGAGCTGGCGCTGTCCTGCGACCTCATCTACGCGTCGGATCACTCCTCCTTTGCGCTGCCGGAAATCCGCGCCGGTACGCTGGCCGATGCAGCGACGATCAAGCTGCCGAAGCGCATTCCCTATCATGTCGCCATGGACCTTTTGCTCACCGGCCGCTGGATGGATGTCGCCGAGGCGCATCGCTGGGGCTTGGTCAACGAGGTGCTGCCCAAGGAGAAGCTCGAGGATCGCGTCTGGGAGATCGCCCGGCTGCTCGCCGGCGGTCCGCCGCTGGTCTTTGCCGCGATCAAGGAGACGGCGCGGGTCGCCGAAGCGCTCACCTTCCAGGACGCGATGAACCGGGTGACGCGCCGCCAATTGCCGACGGTTGACGCACTGTACGGCTCGGAGGACAATCTCGAAGGTTTTCGCGCCTTCGCCCAAAAGCGCGACCCGGTGTGGAAAGGGAAGTGAAGGTATTGTTGGAATGACGGCACTCCGTCACACCCCCCTCTGGCCTGCCGGCCATCTCCCCCGCAAGGGGGGAGATCGGATGTCGCTTCGATTTTCGCCAATCTCCAACGTTGCAAGATGGGCTGCAAGGCCGAAGCTGCCAATCTCCCCCCTTGAGGGGGAGATGCCAAATTCTGTCAAACAGGGCAGGCCAGAGGGGGGTGTCCAGGCGAATTCGTTGCGATCCGGTCAGCGTCCATGACCGACTACAAAAAACTGATCGACGCCGAGACCTGGGCCTTCATCGAGCGGACCAATTCCTATTTTCCGCCTGATGCGATCGACTACACCATCGATCAGCAGCGCGACATCTACGACCGCATGTGCCGTGAATTCTCTGCCGGCCACCCAGACAACGTTACGGCGGAGACCACCGCCATTGCCACGCCTTCGCATCCCATCCCGATCCGCATCTACCGCACACCCGCGCCGGAAGCGGCGGCGATGGTGCTTTATTTCCATGGCGGCGGTTATATCCTCGGCGGGCTCGACAGCCATGACGACCTCTGTGCCGAGCTTTGCAGCCGCACCGGCTATGAGCTGGTTTCGGTCGATTACCGGCTGGCGCCGGAACATCTGCATCCGGCCGGCTTCGACGATGCCATCAGCGCCTTCGAATGGGCGGCGACGACCTACAAGCGCCCGATCCTGCTTTGCGGCGACAGCGCCGGCGGCAATCTTGCCGCCGCGGTCAGCCATGCGACGCGCGGCCATGCACGAAGGCCGATCGGCCAGGTGCTGATCTATCCCGGCCTTGGCGGCGACCGCTCGCAAGGCTCTTACGTGACCCATGCCGAGGCGCCGATGCTGACGGTCCGCGACCTCGATTTCTACACGAATATCAGGACCGGCGGCGAAGACCGCACCGGCGATCTCACGCTGTCGCCGCTGGCCGATGCCGATTTTGCCAATCTGCCGCCGACTGTGCTGATCACCGCCCAATGCGACCCGCTGTCGTCAGACGGCGAGGCCTATCGCGACCGCCTCGTCGCGGAGGAGGGTCACGCCTACTGGTTCGAAGAGCCGGGGCTGGTGCATGGCTATCTCAGAGGCCGGCACACGGTCGGTCGTGCGCGCTCGAGCTTTACCCGGATCGTTGACGCGGTATCGGCTCTGGGACGCGGCGAATGGATCTGGTGAGGGTCCTACCCCACTGCCCGCGACGCCGCCCGGCCGGCGCCGCGGCCTGAAAAAATGCAGCCGCCAAGAAATGTCCCTTCCAGCGCCGCATAGCCATGCATGCCGCCGCCGCCGAAACCGGCGGCTTCGCCGACCGCGTACAATCCCTCGACCGGCTGGCCATCGGTACCCAGGACACGGCTGTCGAGATCGGTCTGCAAGCCGCCCAGCGTCTTGCGGGTCAGGATGTTGAGCCTGACCGCGATCAGCGGCCCATTGGCAGGGTCGAGCATCTTGTGCGGCTTGGCCGTGCGGATCAGCCGGTCGCCGAGATAGGCTCGGGCGCCGCGCAAGGCGGTGATCTGCATATCCTTGGAGAACGGATTGTCGAGCTGCCGGTCACGGGCGCGGATTTCGTGCTCGACCTGCGCCAGTTCGAGCAGCGGCTCGCCGCCGACAAGCGCGTTCATGCGGGCGACCAGCGCCGGCAAATCAGGCTCGACGATGAAATCCTCGCCCTTCTCCATGAACGCCTTCACCGGACCGGGAACGCCCGATGTGGCGCGGCCAAGCACTTGGCGCCAGCTTTTTCCGGTGAGGTCGGGGTTCTGCTCGGAGCCCGACAGCGCGAACTCCTTCTGGATGATCTTTTTGGTCAGGATGAACCAGGAATAATCGAAGCCGGTGCTCATGATGTGGCTGAGCGTGCCCAGCGTGTCGAAGCCGGGATAGAGCGGGACCGGCAGGCGCTTGCCGCGGGCGTCGAGCCAAAGCGACGACGGGCCGGGCAGGATGCGGATCGCATGGTCGGTCCAGAGCGGCGCCCAGTTCCTGATGCCTTCGACATAGTGCCACATGCGGTCGCGGTTGATGATGCTGCCGCCGGCCTGTTCGGTGATCGCCAGCATGCGGCCGTCGACATGATCGGGAACGCCGGTGATCATGCGTCTGGGCGGCGTGCCGAGCCGCTGCGGCCAGTTTTTGCGGACAAGCTCGGGATTGCCGCCGATGCCGCCGGAGGCGACGATGACCGCTTGCGCCATGAGCTCGAAGTCACCGGCGATGCCGCGCGAACTCCTGCGGCCGCGCTCGACATCGCTCGGCTCAAGCATGTCGCCGCGCACGCCATTCACGACGGCGCCTGTCCGCGTCAGTCCGTTGACCCGGTGGCGGAATTTGAAGCGGATCAGCCCGCTATTCTCGGCCTCGCGCACGCGCCGTACGAACGGGTCGAGCGCGCCCGGCCCGGTGCCCCAGGTGACGTGAAAGCGCGGCACCGAATTGCCGTGGCCGACGGCGTTGCCGCCGCCGCGCTCGGCCCAGCCGACGACGGGGAAGAACTTCATGCCGCGCTGCGTCAGCCAGGAGCGCTTCTCGCCGGCGGCGAAGCCGACATAGGCCTCGGCCCAGCGGCGCGGCCAAAAATCTTCCGCACGGTCGAAGGCGGCGGTGCCAAGCCAGTCCTCGAGCGCCAGATCATGCGAATCGCGGATGCGCATGCGCCGCTGCTCGGGCGAATCGACGAGGAAGATGCCGCCAAGCGACCAGAACGCCTGGCCGCCGAGCGACTGTTCAGGCTCCTGGTCGACAACGATGGTCTTCTTGCCGGCCTCGGCCAGCTCGGCCGCCGCGACGAGCCCGGCAAGGCCGGCGCCGACAATGATCACATCCGCATCGTCAGCCACTTTCTCCCCCCGGCTCTCCTCCCCGGCTGACGATTGTCAGACCGTCTCCCAGCCTTCCTTCTCGCCGGCGCGGAAGATGGCGTCGATGACCTTCTGGTTGAGCACGGACTCTTCCAGCGTGAAGACGCGGTCGGTGCCGCCCTGTGCCGCCCGCGCGAAGGCCTCGACCTCCAGCCGGTATTGCTGCATGCCGGGGAAGCGGAACACTTGCGCCTCGCTGTGGTTCTCGTTGTGCAGCTCGATGCGATGGTGGTCGTAGATGCCGGCGTTGAACGGCGAAAGCACCTCGATGAAGCCCTTCTCGCCGTGGAACACCATCACCTGCCGGGCCGCCATCTGCGTCGAGAGATAGAACGACAATTCGAATTCGCCGAAATCGGCGCGGATGGAGGAGTAGATGTCGGTGCCGAATGTCTTGTCGCGCTCGATCGTCGCCTGGACGCGCAGCGGCTCCTTGCCCGTCGAAAAGCGCGTCGACACCGTCGGGTAGACGCCGATGTCGGGCAGCGCGCCGCCGCCGAGGTCGAGCTGGTTGCGCATGTTCTTGGGATCGACATTGTAGTAGGAGAACGCGCCCTGGACATGGCGCAGCCGGCCAATGGCGCCGCTGGCGATCAACTCGCGCACCTTGATCCATTGCGGGTGGTAGACGACCATGAAGGCTTCGCAAACCAGCACGTTTTTGGCGTCGCGCAGCTTGATCAGCGGCGGAATGTCCCTGGCGTCGAGCGCCAGCGGCTTTTCGACGAGAACATGCTTGCCGGCCTCGATCGCCTTGGCCGTCCATTCGACATGCTGGGCGGTCGGCAGCGGGATGTAGACGCCGTCGACATCCCTGGATGCGAGCAGCTCGTCATAGGAGCCGAAGGCATGGGGGGCGCCGAACCGATCGGCCAGGGCACGGGCTTTCGACAGGTCGCGGCTGGCGATCGCCGACAGCACGCCGTTCTCCGCCTCGACCATTGCAGGCAAAAGATGCTCGCGGCCGATCTTGGCCGTCGACAAAACACCCCATCGGAACATCAGGCTTCTCCCTCTTCAAATTGCAGGCGTGGAGGTTTGCCTGAAATCGGCAAAAAAGCCAATGCGAAGCATGGCAGCGAGCAAGGCGATCGTCTGCGGCTTGTTCGGATGCCGGCGCTGCCCTCCGCAGAGCTTGGGTTCCTCGTCTCCGCAAAGGGGGGCGAGGAAACCAGGTCCTGCAAAGGCTATCCCCTTCTACCTGTATGTGTCATGTCTAAGCCGACGACGCTCCCACAAGCCGGCTTTCTATCTTGAAGAAATCGACAAAGGCTCGCAGCGCCGGCCGCACCTGGCGGCGGCTCGGGTAGTAGGCGAAGAAACCGTCGAAGGGCGGGCACCAGTCTTCCAGCACGCGAATGAGCCCGCCGGTGGCCAACGCCTCGCGGACATAGTCCTCGAACAGGAAGGCAAGCCCAGCGCCGTCGGCCGCCGCATTGGCGATCAGATGGTCCTCGTCGAGGATCAGCGGCCCTTGCACCGCCAGTTCGATCTCCTCGCCATCCTTCTCGAATTCCCAGCGGTAGAGGATGCCGCTGGAGAAACGGAAGCGGATGCAACGGTGACCGACGAGATCGTGGGGATGGCGCGGCCTGGGCATGGTCGCGAAATAGGATGGCGCGCCGACGACGGCGCCGCGAAGGTTTGGCCCGATGCGCACCGCGATCATGTCGCGCTGCAGGCTCTCGCCTAGCCGGACGCCGGCGTCGAAGCCGCCTTCGACCACATCGGTGAAGCGGTCTTCGATGACGATCTCCAGCACGATGTCGGGATAGGCCGATGCAAAGGCACCGAGCCGCGGCGTCAGCGCCAGGTGGGCGGCGGTGCGCGGCACGGTCAGCCGGAGATTGCCAGCCGGCCGGTCGCGCGCCTCGACCGCCGATTCCAGCGCCAGATCGATTTCCGACAGCGCCGGCCTCAGCCGCTCGAGCAGCTGTGCGCCTGCCTCGGTCGGGGCGACGCTGCGCGTGCTGCGCGCCAGGAGCCGCACGCCAAGACGCGCCTCCAGGCTGGAAACCGCGTGGCTGACTGCCGATGGCGCGATGCAGAGCTCCTTGGCCGCGCCGCGAAAGCTGCCGCACTGGGCGACGGTAGCCAGCACTGCGAGTTGGGAAAGATCAGTTCGCTTCATTGTTCTATTTCTTGGAACAGCCCGTGCAAATGAGAGCCGATTATCGAACGCGGTGCAAGGCGCTATCTCTGCCGCATCACAACAAGGAGACGCGTGATGCAAACCCGCAAGCTTGGAAATGAACTTTATGTCTATCCGGTCGGTCTCGGCTGCATGGGGATGAGCTTCGGCTATGGCGGCCAGCCGGAGGTGGACGCGATCGCCACACTGCGCCGCGCCGTCGATATCGGCGTCAATTTCTTCGACACGGCCGAGGTCTATGGCCCGTACGAGAATGAGATCCTGCTCGGCAAGGCGCTGAAGCCGGTGCGTGACCAGGTGACGATCGCGACGAAATTCGGCTTCAAAATCCTTGAAGAAGGTAACGGCGTCGAGCGCATGGCGGGTGTCGACAGCCGCCCCGAACACGTCAAGGCGGTGGCCGAAGCGCCGCTGAAGCGGCTGGGCGTCGAGGTGATCGACCTGTACTACCAGCATCGCGTCGATCCCAATGTGCCGATCGAGGATACG
Organism: Mesorhizobium sp. WSM2561; assembly: GCF_000513915.1. Classification (NCBI taxonomy): domain Bacteria; kingdom Pseudomonadati; phylum Pseudomonadota; class Alphaproteobacteria; order Hyphomicrobiales; family Phyllobacteriaceae; genus Mesorhizobium; species Mesorhizobium sp. WSM2561. The sequence goes on from NZ_AZUX01000004.1 coordinate 27,622, forward strand.
GTCGGCGCCATGGCCGAGCTGGTGCGCGAGGGCAAGGTGCGCGCGCTCGGCCTGTCGGAGGCGAGCGCGGCGACCATTCGCCGGGCGCATGCGGTGCATCCGATATCAGCCGTGCAGAGCGAATATTCGCTGTGGAGCCGCGATCCGGAGGAAGAGGTGTTCGCCGTCTGCCGCGAGCTCGGCATCGGCTTTGTCCCCTACAGCCCGCTCGGCCGCGGCCTGCTGACCGGCACGATCGCCAAGCCCGAGGCTCTCGGCGCCGATGACTGGCGGCGTAGACTACCGCGCTTCCAGGCCGACGCCATGGCGGCCAATGCGGCTGTTGTCGCGACGCTGGAGACAATGGCGGCGGGCAAGGGCGTGACGCCGGCGCAACTGGCGCTCGCCTGGGTGCTGCATCAGGGCGACTTCATCGTGCCGATCCCCGGCGCGCGAAAAATCCGCCATCTTGAGCAGAATGCGGCAGCGGCACAGATTGCGCTGAGCCAGGCGGAAGTGGCGGCCATTGGCGACGCCCTGTCGCCGGAGAAGGTCGTCGGCAAGCGCTACACTGAAGAAATGCTGGCGCTGGTCAACGGATGACAGCGGCTATGAAATCCCTCCAGGCTTGAGTTGCCCATTCCGGGGGGCGAGCGCCAGCGTGAGGTCTCGCGCGGCTCTGCCTTCTCCCCCTTGTGGGAGAAGGTGTCGCCGAAGGCGACGGATGAGGGGTGTTCCAGCTTGGCAAAAGCCGCGCTCCGTCCAACACCCCTCTTCCGTCTTGGCGCTNCGCGCCAATCCACCTTCTCCCACAAGGGGAGAAGGCAAGATGGCGCGGTACCCCTTCTTAGTTTGCAACTTAGGCCCGCAGCACGCCGCCGGTCTGCTTGTTCACATTCTCGACGATGCGCTTTGCCAATGCCTCAAAATCCTCGTCGGTCAGCGTCTTTTCGACCGGCTGGATCGACACTTCGATGGCGATCGATTTCTTGGCGGCGCCGAGTGACGCCCCTTCGAAAACGTCGAAGACCGAGACGTTGGTGATCAGCTTCCTGTCGGCGGAAAGCGCTGCGCGGGTCAGCGTGCCGGCTTCGATCGCCTTGTCGACGACGAAGGCGAAATCGCGCTTGACCGCCTGGAAGGCGGACAGTTCCAGTCTCGGTTTTGTCCGCGTCGGCTTGACCTTCGGCTCGGGCACGGCATCGACGAAAACCTCGAAGCCGCAGAGCGGCCCGGAGACGTCGAGTTCTTCCAGCGTCTTCGGGTGGAACTCGCCGAACGTGCCCAAAATGACCTTCGGCCCGAGCTTGATCGTGCCGGAACGGCCGGGATGATACCAGGCCGGGCCGCCGGCCTCGATCTGCAGCCGCTCGACCGGCGCGCCGCAGGCTTCAAGTGCTGCGATCGCGTCGGCCTTGGCGTCGAACACGCCGACCGGACCGGCATTGCCGGCCCAGTGGCGGCCGGAGCCTTCGAGCTTGGCCGTGCCGCGCCGCACGCCGGCGGCGACGCGCCGCTGCTGGTCGGCCGCGTCACCCTCGTAGGTGCCGGACACTTCGAACAGCGCTACATCGCCGATGCCCTTGTCGGCATTGCGCTGCGCGGCGGCGATCAGGCCCGGCAGCAGCGACGGCCGCATATCGGACATGTCGGCAGCGATCGGGTTGGCGAGCTTCAGTGCGCTCTGGCCGCCGCCGAACAGTTCGGCATGCTTTGCCGGAATGAACGACCAGGTGACCGCCTCCATCATGCCGCGCACCGCCAGCGCCCGCTTGGCGGCGCGGGTGCGGACCTGCAGGACAGTCAGGATCTTGGCGTTGACGGCACCATGCGCGCCGAGCGGCTGCGGCGCGATGTTGTCGACGCCATGGATGCGCATGACCTCCTCGACCAGATCGGCCTTGCCGTCGACATCCGGCCGCCAGGACGGCACCGCCACATTGACGACATCGCCCGCGCCGTCCGGCTTGAAGCCGAGGCGCGAGAGAATGGCGAGGCTCTCGTCCCTGAGCACCTCTATGCCGGTCAGCCGCTTCACTTCCGACAGCGGGAAGGAAACGAACTTCGGCGCGTGACCGGCATAGCCGACGACTTCGGTTTCGGTCGGCGTGCCGCCGCAGAAGTCCAGCACCAGCTTGGTCGCCAGTTCCACGCCGGGCACCATGAATTCCGGGTCGACGCCGCGCTCGAACCGGTAGCGCGCATCGCTGATGATGCCGAGCGTCCTGCCGGTGCGGGCCGTGGTGATCGGATCCCACAGCGCCGATTCGATCAGCACGTCGGTGGTGTTCTCGTCGCAGCCGGAATGTTCGCCGCCCATGATGCCGGCGATCGATTCGACGCCGTCCTGGTCTGCTATCACGCACATGTCAGGCGCCAGCGTGTATTCGCGGCCGTCAAGCGCAAGCACCTTTTCACCGTCACGCGCCCGGCGCACGGTAAGGTTGCCGGCGACCTTGTTCGCGTCGAACACATGCAGCGGCCGGCCGCGATCGAAGGTGACGAAATTGGTGATATCGACCAGCGCGCTGATCGGCCGAAGCCCAATGGCGATCAGCCGCTGCTGCAGCCATTTCGGCGACGGACCGTTGTTCACGCCTTTCACCAATCTCAGGGCGAAGCCGGGGCAGAGCTCAGGGGCTTCGATCGTCACCTTCACCGGGCACATGCCACTGCCGGCATGCGGCATGATCGCGCCGCCGACGAGGCGGCCGAGTCCGCTCGCCGCCAGATCGCGGGCAATGCCGTAGACGCTGGTCGCATCCGGACGGTTCGGCGTCAAATTGATCTCTATGACCGGATCGTCGAGATGGGCGTAGGCGGCGAAGCTGGTGCCGACCGGCGCATCGGCCGGCAGATCGATGATGCCGTCATGCTCTTCGGAAAGCTCGAGCTCGCGCTCGGAGCACATCATGCCATGGCTTTCGACGCCCCTGATCTTGCCGACCGTCAGCGTCACGTCGATGCCCGGAATATAGGTGCCGGGTACTGCAAAGGCGCCGATCAGGCCCGCGCGGGCGTTCGGCGCTCCACACACAACCTGCACGGGTGCCTTGCCGTCGCCGGTATCGACCGTCAGCACGCGCAACCGATCGGCATCGGGGTGCTGCACCGCCGCCAGCACCTTGGCGATGACGAAGGGTTTTAGGCTCGATCTGTCGTCGACATGCTCGACTTCGAGGCCGATCGAGGTCAGCCGCTCGACGATCTCGCTGAGCGAGGCGTCGGTCTCGAGGTGGTCCTTGAGCCAGGAGAGGGTGAATTTCATGACTGTGTTCCGTCTGGTCTGGGCACGCTGGTCTTCAGATGTCTCGGCAAGTCATCCGGCATGTGCACGAAGGGAAGCTGCTCGCGCACATGGGCGTGGTGCGTCGGCTTGAAATAGGCCGGCATGTCCATGGCGCCGAGCATGAAATAGATGTGGTCGGCCAGCCGCTCATCGACATAGGCGATCGGCGAACCGCAGATGCCGCAAAAGGAGCGCGTCACCGGCCCGTTCTCGAACATCTTCAGCGCCTTGCCCGTGAAGGCGACCTGCTCGGTGATGAAGCCGACGAAGGCCGATACCGGCGCGCCGCTGGCCCGCCGGCAATCGCCGCAATGGCAATAGCTGACATGGTGCGGTTCGGCCGAAGCCTCGAACCGCACGGCGCCGCAGCGGCAGCCGCCGGTGTGGGCCGCTGTCATGTGCTCAAGCCTGCGAACAGCGTCGGCATGTCGAGCGGCCGGAAGCCGTAATGCGACAGCCAGCGCACATCGGCGTCGAAGAAGGCGCGCAGGTCCGGCATGCCGTATTTCAGCATGGCGATGCGATCGATGCCCATGCCCCAGGCAAAGCCCTGATATTCGTCGGGATCGAGCCCGCCATATCTCAGCACATTGGGGTGGACCATGCCGCAGCCGAGGATCTCCATCCAGTCGGAGCCTTCGCCAAAGCGCACCTCGCCCGGCCGCGAACGGTCGCACTGGATGTCGACCTCCATGCTGGGTTCGGTGAACGGGAAGAAGCTCGGCCGGAAGCGCATCTTGACTTGGCGTACCTCGAAGAAGGCCTTGCAGAACTCCTCCAGCACCCATTTCATGTTGGCGACGTTGGCTGATCTGTCGATCACCAGCCCTTCGACCTGATGGAACATCGGCGAGTGCGTGGCATCGGAATCCTGGCGGTAGGTTTTTCCGGGAATGACGATTCGGATCGGCGGCTTCTGCACCTCCATGGTGCGGATCTGCACCGGCGAGGTGTGGGTGCGCAAAAGCTTGCGCTCGCCCTTCTTGTCCGGCTGGAAAAAGAAGGTGTCATGCATCTCGCGCGCCGGATGGCCTTCCGGGAAGTTCAGCGCGGTGAAATTGTAGTAATCGGTCTCGATATCGGGACCTTCGGCGATGGCAAAGCCGAGGTCGCCGAAGATCGCGGCAATCTCGTCGCTGACCTGGCTGATCGGATGGATGCGGCCGCGCTCGGCCGGCGATTGCCGCACCGGCAGTGTGACGTCGACCTTTTCCGCCGCGAGCCGTGCCGCGATCGCTGCGTCCTTGAGTTCGGCGCGGCGCGCGGTAAGCGCCTCGGTGATGCGGTTCTTGAGACCGTTGATCGCCGGGCCTTTTATCTGGCGCTCTTCTGCGCTCATCGAGCCGAGCGTCTTCAGCATTTCGGAGACCGAGCCCTTCTTGCCGAGCGCTGAAACACGCACGGCTTCGATCGCCTGCTCGTCGGCGGCCGACGAAATGTCGCTCATCAGGGAATTTTCGAAAGTTTCCATGTCACTCATGTTTCAGACTCGATTGAAGGCAAAGAAAAACCCGCGCCAGCCCTGCCAGCGCGGGTTTCCCAAATCAAGTGTCGATGTGCTTGGGAAGGCGCTGGTTAGGCTACAGCGCTTTCAAAAGCGTTTGGCGTGGTGTTCTTGAGGTACTCGAGCGCGACCTTGGCCTTGGCCACAAGGGCGGCAAATGCCTGCGGCTCGTGGATGGCCATGTCCGACAGGACCTTGCGATCGATCTCGATACCGGCCTTGTTGAGACCGTCGATGAACCGGCCATAGGTCAGGCCATGCTCGTGGGTCGCGGCATTGATGCGCTGGATCCACAGAGCGCGGAACGAACGCTTACGGTTCTTGCGGTCGCGGTAGGCATACTGCAGCGACTTTTCCACCGCCTGCTTGGCGATGCGAATGGTGTTCTTGCGGCGGCCGTAGAAACCCTTGGCGGCTTTCAGGACCTTTTTGTGCTTGGCGTGCGAGGTGACGCCTCTTTTTACGCGTGCCATGTCATGATCTCCTTAAAACTTGTCCAGACCGAATGCCTTAGAGGCCGTTCGGCAGAAAATTCTTGATGACCTTCTTGCCATCCGGTTCAGCCAGAACCATCGTGCCGCGGGCATTTCGAATGAACTTGTTGGAACGCTTGATCATGCCGTGACGCTTGCCGGCCGCAGCCGACAGGACTTTTCCCGTACCTGTGATCTTGAACCGCTTCTTGGCGGCTGACTTGGTCTTCATCTTGGGCATTTTGCTACTCCGTTTATGTGCGCATCATCGCGCTTTTTGTTCGCTTCAGGCCGACCAAAGCCCGAAAAGCAAATGAAACCGCCACGGCATGCCCTGCCGGGCGGTTTTTGGGAACGGCGGTGCTATACGTCAAAGCGGGGCGGCGTGCAACACCCTGTGCCGACACACCTTGGGCCTATGGGAAACGGAACAGCACCGGCAGTATGCCCGATTGCTGGGCGGCGTCGATCGATTCGAAAAACGGCATGGCGACGAGGAACACCAGTCCGTCCAGCAGCGTCGTCCGCAGCAGGCGCGGCTTGAAGCCGCCGGTGTCGCCTTCCTGATACAGCGAAAGCTTCGGGAAAAAGCGCGGCACTCGCGCCATATAGGCCTGGAATGGCGTTCCGAAGGCCTCCTTCAGGAACGTCTCTTCGCGCAGGATGACGACATGAAAGGCGGCGGCGCAAATCACCGCGAAGCCGATCGCCGCACTGATCGAGCCCATCTGCGCGCCGACGCCGGCGGCAGCTATCGAGGAGAAGACATAGAGCGGATTGCGGGTGATCGAATAGGGTCCGCCGGTAACCACCTCGGAGGATTTGCGTCCGCCGATATAGAGCGTCGACCACAAGCGCCCGACAATGCCAAGAAAGATCAGCAGGACGCCGACCATTTCGATCGTTTCGTGCGGCACGCTTTCGGGAGGAAAAGCAGACTGGCCAAACAGCAGCGCTGCGAACATGACGACCACGAGGGCGGCAAGCACCATCCTGCGCGCGTGCTGATACCTGCCCAGCGCACGCCTGGCCTGCGCTTGTTCGGCCTGCGCCGATTTAACTTCATTGAGCATGTCGGGAATCCAATCGTCGAGGAACTTGCCGGTGATCGCGGCATCCGCAGTTCAATACAGCCAGAAGAGGACGGGAATTACACCGCTTTCCTGTCCGGACTCGATGAGTTCGAAAAACGGTACGGAAGCCACGAACATCAAGCCGTCGCGCAGCGTGTGATTAAAAATGCGCGGTGTGAAGGTGACCTCGGCCTGATCGCGATAAAGCCGGGGATTGGGAAAAAACCGCGGCACCCGTGCGATGTAGTCCTTGTACGGCGCCCCGAGCACGGTCGTCAAATGCCGTTCCTCGCGCAACGTGACGATGTAGAACGCGGCCGCGCACAAAACCGCCGACGCCACCGAGGCGATCACGCTGCCGGTCTGGGCGCCGATGCCGGCGGCCCCTATGGTGGAGAAAAAATACAGCGGGTTGCGCATTACCGAATATGGGCCGGTAGCAACCAGTTCGGCCGATTTGCGGCCGCCGATATAGAGGATCGACCAGAGCCGGCCGCCGATCCCGATCAGTATCAGGGCGATGCCGTATTGCCCCTCTATGCGTTCGTGGCCTAGTTCATCGTGCGTGGAGCCGCCGAAGATCAGCAAAGCGCAAAAAGCACCGATCAGCAGCGCCAGCAGGACGCGCCGGCGCCGCTGATAGCGGCCCATTTCGTCGAACGATCTTTCAATCGGAGAACGTGCCGCAGCGGCCATGGACAATCCTTTCGCCGCGAGGACCGGCACCCGGACTCCTTGTCGATGCAACTTGCGGAGAAATCATGGCGAAGACAAAAACAAACAAAAGGCCGCCGAAGCGGCCTTTGCTTTGACGGGACCGCTTTAGCGGAATCGCTTAGCGGGGCGCCAGCACCATCATCATCTGGCGGCCTTCGAGCTTCGGTTCAGCTTCGACTTTGGCGATCGGTGCAACTTCCTCGCGAACCTTGTTCAAAAGCTGCATGCCGAGTTCCATATGCGCCATCTCGCGGCCGCGAAAGCGCAATGTCAGCTTGACCTTGTCACCTTCCTCGAAAAACCGCCGGACCGCTTTCATCTTGGTCTCGTAGTCATGGCTGTCGATGTTCGGGCGCATCTTGATCTCTTTGATCTCGATGACCTTCTGGTTCTTGCGCGCCTCAGCCGCCTTCTTCTGGTTGGCGTATTTCAGCTTGCCAAGATCGAGAATTTTTACGACGGGCGGCACTGCGTTGGGCGATATCTCGACCAGATCGAGCCCAGCCTCTTCGGCGAGCAGCAATGCGTCGTTGATGGAGACATCGCCATGGTTGTGGCCTTCGGCGTCGATAAGCTGGACCCGGGGAACCCGGATGTCACGGTTGGAGCGCGGGCCCTCCTTGGTGGGCGCCGTTGCTTTGAAAGGTCTGCGAATGGTCGTGGTCTCCTTGAGCCGTTTCGTTAAGGGGTTTTCAATTCAGAATTGCGAACGCGCCAATGTGGTGAGCGCGCGGCCGGAGTCAATAGCACAGCGCTCACAGGAAATCACCTGTTCCCTGACTTCTGCCTGCACCAAACGAAGAAAGTTGCCGAGCACTTTTCGTGGAACCGTCCGCTGTGTCAAAAGACCTGCGTGAGGAGTGAGCCATGACCGCACCGGTTTTTCTCGACGTCGACGGAACCAGCATCGCTGTCAGGCGCGCTGCGGGTGCCGCGCCAGGCATTGTCTGGCTCGGCGGCTACAAGTCGGACATGCTGGGCACCAAGGCCGAGAAGCTGGCGGAATGGGCGAGCGGGCAAGGCCGGGCTTTCCTGCGCCACGACTATTCCGGTCACGGCGAATCGGGCGGCGCCTTTGCCGACGGCACCGTCTCGAACTGGCTTTCGCAAAGTCTCGCCGTCTTCAATCATTTCACGCAAGGCAGGCAAATCCTGGTCGGCTCCTCGATGGGCGCATGGATCGCGCTGCGCATGGTCCAGGAATTGCGCCAGGAATTGCACACGCCAGGCGAGAACCGCATCGCCGGTCTGGTGCTTCTAGCGCCGGCGCCGGATTTCACCGCCGAGTTGGTCGAGCCGGCGCTGACCAAAGCGCAGAAGCGCGATCTTGCCAAAAAAGGTTTTTTCGAGGAGCCGTCGGACTATTCGGCCGAGCCTTACATCTACACCCGAGCGCTGATCGAGGACGGCCGCAACAACCGGGTACTGACCGGGCCGATCGACACCCACTGCCCCGTCCACATATTGCAAGGGCTGGCCGATGCCGACGTGCCGCCGAGCCATGCGCTGAAACTGGTCGGCCTGCTGCCGGCCGACGACGTCACGCTGTCGCTGATCCCCGACGGCGACCACCGCCTGTCGCGGCCTCAGGATCTCGACATGCTGGTGCGGGCGGTCGATGCCATCGTGCGGCAGGCAGGCTAGGACATGCGCATTTCCATTCCGGTATCCGCCTTCGTCGCAGCGATCGTCGGCTTCGGCGGCACGTTGGCCATCGTCATCGCCGCCGCCAAGGCGGTCGGCGCGACGCAGGTCGAAACCGCGAGCTGGGTGACGGCGATCTGCCTCGCCATGGCGATCGAGAGCCTGTGGCTGTCGTGGCGCACCAGGATGCCGGTCATCGCCGCATGGTCGACCCCGGGGGTGGCGCTGATCGCGGCATCGAGCGGCTTTTCGATCGGCGAGGCCGTCGGCGCCTTCATCGTCACCGGGATTTTGCTGATTGCCACCGGCCTGTTCAGGCCTTTGACCAAGCTGATCGCCAGGATACCGGCCTCGGTCGCGTCGGGCATGCTCGCCGGCATCGTCGTCACCTTCGCCATCAATGCTGTGAAGGCGATTCCCGTCGACCCGTGGCTGGTCCTGCCGCTGATCGCCGCCTTCTTTGTCATCCGCCTGTTCAATCCGGCGCTCTCGGTGCTGGCGGTGCTGATCGGCGGCGGCGCAGCCGCCTTCCTCACCGGCCGGGTCGGTGGTCTGCCGACCCCGGAACTTTCGACATTGACGCTGATTGCGCCGCAGTTCACCGTCACGGCGATCGTCGGCCTGGCGCTGCCGCTTTATCTCGTCACCATGGCCTCGCAGAACCTGTCCGGCCTCGCCGTGCTGAGGGCCGCGGGCTACCACCCGGAACCCGGCCCGCTGATCGGGGTCACCGGCCTGCTTTCGCTGCTGTCGGCGCCATTCGGGGCCTCGACCACCAATCTGGCGGCGATCTCGGCGGCGATCTGCACCGGCCCCGACGTGCATCCCGATCCGGGCGAGCGCTGGAAGACCGGTCCCTTCTACGCGCTTGCCTACCTCGTCTTCGCCATTTTCGGCGCCTCGCTGGTGGCGATCTTTGCCGTGCTGCCGCAGAGCCTGATCGTGCTGGTCGCCGGACTGGCGCTGATGGCGCCGCTCGCCAACGCGCTGTCGATCGCCTTGAAGGAAGACGGCGAACGCATGGCCGCTACCGTCACCTTTGCCGTCACCGCCTCGGGGCTGACGCTGTTCGGCGTCGGTGCGGCGTTCTGGGGGCTGATTGCGGGCCTGGTCGTCCTTTTCCTTGAAACGCTCAAAAAGCGATAATCATTTCAAACGCTTGTCCGGTTTTGGCCGACACTGTCTTGAATCGCCGTTTTTCTCATCCCATTTCGATTCCACGCAGCCGGGATTGGCTGTCTCCAACTGAAGGATTGGGAGAAAATGAACACATCTGCATTGATCCGTCCGGCCTGGACGCCGGCGACCATCGCTCTGATGGTGATCGGTTTTATGGTGTTCTGGCCGCTCGGCCTCGCCATGCTCGCCTACATCATCTGGGGCGACCGGCTTGACGGCTTCAAGCGCGACGTCAACCGCGCGACCGACGGCATCTTCGCCGGCTGCCGCCGCGGTTCCGACAAAGCGGCGCGCTGGGGCCACGGCTCCGCCCGCACCGGCAACGTCGCTTTCGACGACTGGCGCGAAAAAGAACTCGAGCGGCTCAATGAAGAGCGCCGCAAGCTCGACGAGATGCTGAGCGAGTTCGACGAATACGCCAGGGAATTGCGTCGCGCCAAGGACCAGGAAGAGTTCGACCGTTTCATGGCGAACCGCAACAAGTCGACGTCACCCACAACCGGCGGGCCCACAACCGGCGGTGGCAAATCCACGCCAGGCCTGCTTGACGAGTAAGGCACTTGCCTCGACATAAATAATAATCAAAAACGGCGTCGCGTCAGCGGCGCCGTTTCTTTTTTGTTCTATTCGTTTTCCTCGAATCACGTATCGTCCCGGCCATGTCATTCGGCTTCTTCCGCAACCTGACCAAACCCAGGCCCGCCCCCGTCGTGGAGCGGGAGCATTGTGTTGCCGGCCGCACGCTGCCGCTCAAGATCGTCGAGAGCGACCGGGCGCGGCGATTGACGCTGCGCATCGATTCCGGTGGCCGGGGCCTGCGCATCACCGTGCCACCGGGCCTGCGGCGAGGCGAGGTGGAAAAATTCCTTGACCGCCATCAAGACTGGCTGGAGCAGCGGCTGGCCAAGGTGCCCAACAGGCCGCAGGTGCGGCCCGGCATCAAAATACCGGTGCGCGGCGTGCCGCATCGCATCGTTCATGAGCCCTCGAAACGCGGTACCGTCACGCTGTCGTGCGACGAACGCGGTCCGCTGATGATCGTGCATGGCGAGCGCGTGCACCTGCCGCGCCGCATCGCCGATTTCCTCAAGCGCGAGGCCAAGCGCGAGATCGAGCGGTTGGTGGTCAGGCACACCGGGACGATCGGCAAGCGCGCCAAGGCAATCCGCTTCAAGGACACGTCGAGCCGCTGGGGGTCATGCACGTCGGACGGCAACCTGTCGTTCTCCTGGCGCATCATGATGGCGCCGCGACCGGTCATAAACTACCTCGTCGCGCATGAGGTGGCGCATCTCAAGGAGATGAACCACGGCCCGAAATTTTGGAAACTGTGTGAGCAGCTCTGCCCCGACACCGAGCGCTGCAAGGACTGGCTCAAGCGCAATGGCGGCGCGCTGCAAGCGATCATGTTCGAGTAGGATGCTTGAAGGCGGAGCGGAATAAAAACTGTAGCGATCCTTCGCACCCCCTCTGTCCCGCCGGCATCAATAGGTTCTGCACTGCTGCTCAGTCGTCATTCGCCGCATTCAACTCCTCCGGCCGCAAGCCTTCGTCGGTATGGCGCGGCCATGGCAGGAAGTCCTTCTTGAAGGCATTGCTGCCAAAATAGTCGAGCGCGCGGTGTGCCTCGGCGCCGTTGAAGGCGGCCTTGTCCATCAGATGGGCGATGACCTCGCGAGCCTGCGCGACTTTTTGCCTGAGTTGGGCGACGGTATGGTCTGCCATGCTTGTTTGCTCCCGTCGGTATTATCTGAAGTAAGTAGCCCGTTCCGCTCTCTTGTCTTAGGAAGGTAGCGCGTTCCGCGCCGGTGGCAAACATGCGCTTTTTCTCGACTCTTTTGCCGTTTCGTGCCAATCCCCGCGTCATGGCGCTCGACATCAAGATATGCGGACTGAAGACCGACAAGGCATTGGCCGCGGCATTGGCCGGCGGCGCCAGTCATGTCGGCTTTATTTTCTTTGCCAAAAGCCCGCGCTATATCGAGCCGGCGGAAGCCGGCCGCTTGCGCGAAGCGGCAATCGGCAAGGCCAAGGCGGTTGCCGTGACGGTCGACGCCGGCGATGCGTTTCTGGATGAAATCGTCGAAAAAATGCAGCCCGACATGCTGCAGCTGCATGGCTCGGAAACGCCGGAGCGGGTGGCCGAGATCAAGGCCCGCTATGGCCTGCCGGTGATGAAGGCGCTGCCGGTCAGCGATACTGCCGACCTGGAGCGGACAAGACCCTTCGTCGGCATTGCCGACCGTTTCTTGTTCGACGCCAAGCCGCCGAAGGGTTCGCAACTGCCGGGCGGCAACGGCATTGCTTTCGACTGGCGACTTCTGGCCGGCCTTGACGCAGGCGTCGATTACATGCTTTCCGGTGGGCTCAACGCCGCCAACATCGGCGATGCCTTTCGGCTTGCCAACCCGCCCGGACTAGACATTTCCTCAGGCGTGGAAAGCGCGCCGGGCGTCAAGGATCCGGCGCTGATCGAACAGTTTTTCCAGGCCGTCAAGGCAGCACGCGACAGCCGCGCCGCCTGACCGTGCTTCAAACCACAAGCTAGGAGATCGGCGATGAACAAGCCGGCGATACCCAATTCCTTCCGCACCGGACCCGACGAGCAGGGCATGTTCGGCATCTTCGGCGGTCGTTTCGTTGCCGAAACATTGATGCCGCTGATCCTCGACCTCGAGCGGCACTGGAACGAGGTCAAGGACGATGCGGATTTCAAGGCCGAACTGACTGACCTTTCGACCCACTATGCCGGGCGGCCGTCGAAGCTTTATTTCGCCGAAGGCCTGACCAGGCATCTTCGCGAGGTTTCCGCGGCTAAGGGCCTCGGGGGCGGCGCAAAGGTCTATTTCAAGCGCGAGGATCTGAACCACACCGGCTCGCACAAGATCAACAACTGCCTCGGCCAGATCCTGCTGGCCAAGCGCATGGGTAAGAAACGCATCATCGCCGAGACCGGCGCCGGCCAGCACGGCGTGGCGTCGGCCACCGTGGCGGCGCGTTTCGGCTTTCCGTGCGTCGTCTATATGGGTGCCACCGACGTCGCCCGGCAAAGCCCGAACGTCTTCCGCATGAAGCTGCTCGGCGCCGAGGTGCGGCCGGTGAGCGCTGGCCACGGCACGTTGAAGGACGCCATGAACGAAGCTCTCCGGGATTGGGTGACCAATGTCGAGGATACCTACTACCTGATCGGCACCGCCGCCGGCCCGCACCCCTATCCCGAGCTGGTGCGCGACTTCCAGTCGGTGATCGGCATCGAGGCGCGCGCCCAGATCCTCGAGCAGGAAGGCCGGCTGCCGGACACCATCATCGCCGCCGTCGGCGGCGGCTCCAACGCCATCGGCCTTTTTCACCCGTTCCTCGACGACCGCAGCGTAAAGATCATCGGCATCGAGGCCGGTGGCCGCGGCCTCGACGGCATCGAGCATTGCGCCTCGATGAACGCCGGCGCGCCCGGTGTGCTGCACGGCAACCGCACCTATCTCCTGCAGAACGCCGACGGGCAGATCATGGACGGGCATTCGATCTCGGCCGGCCTCGACTATCCCGGCGTCGGGCCGGAGCATTCCTGGCTGCGCGACAGTGGCCGCGTCGACTATGTGCCTGTTCTCGACGACGAGGCGCTGGAGGCGTTCCAGTTGACGACGCGCGTCGAAGGCATCATTCCGGCGCTCGAATCCGCCCACGCCATCGCGCATGCGGTGAAGATCGTGCCGGCCATGGACAAGGACCAGATCGTCATCGTCAACCTGTCCGGCCGCGGCGACAAGGACGTGCATACGGTGGCCAATATGCTGGGCATGGAGATCTGATCATGACCACCCGCATCGACCGTCGCATGGCCAAGCTGAAGGCCGAAGGGCGCCCGGCACTCGTCACCTATTTCATGGGTGGTGACCCAGACTACGACACCTCGCTGTCGATCATGAAGGCATTGCCCGGCGCCGGCAGCGACATCATCGAGCTCGGCATGCCGTTTTCCGATCCGATGGCCGACGGCCCGGCGATCCAGGCGGCCGGCCTGCGCGCGCTGAAAGGCGGGCAGACGCTGGTCAAGACGCTGAAGATGGCGTCGGAATTCCGTGCCGCCGACAATGAAACGCCGATCGTTTTGATGGGCTACTACAATCCGATCTACATCCACGGCGTCGACCGCTTCCTCGGGGATGCGCTGGCCAGCGGCATAGACGGGCTGATCGTCGTCGACCTGCCGCCGGAAATGGATGAGGAGCTGTGCATTCCGGCGCTGAAGGCCGGCATCAATTTCATCCGGCTGGCGACGCCGACCACCGACGACAAGCGCCTGCCCAAGGTGCTGCAGAACACCTCCGGCTTCGTCTATTACGTGTCGATGACCGGCATCACCGGCTCGGCGCTTGCCGACACCGGCAAGGTGGCGGCGGCGGTCAGGCGCATCAAGGGCCATACCGACCTGCCGGTCTGCGTCGGCTTCGGCGTCAAGACCGCCGAGCAGGCCCGCATCATCGGAGCGTCGGCCGACGGCGTCGTCGTCGGCACTGCGATCGTCAATGCGGTCGCCAATGTTCTGGGGCCGAAGGGCGAAAAGACCGCCGACCCGGCCGAGGCGGTCGCCACGCTGGTCAGCGGGCTTTCGCAAGGCGTGCGCGCGGCCCGCCTTGCTGCCGCCGAATAGCAGTCCTACCTCTTCGTCAGGACAGGAGCCGAAGCGATGAACTGGATCACCAACTACGTTCGACCGAAGATCAATTCGATGCTCGGCCGGCGCACCGACATGCCTGAAAACCTCTGGATCAAGGATCCGGAGACCGGCGAGATGGTCTTCCACAAGGATCTGGAGCAGAACCAGTTCGTCATCCCGTCCTCCGGCCATCACATGAAGATCTCGGCCAGGGAGCGGCTGAGATTCTTCATGGACGACGGCAAGTACGAGATGCTCGAAAACCCCAAGGTGGTGCAGGATCCGCTGAAATTCCGCGACGAGAAGCGCTACACCGACCGGCTGAAGGACGCCAAGGCCAAGACCGGGCTGGAGGACGCGATCATCAATGCGCTGGGCACCGTCGAAGGCCTGCCGGTGGTGGTGACCGTGCAGGACTTCGCCTTCATGGGCGGCTCGCTCGGCATGGCCGCCGGCGACGCCATCGTTCGTGGCTTCGAGGTCGCAGTGCAACGCAAGCGGCCGCTGATCCTGTTCGCGGCCTCCGGCGGCGCCCGCATGCAGGAGGGCATCCTGTCGCTCATGCAATTGCCGAGAACCACGATCGGCGTCGATCGGCTGAAGGAAGCCGGTCTTCCCTATATCGTCGTTCTGACCAACCCGACTACCGGCGGCGTCACTGCCTCCTACGCCATGCTGGGCGACGTGCACATCGCCGAGCCCGGCGCGCTGATCGGCTTCGCCGGGCCGCGCGTCATCGAGCAGACGATCAGGGAAAAGCTGCCCGACGGCTTCCAGCGCTCCGAGTATCTGATGGAGCACGGCATGGTCGATTTGGTGGTGTCGCGGCTGGAGATGCGCCAGACGATCGCACGGCTCCTGAAAATGCTGCTCAAGCTGCCGGAAGAAGAAAAGCCGCTGGAACCGGAAATCCTGCCGCCGGTGGCGGTGCCGGCGGAAGCACGCCCGCAAGCCTGACGCGACATCCGTCGTCGCGAACCGCGATTGCGCGCCATCTGTGGCGCTGTAGCATCTTGATTTCACGCATGACTCCTTTCCGAAAATCGATTTCGATTTTTCGGGGTCATGCGCTAGGATTCTCCCATGAGCACGCTTGCCGCCGACCGCGAAATCGAAAGCCTGATGTCGCTTCATCCGAAGGGCTTCGATCTTTCGCTCGACCGCATTTCGCGGCTGCTGCAGCGGCTTGGCAATCCGCAGGACCATCTGCCGCCGGTCATCCACATCGCCGGCACCAACGGCAAGGGCTCCTGCGCCGCGTTTTCGCGGGCGCTGCTCGAAGCGGCCGGCCACCGCGTCCATGTCCACACATCGCCACATCTGGTGAACTGGCATGAGCGCTATCGGCTGGCCGCCGACGGCGGCGGCAGGCTGGTCGAGGACGAGGTCTTCGCCGATGCCATCGCCCGCGTCGCCAAGGCCAATGAAGGCCAGAAGATCACCGTCTTCGAGATCCTCACCGCCGTCACCTTCCTGCTGTTTTCCGAACATCCGGCAGATGCAGTCATCATCGAGGTCGGCCTTGGCGGCCGCTTTGATGCCACCAATGTCATCAAGGAACCGGCGGTGTCGGTGATCATGCCGGTCTCGCTCGACCACGAATCCTTTCTCGGTGACCGTGTCGAACTGATCGCAGCCGAAAAGGCTGGCATCATCAAGGGCGATTGCCCGGTGGTCATCGGCGCGCAAGAGAGCGAAACGGCGCTTCAGGTGCTTATCGAAACCGCCGAGCGGCTCGACTGTCCCGCCTTCGTCTATGGCCAGGATTTCCTCGCCTTCGAGGAAAACGGCCGGATGGTCTATCAGGACGAAGACGGGCTGATGGACCTGTCGCCACCGCGCCTGCCAGGGCGCCACCAGTTCGCCAATGCGGCGGCGGCGATTGCGGCGGTCAAGTCGGCAGGTTTCGAGATCAGCCATCGCGTCGCCGACAAGGCGATGGCCAATGTCACCTGGCCGGGGCGGATGCAGAAATTGCCGCAAGGCAGGCTGACGGAACTGGCGCCAAAGGGCGCCGACATCTGGCTCGACGGCGGCCACAATCCCGGCGCCGGCGTGGTCGTCGCCGAGGCATTGGCCGAGCAGGAGGAAAAAAACCCGCGGCCGCTGTTCCTGATTTGCGGCATGATCAACACCAAGGACCAGAGCGGCTATTTCCGCGCCTTCAAGGGCCTGGTGCGGCATGTCTACACGGTGCCGGTGAGCCTCAGCGAGGCCAGTGTGCCGAATGACGAACTGGCGATCCGCGCCGTCGAAGCCGGCCTGTCGGCCGAACCGGTGAGCTCCGTCGCCAATGCGCTGATGCTGCTGCGCGACACGTGGGACGGACCGCCGCCGCGCATCCTGATCAGCGGCTCGCTCTATCTGGCCGGCGCGGTGCTGGCTGAAAACGGCACGCCGCCGGTTTGAGCGGCGCTGGTTCACCAGGCCATGATGACGGACTTCGTCAAATCACCACGAGGAGCCAGTCATGATCAAGGTAAAGCAGCTCGCTCACGTTTGCATCTTCGCGGATGATCTCGAAGTGACGCGAAGCTTCTATCGGGACGTCCTCGGCATGGACACCCAGTTCAACTTCCTGCGCGACGGCAAGATTTTCGGTTTTTACCTCAATTGCGGCAGCCGCAGCCACGTCGAGGTGTTCCAGAAAGACGGGGCCAGCTATAGCGACTTGAACCAGATCAACCACTTCTGCCTTGAAGTGGAAAACCTTGACGCCGCGATCGCCCACGTAAGAGCGAAAGGCGTTGATGTCACGTCAAAGAAACACGCATGCGATGATACCTACCAGGCGTGGATTCGCGATCCTAACAACGTGAAGATAGAACTGTTTGAATACACAGAGAAAAGTGCGCAGTTCGTCGGAGGCGATCGTATCGCGGATTGGTGATCGCCTCACGCCTATGGCGGAGACGGTCTCGGTGGGACTACTTCAGCTCAATCTCGATGAAGGCATACTCGCCCTCATTGGCATTGATGACGTCATGCTCCACGCCCTCCTTGCGGAAATAGGGCGCCCCCTTCTTCATTTCGGCGAAGGATTCGCCGTCCTTGGTCAGGAGCTTGAGCTTGCCGTCCATCAGCGGCACGACGACATAATCATGGCCATGGCGGTGCCAGCCGGTATTGTCGCCCGGCGCGAAGCGGTATTCGGTGACGATGACGCGCTCATTGTCGATGAAGACGGTGGCCTTGGCGGATCCGGTCATGTCGTTCTCCTGCTTTAAGCCAGACAAGAACATGGGCCGGCAAGTGGCGAGTGCCACGGCGGACCAGCCGCATGACCCAGAAAATCCGAATCGATCTTCTGGGTCGGATCAAGCGCTGCAACGTCCTTCGCGCGTCCAGGAGGACGCGCGGCACTGTAGATGACGCCGCGAAAAAGCCCGGCGCGAGGGCCGGGCTTGTCTGCGGATTTCCGCCGGATCAGGCGAGATTGCCGTTGATCCAGTGCGACAGCGCCGTCTTCGGCGCGGCGCCGACCTTCATGTCGGCCATTTCGCCGCCCTTGAAGATCATCAGCGTCGGGATCGAGCGCACACCGAACTGCGCGGCCAGCTCGGGATTCTCGTCGATGTTGAGCTTGGCGATCTTGACCTTGCTGCCGAGTTCGATGGCGATGTCTTCCAGCGCCGGCGCGATCATCTTGCAGGGGCCGCACCATTCCGCCCAGAAATCGACGACGACCGGCTCCTTGGCGTCTAGCACATCGGTCTGGAAATTGCTCTTGTCGACCTTGACGGTGGCCATGCGAAAATCCTTTCGAGAGTTATTGTCCGAGAGTTATTGTCGCACCAAATGTGGTGGTGATCGCGCCCTTCTTCAAGCAGCTGTTGTGTCACGCTCCCGTGAGTCGGGCAAGGGCGTCATCCATCGCCGCCGGCGGCAGCTCGATCAATCGTGGCGCCTCAGTGAACAGCAGCGCCGCCGAGACCTCATGCCCGGGATAAAGCGGCTGGAGCAGCGCGCGATAGAGCGCGAGTTGCAGGACATAGGCCGGAGGAACGTCCGACAGAGTTGCAGGCGCCGGCCGGTTGGTCTTGTAGTCGACGATCGACACCTTGCCTGATGCCACCGCCAGCCGGTCGATCTTGCCGGAGATCGAGCGCAGCTTGCCCTTGACCTCCAGGCTGCCCATGACCGCGACCTCAGCGCGTGAGTTCGGCGCAAACAGCTGATCGAAGCGGCTGTCGGCAAGGATCGCCGCCACTGAAGCCAAGGCCTTGTCGCGCTCGGTTTCAGGCCATCGCGCGCCAGCGCGCTTGAGGTAGCGCTCCGCGGCATCGCGGCGTTCGGTCTCGGCAATGCCGGGCAGCATCTGCAGCAATTTGTGCAGCGCCAGCCCCCGCATCACTGCAAAGCCAGGTTCTGCCTCGGTGTCCAGCACCGGCGAGCCGGTGTCGACTACGGCTTGCCTGGCCTCATCGATCAGCGCCGAGGCGCCGGACGGCGACAGCGGCCGCGGCAGATCCTCGAAGGGCGGCAAGGGCTGGAACAGGCTCTTCGGCAACGGCTCGAACTGTCGCGCCTGCCGCGCCGCTTCGGCGGCCGCCTGTGCGACCGGCGGCAATTTTGTCACGTGAAAGCGATGCACGGTCTCGCCGGTGGCGGGATGCTGCCGCTCGATGCTTTCGGGCGCGCCGACCAGCGCCCGGCTGACGATCGAGTGCCAGGTGCCGGCATTCGGCACCCGCTTGCCGTGATAGCCGCAGACGATCAGCTGGTCCTCGGCGCGGGTCATGCCGACATAGAGCAGCCGGCGGTATTCGTCGTCGGCCAGTTCGCGCGCGCGGACCGAAGCGGCCCGCGAAAAGCCATTGGCGACATCGCCGGCCGAACGCCAGAGATAGCCCTTGCCGTCCCAGTGTTGGCCCGAGCCATCGAACGGCATCAGTCGCGGCAGATGCTGATCGCTGAACGGCGCCGAGCCACCATCGACCAGGAACACGACGGGCGCCTCAAGGCCCTTGGCGGCATGCACGGTCATGACGCGAACCTCGTCGCGGGTCTGGTCCATTTCGCGCTTGATCTCGGGGCCGGCATTCTCCAGCGTCGACAGGAAGGATTCCAGCCCCGGTAGGCCGGTCCGCTCCTCGGCCAGGCAGAAGCTCAGGAATTCGTCGAGGATGTCGCCGGCTTCCGGCCCGAGCCGCGCGATCATTTTCTTGCGCAAGCCGTCGCGGGCGAGAGCCCCAGCATAGAATTCGAACACCGGCCTGAATGCGGCTTCATCGGACCATGTGTCGAGTTGGGCGACGATTGCGGCCAAGGCGGCGCTTTCGCCTGCCTGCTGCCTGAGCGATGCGATCAGCGAGAGGCCGGACGGCCGGACGCCGGCGAGCGCGAAAAGCATCTCTTCCGAAACGTCGAACATCGGGCTGCGCAGCACGGCGGCGAGCGACAGATCGTCCTCGGGCTGGACAAGAAAGTGGCCGAGCGCGATCAGGTCCTTGACCGCGATATGACCGGGCAGGCTGAGGCGGTCGGCGCCGGCGACCGGGATGTCGCGGCGCTTCAGTGCGCGCGTCAGCGCATGGACGAAACGATCGCGCTTGCGCACCAGCACCAGCACGTCGCCGGGCCGAAGCGTCTTGCCGCGACCTTCGATGACCTCGCCGCCGCCGATCCAGCCGGCAATGGTTGCCGCGACGTTTTCGGCAACACGCACCGCCGGCGCATGGGCGTGGTCGACGGCTTGCGTCCAGTCGTCGGGCTCATCGACGACGTCGGCGCCGATCGACGGCCAGACCTCGACATAGCCCGGCGCATCGCTGCGGATCGCCTTGTGGGTCAGCGGGTCGGGATCGTGGCTGATGCCGCGCCGCACGAGCGGGTCGGCAAAGACACGGTCCACCGCCGCAAGCACGTCTTCGGTCGAGCGGAACGACCAGGTCAGCTTGAGATCGGCGAAGGCGGCTTTGGCGTCGCGCACTTTTGCGGAAAACAGCAGCCTTGAGTCGGCGAAGGAGTCGGGCGCCGCTCCTTGAAAGGAATAGATCGACTGTTTTTCGTCGCCGACGGCGAACACCGTGCGGTGAACATTGTCGCGTGCGCCGAGCCCGGCAAAGAATTCCTCGGCCAGTCGCTTCACCACCTCCCACTGGTCGGGACTGGTGTCCTGCGCCTCGTCGAGCAGGATATGGTCGATGCCCTGGTCGAGCTTGTATTGCACCCAGGGGCCGGCGTCGGGCCGCGCCAGGAGATTGACAGTTCGGGTGATGAGGTCGTTGAAATCGAGGAAGCCGCGGGCGCGCTTCAGGTGCTCGTAGCGGGCGATCAGCCAGTCGGCGATGGTCAGCGCCGCACGTGTGCCCTCCAGCATCCTGAACAAGGCCAGTCGGTCGGAGATTTCGAGAATAGCATCGACCGCTGACAGATAGCGCTCGGCAAGATCCGGCAGCCGGTCGAGCAACGCCTTGAACGTTTTTGCCGGCTCATAAGGCTTGCCATCGGTTCGCAGGAAGGCTTTTGCCAGCAGATGCAGCCGGCGAACCGGATCATCCTCGGCGAAGGCAAGACGCGCATAGGGCAGAACGTTGTTGAGCACGAAGCGGGCATCGGCGTCTTCGGCAGCGCGGGCAAAGGTGATGAAATAGTCCGGCAGGAAGCCCGGCAGCGGCCAGACGGACGCCGCCAGGCCTTCGGCGGTCTGGCCGGCGCGAAACCTGAACTCGTCGAACAGCGCCTGAAAACCATCGCCGCCGGCCGCGCTGATGAAGGCGCGCAGACCGTCGCGCTTGCGCACGATTTCGGCCAGCAAGGCATCGAGCCCATGTTCGCCGCCGCGTTCCAGAATGGTGGCGAAAGCCTCGGCCAGCCCCGCATCGCCGGCGGCCGTGCCCGAGATCATGTCGCGGCGGGCGGCGGAGAAGAGCGACGCCTCCATCTGCGGATCGAGCATTTCGAAATGGGCCGGTATGTTGGCCTCCAGCGGGAACTGGTGCAGCACCGATTCGCAGAAGGCGTGGATGGTCTGGATCTTCAGCCCGCCGGGCGTCTCCAGCGCCTCGGCGAACAGCCGGCGGGCGCGGCGCATGGTTTCGCGATCGGGCTGGCGACCGTCCAGCGACTCTATCCTTGTCGCCAGTTCTGCGTCGCCAAGCGCCGTCCATTCCGACAATGTCGAAAACACCCTGTTCGACATGTTGGCGGCGGCGGCGCGGGTGTAGGTCAGGCACAGTATCTTCGACGGATCGGTGCCACGCAGCAGAAGACGGATGACGCGCTGGGCCAGCACATGGGTTTTGCCCGATCCGGCGTTGGCCGACACCCAGGCGGAATTTTGCGGGTTTGAGGCGCTTGCCTGGCTGACGGCGGTATCGGTCGGGATGGGATAGGCCTTCTTCATGCCTCCCCTCCCTCGTCGTCGGCGTCGCCGCCGGCAGACCATTCGAGCACGCGGGCGAGATGGTCGTAGTCGCCGTCGGTCTCGCCCTCGCGGAACGGCAACGCCCGCGACAGGTATCCGGTCGCCGGGTTGGCATAGTGGATCAGCAGTTTTTCGAGCCGCGCCCAGGCTTCCTCGGCGAGGTCTGCGGCGGTTCGCGGCTTGCGGTTGTATTCGAGGATGGATTCCTCGAACACCTCGCCGTCGGGCTTCAGCCTGATGAAGGCCAGCTGCGACGGCTCGCGCGCGCCAAGCCCCTTGAAGGCGCCGCGCCTGAGCAGCGCGCCTTCGAGCGCCAGTTGCGGCGAAAGCAGCGTATGAGCCTGCGCCTTCGACGGCGAGGAGCCGGTCTTGTAATCCAGGATGTCGGCCATGCCGCCGGCCAGGAGATCGACGCGATCGGCATAGCCGGACAGCGTCACGCCGGACTGGCCGACGCCGGTTTTCTCGGCGCGCTCCTCGGCATGCCGCATTGTCACGGCGAAGGCGCGGCCGCGTTCCCATTCGATGATGCCGGCGGCGAGCTTTTCGAAGCGCGGCCACCACACCGCCTCGACATCGGGAGGAAGGGCCGCCTCGGCAAAGCATTCGCGGCCGGCGGCAATGAGACCGTCCAGCGCCTCCGGCACAAGCGGATCGGCCACGGTCCGCGAAAAGAGATGCAGGATGGCGTGAAACAGCGTGCCGCGTTCGGCAGCACCCGGGTCGCGGATGACCGGGTCGAGCGGCATCAGGCGGAGGATCCTCCTGGCATAGATCGCGTAAGGGTCGCGGCGCAGCGTTTCGATCTCGGTGACCGAGAAATGTTGCGGCCGCACATCCAGCGGTGGCTTCGGCTGCGGCCGAGGCGCGAAGTCTCTTCTTTCGCCGGCATCAAGCGCACGGGCCCAGGACACGATTTCATCACCGCGCCGGCGAAGCACCGCCGCATTGTCCTTGCCGATGAAGGTCAGGAGGCGCTGCAGCCAGCGCGACGGCACTGCCGGCGCGTCGCCGGAGCGGGCAGAGCGCGCCAGCACCACTTTCTTCGCCCCCATCGCCATCTGGAAATCATGGGCGGCCAGGCCGATGCGCCGTTCGGGCGGCTCGAGATCGATGCCGGTCTTCATCAGCCGGGACATGAAGCGGTCGCTTTCCGGCTTGCGCGGCCACACGCCTTCGTTGAGCCCGCCGACGACCAGCGTGTCGACGTTCTGCAGCCGGGCTTCCAGCGCACCCCAAATGGCGATGTTCCTGTCGGTGCCTTGTGCCGGCTTGACCGTCTCGGGTGCGATCAGCGCCTCCATCACGTCGGGCCATTCGTCGGCCGCGAAGGAGAACGACGCCGAGGCAGCGACCAGCCCGCGCAAGAGCTCGGCGAGTTTTTCACCGGCGTCGTCGGCATAGAGTTCGCTCAGACTGCCACCCGCGGAGCGGCCGAGACCTTCGAGCGCGACGACGCTGGCCCGCACAAGCGTGGCAAGATCGGCATTCTCCTCGTCGCGATAGGCAACCAGCGGCGCAAGCGCGGCGGTTAACCGGATCAGCAGGTCTCGGGCTTCTTCGATGCGCCTGACCGAAAGCCGCGATCGCCAGAAGGGCGGGCGGCGATTGCCGCGATCGTCGAATTCGAGGAGCCGGGCATCGAAGAGCTCCGGCAGCGATGCGACGTCGGGGCGGCCGGTGCCGCCGCGCAGCGCCACCAGTTCGACGATCTCCACCGCGTGACGGACGCTTGTGCGTTCCAGACCGAGGCCAAGCAGCGGGTGCTTGAGCAGCGACAGCAGGGCCACGGGATCGCCGGGGCGGAACGCCGCCTGAAGCGCCAGTCTGAGCAGGCCGGCGGCTGGCGTGTTGATGAGCGGTGTGCCGCCCGAATCGTCGGCGACGACACCAAACCGCAACAACTCGACCGAAACGCGCCGCGCCAGGGCGCGGTCGCCGGTGACGAGCGCGGCGCGCTGGCCGGGCTGTTCGACGGCGCGTCTGAGCGCGACGGCGATCGCCACTGCTTCGTCGCGCTCGCCGGCGGCTTCGAGCAGCGTCACCTCGGCGAAGGCCGCGGTAATATCGCCGGTCGTAAAGCGGGCGCGCGTCTCGACCCACAGCTCGGTGGTCTCCGCCGGCCGCAGCGCCTCGCCGACAAGTGCGGCGCGCAGCGCGAGCGGCCTTTCGGCAACGGCGATCTCCTCGACATCGCCGCGCAGCACACCGATCTTGCCGATCAGTTTTGCCAGGCCGTATTGCGGGTGGCCAAGCAAGGCCGGCCGCGCGCCGGGCACCGCAATTGCCTGGAATGACGGCTCATCCAGCATCAGGTCGAGGCCGGGCAGCACGACGGCACCGCTGGGCAGGCCGGCGATCACCGCAAGCAGTTCGGCGGTGGCGGGAATGGACCCGGTGGAGCCGGCGGCGATCACCGGCCCGGTCGGCGGATTGCGCTTCAGCCGCGCCGCTTCCAGCCTTATCAGTGCATTGCGATGCGCGGCCGGGTTGGAGCGATTGCGTTCCTCGAGGAGATTCGGCCAGTTTTCGGTGACGATGCTCAGGAAGTCGAGCGTCACTTGCCACCAGCCGGCGAGGTTGCCGGTCACCAGATCGGCGAGCCTGGTCCAGTCCGTGCCATCCGTCTCGATCTCGTCCATCAGCCGGGCCAGGTCGCGCGCCAGCCAGATGGCATCGGCGGCCGACGCCGGCACAACGATCTCCTCGTCGAAAAGTGCCGCGACATGCGCCGGCAGGCGGCGTTTCCAGGCGCGCACCAGCGGCGCCAGCAGCAGCAGGCGCTCGATCGCGGCGATCGGCGGCGCGAGGTCGATGGCGGCCGATGCGTCGGCCTCGAACGCGGCCTCGTCCTCGTCGAACTCGCCGAGCGGGCGGACGACCGGCAGGATCGCCGAGCGGCCACCCAGACAGTCGACGAAGACGCCGCGCAGCGCCCGCGCGGCGCGGCGCGTCGGCACGTAGATGGTGGCGTCGGCCAGCGCCAGCGGGTCGCCGTCGAAGCGGAAACCGGAAACGAGCCGCCCTGACAGCAGGGCCTCGGCCAGCGTCGGCAGAAACGGCGCTCCGGGCGGGATCGAGAAAACGCGGCGGGAGCCGCTCATTTCAACTCGGTGAGAGCGCTGGTCAACTCGGTGAGAGTGCCGGGCGCCTCAGCAAGAGCGGTGGCAACGGCCGCTTCCGCAAGCGGAATGGCGTCGGGCGTGCCGACGGTGATCCAATGGCCGTGCATCACCATGCCGTACAGGCGGTCGGCTGCGGTGGCCGCATCGAAATAGGCGTTGAGCGAATGCGGCCCGGCCGGCGCATCCTTGAAAAGCCTGGGATGGACGATCGCCGCGCCGGCATAGATCAGGCCTGTCGGGTCGCCTTTCGAACGCCGCAAGGCTCCGTCCGGCGCCATCAGGAAATCGGTGCCGCCGCTGTGTCCGGTTGCTGACTGGGAATCCGCGAGCATCAGCAGAATATCCATTTTCGCCGCGTCCCATGCAAGGGCGAGGCGGGCAAGGTTGGGCACGCCGCTGTCGATCCAGAAAGTGTCGGCGTTGACGATGTAAAAGGGAGCCCCTCCCAGTTCCGGCAAAGCATGGACGATACCGCCGGCGGAATCGAGCAGTGTTTCGCTTTCGTCGGAAATAACGACCCGCGGCGCGCGGCGCGCGGCGACGTGGGCGACGATCTGCTCGGGAAAGTAATGGACGTTGACGATGGCCTTGTCGACGCCGGCACGGGCCAGGCTGTCCAGGCTCCAGTCGAGCAACGTCTTGCCTGATATCCTGACAAGCGGTTTCGGCATTGTGTCGGTGATTGGCCGCATGCGCTTTCCCAGCCCGGCGGCAAGCACCATTGCGGTTTTGGGGCGTGTCGTCACAGCGGCCGCTCCTCCAGCAGCCCTTGGGCGGTATAGAAATCCCGCAGGCCGGCCAGTGCCGGATGCGCCAGCGCCCGCCGGAGATAATCGCGAATGCGCGGCAGGTGTTTCAGATAATAGGGCTTGCCGTCCCGCTTTTCGAGCCTGACGAAAATGCCGAGGATCTTCGAATTGCGCTGCGCCGCCATGATCGCATAGGTCTCGACGAATTCGTCTTCGTTAAAAGCACCGGCCTTATGGCGCGCGGCGATATAGGCATCGAGCGTCCGTCGCTCGATCTCAGGCGAGATCGTAACCCGCGCATCCATGGCGAAAGAGGCGAGATCGTAGGCGGAAGGGCCGATCAGCGCGTCCTGGACATCGACGATGCCAAGGCGATCGTGACCGGTACGATTGCCGCGCCAGATGATGTTCGGCGAATGAAAGTCGCGCAGCATGAGCGTGTATTCGCGCCCCTCTAGCCGGTCGAGGACCGCGTTCCATTGCTTGGTATAGCCGGCGCGCAAGGCATCGCTTGCCGGGCCGCCTGTGATTGCCGGCACATACCAGTCGAGCAGCAATTCGGCTTCGATCATCATGGCGTCGCGGTCGAAAGGCGGCACATCGTGAAAGACGCCGGGCGCGACCTTGATGCGATCGGGCCACGTCTTGCCATGCATCATCGCCAGCAGTTCGGCCGCCGCCGCGTAGCGCTCCGCCAGCGGCTGACCGTGCTGGCCGAGAAATCCCTCCGAGCCGAGATGCTCCATGAGAAGAAAGCCCTGGTCCAGGTCCTGCGCGTGGATTTCCGGGGCGCTGACGCCGCCGGCCCGCAATGCCCGATCGATGGCGACGAAGGCCGCGACGGATTGTGCGGTGTGGGCGATCACCGCATAGGGCTTGCCGTCGCGGACCGGCGGCCCGAGCACCAGCCGCGGCGAGTTCATCAACACGCGCGGCGGCAGGCCGGCCAGCGAGACGACCTCATAGGAGCGGGCCGAGGCGTCGCCGATAAAATAGCGTCTCTGCGCTTCACCCCAGCCGGCTGTTTCGAGAAAATTGCGCATGGCCAGCGAGCGCGCCGCGCGCTCGAAGGCAGCGCCTTGTCCCGACAATCTCGCCAGGCGTCCGTCGTCCTGATGGACGAGGTCGATCAGCACCGCAGTTTTTGGCAAATAGGCCTCTGCCCGTTCCGGCCATTCGACCAGGGCAGCGCCTTGCGCCAGCGCCCCGTCGAAACCCAGTTCGTCAAGTTCGGACGCCGCGGACAGGCGATAGAGGTCGAAATGATGGACGGGGACGCGCGCCTCATAGCTCTGGACCAGCGTGAAGGTCGGGCTCGGCACGTCGAGACCGGCATCGTCGGTCATTGCCCTGATCAGCGCCCGCGCCAAACTCGACTTGCCGGCGCCGAGATCGCCTCTGAGAGCCAGCACGTCGCCGGGGCGCAGCGACATGGCCAGATCCTCGCCCAGCCTTGCGGTCGCAGCCTCGTCGGCGAGAAAACGCTCCAGCACCATGCCTGCCATCGAACGCGCTACTCGGCCGCCGCGCGGATGCCGGACGGCGTGTCGGGAAAGGCACAAATGACGGTGGTGCCGATGTCCTTGCCGGTTTCGATGCGGACACTGCCGCCATGCAGCTCGACAAAGCTCTTGACGATCGACAGGCCGAGGCCGGGGCCGCGCCGGCGGCCGCCATTGGTGCGCGGTTCGAAACGACGGAACACGGAATCGAGCAGGTCCGGCGGCATGCCGGGACCATCGTCGTGAACGGAGAATTCCACGCCTTCGGCAAGCGAGCGGCAGGCGAGCGTGATGGTGCTCGCCTCCGGTGCGTAGTTCGCGGCATTGCTCAGCAGGTTGTAGAGTATCTGGCGGATGCGGATTTCGTCGCCGTGGAACGTCTTTGGCGCAGTGGTCGCATCGATCTTGAGCCTGATCGCATGCTCCTCCAGCCGGTCGGCAACAAGCTCGGCAGCGGCAGCGATGGTCCGGTCGACGTGAACTTCGGAGATATCGAGTTCCATGATGCCGGCATCCACGGTCGCCAGGTCGAGGATGTCGTTGACGATGGTGAGCAGGACCGAGGAAGACGAGCTGACATGCTCGACATATTCGCTCTGCTTCTGGTTCAATGGCCCGGTCGAGGGCAGCGAAAGCAGCTCGGTGAAGCCGATGATGTTGGTCAGCGGCGAGCGCAGCTCGTAGGAGACGTGCTGCACAAACTCGTTCTTGAGCTGGTCGGATTTTTCCAGTGCCTCATTCTTGTCCTTCAGCGCCCGCTCGACATTGACGCTGTCGGTGACGTCGACGAAGGTCATCATCACCTGCCCGTTGGGCAGCGGGATCATCGCGTAGCGCAGCACGGTGCCGTTGTTCAGCTCGGTCTGGCCGTGGCGGTCGCGGCGCTCGTCGTCGAAACCGGTGACGGCGGCAACGAACCCGCGCCAGGGGCTGTCGGCGGCGCGCCGGTCGCACAGATCGCGGATCGTGGAGACGTGAACGTTGGGCTTGGCGGCATCGGCGTCGAGCCCCCAAAGTGCTGCGAATGCAGGGTTCGACAATCTGAGCCTGCCGTCGGGGCCGAACACGGCTACGCCTTCGGCAAGATTGTCGAGCGTTTCGCCCTGGACCCGCACCGCGGTCTGGTAGCGGCTTTCAAGGTCCATCTTCTCGGTCAGGTTCTCGAACACCCAGGTGACGCCACCTTTGGGCTGCGGATTGGCGACGACGCGGATGGTCTTGCCGTCCGGCAAATGCCACCAATGTTCCTGCGACTCGACCGCGCGATAGGCGCCAAGCAGGCTTTCCTTCCAGCGCCGCCATTCGGGCTGCTCGGCGATCTTGCCTTCGCTGCGCAGCCGGTCGAGCAACAAGGCGTTGTCCGGAGCGCTGTGCAGGAAGCCGCTGTCGAGACCCCATAGTTTCTGAAACGCCTGGTTGAAAAACCGCAGTTTTTCGTCGGTATCGAAAATCGCCACGGCGGTGTTGAGCTGGTCGAGCGTGTCGGCATGGCTGCGCACGGTCCGCTCATATTCGCTACGGATCGTTTCGATGGCGCTGGTGTCGCAGGCGAGACCCGCCGAGCCGTCCGCCCCGGCGAAGTCGGTCACGGCGAACATGCGGCGGTCGCCTTCGATCACGGTGGAAAGCGCCTGCTCGAAGACGGGATGCGACTTGTGCTGCGCAGCGATCGCATCGCGCGCTTGGCCGCCCAGGAACTCCTTCGCGTCGCGAACCGCAGCTTCGGCGTTTTCCGCCTCGACCGCCCTGGCATAGGCGCGGTTGACCCATTTCAGCCGCCCGTCCGCCGAGCGCAGCCAGGCTGGCATGCTGAGTGCGTTGAAAAGACCGAGCATGGTGTCATAGTCGGCGGCAAGGCGCTGGTTCTCGATTCTTAGCTTGGCCTCGCTTCGCTGCGCTTCAGAAAGCGAGACGAAGCGGACGAGCACGTGTGCTGCGCTCTTGCGGCCGTGCACTTCGAGCGGCGCCCCGGCCTGCGATTCGATGACCAGATCGAACGGCTTCGCCTTTTCCCGCAGTCCCGCCACGGCATTCTCGAGCGCCGCCGCCGAGCGCGGCATCAGCCAACGGCCAAAGGCGAGGAAGGCGGCACGGTCTTCCGGAGCCCCGCTTTCAACCGGCAATGTCCCGACGAGCTCGGGCTTTTTGTTTTCCGATGCCCATACGACGACACGCTGGTCGCGCAGGTTGAGCAGCGCCTCGGAGCGCTGCAGCGCAGCGTTGACGTCGGCCAAGCGGGTTCTGAGTTCGCCATTCTGGGCCGAGGTGCGCGCCCGTTCGCGGATCAGGAAAATGGCCGAGACAAGTGCCGCGCCCATGACGCCGACAAACATGGCGAGTTGCATGACCTCGACCGTGCTGACCGACAGCCCGGCTTTGGGCGCAGCCGCTTGGGATGCAGCAGCCGGTCCAGCATGTGCCGAAAGGCCAAGCAGCGGGCCGGCGAGCGCGGAAGAAGCAAGCAAGTTTACGACGCGGGCGCCAGCGCGCCATAAGAGGCTTCCGCCTCTGGCAGCGGAACCCGTGGTCACCATATCGTTGTGGCCGCCGGAAACGGCCTGTCCCGCGCAAGGCGGGTAATCCCCCGGCATGTCCTGGTCCTCTTCGCCGCCTGAATGCAAGACCGCCCTGATGCGGGCCTCGGCCCTCGTCCCCGGGTCCGCGAATCAGCACCATAGCGCTTGCGCGAATCGGCGTGAAGAATCAATCAGCGCAAAAATAAAGCCGGGCGAAAGTCAATCGCCCGGCCTCAATATCTAGTGGTAATTTCCGCTGTGGTTAATAGCGGTAGTGTTCCGGCTTGAACGGTCCCTGCGGGGTCACGCCGATATAGGCGGCCTGTTCGCCGGACAGTTCGGTAAGCCGGGCGCCGAGCTTGTCGAGATGCAGGCGCGCGACCTTTTCATCGAGATGCTTCGGCAGGACATAGACCTGGTTCTGATACTGGCCGGGCTTGGTGTACAGCTCGATCTGGGCCAGCACCTGGTTGGTGAAGGACGCCGACATGACGAAGCTCGGGTGGCCGGTGGCGTTGCCGAGATTGAGCAGGCGGCCTTCCGACAAAAGGATCATCCGCTTGCCGTCCGGGAAGGTGATCATGTCGACCTGCGGCTTGATGTTGGTCCACTTCAGATTGCGCAGCGACGCCACCTGGATCTCGTTGTCGAAGTGGCCGATATTGCCGACGATCACCATGTCCTTCATCGCCCGCATATGGTCGATGGTGACGACATCCTTGTTGCCGGTGGTGGTGATGATGATGTCGGCGGTCGGGGCGGCATCTTCGAGGGTGACGACTTCGAAGCCATCCATTGCCGCCTGCAATGCGCAGATCGGATCGACCTCGGTGACCTTGACGCGGGCGCCGGCGCCCTTGAGCGACGCCGAAGAGCCCTTGCCGACGTCGCCATAGCCGCAGACGACCGCAACCTTGCCGGCCATCATCGTGTCGGTGCCGCGGCGAATGCCGTCGACCAGCGATTCCTTGCAGCCATATTTATTGTCGAATTTCGACTTGGTCACGCTATCGTTGACGTTGATCGCCGGGAACGGCAGCAGGCCCTTCTTCTGTAACTGATAGAGCCGGTTGACGCCGGTCGTCGTCTCTTCGGTGACGCCGCGGATCGCTTCCTTCTGCTTGGCGAAGAAACCGGGCGATGCCGCCATCCGCTTCTTGATCTGGGCAAACAGGATTTCTTCCTCCTCGCTGCCCGGATTGGAGAGCACATCCTCGCCGGCTTCGGCGCGCGCGCCGATCAGGATGTACATGGTGGCATCGCCGCCATCGTCGAGGATCATGTTGGAGGTGCCGCCATCGGCCCACTGGAATATCTGGTCGGTGTAGACCCAGTAGTCCTCGAGCGACTCGCCCTTGACCGCGAAGACCGGAATGCCGGCCTCGGCGATGGCCGCGGCCGCGTGGTCCTGGGTCGAGAAGATGTTGCAGGAGGCCCAGCGGATCTCGGCGCCGAGCGCCTTCAGCGTTTCGATCAGCACCGCCGTCTGGATGGTCATGTGCAGCGAGCCGGTGATGCGCGCGCCCTTGAGCGGCTGCGCCTTGCCGAATTCTTCGCGGCAGGCCATCAGGCCCGGCATTTCGGTTTCGGCGATCTCGATCTCCTTGCGGCCCCAGCCGGCAAGCGAGATGTCGGCGACCACATAGTCATTGCTACCCGTCATGGCAGTGCTCCGATCAAGAATTGTCTTCGGGATGCGCCCGCGCCGGAAGGCGTGTCGAAGGGCGCGGGTTGCCGGCCTGACTAGCAGATCGTCGGTCGGACGACAATGGGATATAAAGAAATCTTTATCCGTGCATGTCTTCGAAGGCGCGCCGGCGCGAAATCGGGTTCAGCCGCGACGCGCTCCAGGCGTCAGGACTCTTCGCCGAAGCGGGAGGCGACCAGTTGCTCCAGCGCGTCGATCACCTGCTCGGCCTCCGGGCCGCTGGCGGTGACGCGGATCGAATAGCCGGGGCTTGCCGCCAGCATCATGAGGCCCATGATCGAGGTGCCACCAACCGTGACGCCGTCCTTCTCGACCTGGACGGAGGCGTCGAAACCGCTGGCGACCTGAACGAATTTTGCCGAGGCGCGGGCATGCAGGCCACGCTGGTTGACGATTGGAAATTCCCGGACGATGTCACCCTTGTTGGCCGACAGCGCGCTCATTTGCTGCTCAGAAGCTGGCTGGCGACATTGATGTATTTGCGGCCGGCCGCCTGCGCCTCGTCCAGCGCTGCGCTCATATTGTCGCCCTTGCGAATGCTGGACAGCTTGATCAGCATCGGGAGGTTCATGCCGGCAATGACCTCGGTACGACCGGATTCCATCACCGAAATTGCAAGATTGGAAGGCGTGCCGCCGAACATGTCTGTCAAGACGATGACGCCCGCTCCCGTGTCGACACGGGCAACGGCGTCGATGATGTCGCTGCGGCGCTGCTCCATATCGTCATCGGCGCCGATCGCCACGGTCTCGAAACTGTCTTGTGGCCCGACGACATGTTCCACGGCATGGCGGAATTCGGCGGCCAGTTGACCGTGCGTTACAAGCACGAGTCCGATCATTCTTTGGTGGCTCCCGTCATCGCCGCTTCACAGGCGTTTCATGCTCGCCGGCCTTTTCAGGCGGCGGGAGCGCTATCTTGTCGACGCGAGGCGCGTTGACAAGCCCAAAATTGCACAGGCACTGGCCATTTTGACGCATTGCAGCAACAATTCGAAATCGCATCATACGAAAGGCGCAATTGGCAGCCGCGCCATCACGGCCGGCAAGGCCGCTGGAACATTGCGTTCGGCAAGATCAATACGCGGCAGCGGACAGCCCGCGATGGGCTCGCTGGCATCTTCCTGGAAGCGGTCCATTTCGCTTGCCGGGACCAGCCGGACGCAAAGGTCGATGACGCCGCCGGGCTCGAACGACAATGGCCGCGGGCCGAATCCGGGCACCTCGGCGAGGCCGGCGATGGGAGCGGGCACCCGGCAGACCAGCCGCCCCGCGTGATCGGCCGCGAGGAGCCTGTCGTCACCGATCAGCCGCGAAAACAATCCACGTTGGCGGCAATGATCGATGAGGGCGAACGCCAGCGTCGTCTTGCCCGAGCCGGACGGTCCCGTGATGAGGACACCACGCTCGCCGATCAGGATCGCCGTGCCGTGAATGTTCTCAGCCTTCACAGTCGGCTCAGGCATTGTCGTGCCCGAAAAAACCGATTCCCACTTTTCGCTGCGCGGATCTTCGGTTCGGGATCATGCGTCAGCCTTCCGCCGGCAGTGTCACGACGAAACGCGCGCCCTTGATCTCGCCGGGTTTGGTGCCCGGGATGTTCTCGGCGGTCAGCGTGCCGCCATGGGCTTCGACGATCTGCCTGCTGATCGACAGGCCAAGACCCGAGTTCTGGCCGAACGCCTCGCCGGCCGGCCGGTCGGTGTAGAAGCGCTCGAAGATGCGGTCGATGTTGTCGGCCCTTATACCGGGACCATTGTCGTCGACGGTGATGATGTTGACCTTGCCGGCGCGCGCCAGCGATATGGCGATGTGGCCGCGCTCCTCAGGAACGAAGGAGCGGGCATTCTCGATCAGGTTGGTGATGACCTGGCCGATCCTCAGGTCATGACCGGCGACAAAATAGCCTTTGACGCCCTGCGGCAGTTTGGCGACCTTGAACTCGATGTCGACCGTCTTCTTGTTGCGCGTGGCCGTGCGCGAAACGTCGACCAGATCCGTGATGAATTTCTTGAGATCCACGGTTCCTGCGTCTTCGCGCGCGAGCTCGGCGTCAAGGCGGGAGGCATCGGAAATGTCGGTGATGAGACGGTCCAGCCGCCTGACGTCGTGCTGGATGATCTCCATCAGCCGGGCGCGCGACGCCTCGTTCTTGGCCAGAGGCAGGGTCTCTACCGCGCTGCGCAGCGAGGTCAGCGGGTTCTTCAACTCGTGCGATACGTCGGCCGCGAAACTTTCGATCGCCTCGATGCGGGCGTAGAGCGCATTGGTCATGTCGCGCACGGCGATCGACAGATTGCCAATCTCGTCCTGCCGATCGGAGAAGTCCGGGATTTCCTCGCGATTTTTGACACCGCGCCGCACCCTGACCGCCGCCGCCGACAGCCGGCGCAGCGGGTTGGCGATGGTCGAGGCAAGCAGCATCGACAGGATGGCGGTGACAAGGGCGGCGATACCGAAGACGCGCAGGATCGCCTTGCGCTCAGCCGCGACGATCTTGTCGATGTCGCCGCCTTCCGTCGACAGCATCAGCACGCCGAGGACGGCGCGGAAGCGCTGGATCGGCACGGCGACCGAAACAATCTGCTCGCCCTGTTCGGAGATCCGCACGATGGTCGACGGGCTGCCGGTAAGCGCCTTGACCACCTCCGGAAATGCAGCGCCGTTGCCGCCCGGCTGCTCATGGTAGACCGGCAGCGCGGTGTTGCGGAAGAAGTCGAAGACGAATTTCTGGATTCGCTCGAGAAGATCGGGCTCTTCCTTGTCGGTCGGCGGCAGATCGTAGCGAAGGATCTGGCCGCGCGAATAGAGGTGGCGCGAATCGAGCAGCAGATTGGCATCGCGGTCATAGATCCGGGCGCGCGTCCGCGTCGGCGAAATCAAGCGCCTGAGCACCGGCGCGACGCGCTCCGGATTGATTGGAAAGTCCAGATTGTCGAGCTGATCGGAGCCGGGGCCCAGGCTTTCGCCGGCCTGCAGTTCAAGCAGCTTTTCCGGATCGATGCTGATCGAATCGGTCTCGACCGTCGCCGATGCCGCGATCGCGCCGGCGATGATCTCGCCCTGGGTCATCAGGCTCTCGACGCGGGCATCGATCAGCCCGTCGCGAAACGTGTTGAGGTAGAGAATGCCGGTGACCAGGACGGCCAGGCCGGCGAGGTTGAGGAAGAGAATGCGCCGCGTCAGGCTGGAAAAGATATGGTGGCCGAGGAAGCGGCGCATCGGCACCGTGATCCTCGACAGGAATGCGGGCAGAATCCGCGACGGGCGCCGGGCGCCCGTCCGTCTCACTCGCTCTACGTCCACTGCCATCGAATAGCAGCCCCCGCTCAGTCCTGGTTTTTATGCATGTCGGTGTCCCAAAACCGGGACCACTTTTGGGCGACATGCATTAAGTTTGAGCATGTCGGTGTCCCAAAACCGGGACCACTTTTGGGCGACATGCATTAAGTTTTGAGCATGTCGGTGTCCCAGAACCGGGACCACTTTTGGCGACATGCATCAATTCATGCTTCGCGAAACCGATATCCGACTCCGTAAAGGGTTTCGATCATCTCGAAGTCATCATCGACGGCCTTGAACTTCTTGCGAAGCCGCTTGATGTGACTGTCGATGGTGCGGTCATCGACATAGACCTGCTCATCATAGGCCGAATCCATCAGCGCATCACGGCTTTTTACCACACCGGGGCGTTGGGCCAGTGAATGCAGGATCAGGAATTCGGTGACGGTAAGCGTCACCGGCTCGCCTTTCCAGGTGCAGGTGTGGCGCTCCTGGTCCATGACAAGCTGGCCGCGCTCAAGCGAGCGGGCCTGCTGGTTGGGCGTCTTGGCCGACGCCTCGCGGGCGCTGGCACGGCGTAGCACGGCGCGAACCCGCTCGACCAGAAGACGCTGCGAAAAGGGTTTGCGGATAAAGTCGTCGGCGCCCATCTTGAGGCCGAAAAGCTCATCGATCTCGTCGTCCTTGGAGGTCAGGAAGATCACCGGCAGGTCGGATTTCTGGCGCATCCGGCGCAGAAGCTCCATGCCGTCCATGCGCGGCATCTTGATGTCGAGGATGGCGAGATTCGGCGGGCGCGCTGCCAGGCCTTCCAGCGCCGACGCCCCATCCGTATAGGTTTCGACGCGATACCCCTCCGATTCGAGGGCGATCGACACCGAAGTCAGAATGTTGCGGTCGTCGTCGACAAGCGCGATTGTTGCCATTTCAAGTGGCTCCCTCATGAGCTGTCCCTTCTTTGGTCGAGAAGGGGCTTTTGCAGGACAAATTAGGTACAAAATGTGGCACAGGCTTCGTCCGCTGTCACGAGCGGCATGCCGGCGGCCACAATCTCACCTCAACATGGATTGGACCGATACAGACCGCCAATCCTTTGGGCACCCGCCTGATTTTTCGCACATATAAACGATTTAAACAACTTTCAAAATATTTAAATCGATTAAATATTTGATATCATTTGGCTTTTCTGGTTCTGACCGTTACAGTCTCCATCGTTGGGGGCTCCGGAAGTTCGCCGGCCAGGATGCTGCAATCGAAGAAGGAACCCCTCATGTCGGAAGCCGGCAAACGCAATCCCGCATGGGCGATCGACCGGATCGGCCTGAAAACCACCGGCGCGGTGTGCTATAATTTCGGCGAGGCCGTCCTTTACGAGGAAGCGATCCGCCGCGGCGAGGCCCGGCTCACCGCGCATGGCGCGCTGGTCGCCGAGACCGGGCAGCACACCGGCCGCTCGCCCAAGGACAAATTCGTCGTGCGCGACGAGACCACCGGGCCGCATGTCTGGTGGGACAACAACAAGTCGATTTCGCCGGCCCAGTTTGACACGCTGCTCGCCGATTTTCGCGTCCACGCGGCGGACAAGGATCTTTATGTGCAGGACCTGGTCGGCGGCGCCGATGAGGACTTGAAGCTGACGACCCGGGTCGTCACCGAGCTTGCCTGGCACTCCTTGTTCATCCGCAATCTGCTCATTCGCCCGCAAGCCGCCGAGCTCGAGCATTTCGTGCCCGAGTTGACGATCATCGACCTGCCGTCGTTCCGTGCCGATCCCGTCCGCCACGGCACCCGAACCGGAACGGTGATCGCCGTCGATCTGACGCGCATGATCGTGCTGATCGGCGGCACCTCCTATGCCGGCGAAATGAAAAAATCGGTGTTCACCGTGCTCAACTATCAGTTGCCGGCGAAGGGCGTGATGCCGATGCACTGCTCGGCCAATGAAGGCGCCGGCGGAGACGCGGCCATCTTCTTCGGCCTCTCGGGAACCGGCAAGACGACGCTGTCGGCCGATCCGTCGCGCACGCTGGTCGGCGACGACGAGCACGGCTGGGGTCCGCATGGCATCTTCAACTTCGAAGGCGGCTGCTATGCCAAGACGATAAAGCTCTCGGCCGAAGCCGAGCCGGAGATCTTCGCCACCACCCAGCGCTTCGGCACGGTGCTGGAGAATGTGGTGCTCGACGCCGGCCGCGTGCCGGATTTCAACGACGGCAATCTCACTGAAAACACGCGCTGCGCCTATCCGCTCCACTTCATCCCCAACGCCAGCAAGACAGGCCGCGCCGGTCACCCGAAAAACATCATCATGCTGACCGCCGACGCATTCGGCGTGATGCCGCCGATCGCCCGGCTGACCCCGGCGCAGGCGATGTATCATTTTCTCTCCGGCTACACCGCCAAGGTGGCAGGGACCGAAAAGGGCGTCACCGAACCCGAAGCGACGTTTTCGACCTGTTTCGGCGCACCGTTCATGCCGCGCCATCCGTCGGAATACGGCAATCTGCTTCGCGAGCTGATCGCCCATCACGGTGTCGATTGCTGGCTGGTCAACACCGGCTGGACCGGCGGCGCCTACGGCACCGGCAAGCGGATGCCGATCAAGGCGACGCGGGCGCTGCTCGCCGCGGCGCTCGACGGCTCGCTGAAAGGGGCCGATTACCGGACCGACGCCAATTTTGGTTTCGAGGTGCCGGTGGCGGTCGCGGGCGTCGACCGTGCCATTCTCGACCCACGATCGACTTGGGCCGATACCTCAGCCTATGACCTGCAGGCGGCGAGGCTGGTCGGCATGTTCGCCGTCAATTTCGAAAAATTCGAACCTCATGTCGACGCCATCGTGCTCGGCGCCGCGCCGCGCATGCGCGAAGCCGCGGAATAGTCGCCGCTGCGTCTCGAGACACCGGACCGGGGATCGGGAACGCCTCCGGGACCGGGATCGGGAAGGCCCGACCCGGGGGAAGGCCCGACCCGGGCCTTTTCTTTTTTCGTTCGCCGCGCCATGACTGCGGCATGAACGCCGACGACAAGATCATCATTGCCGACGATGCGGTGATCCATCCGGATGACCTGCACGAGGACTTCATCCGCTCGTCCGGCCCCGGCGGCCAGAACGTCAACAAGGTGGCGACGGCCGTGCAATTGCGCTTCGATGCAGCGAATGCGCCTGGCCTGTCGGAGCGCGTCCGCGAGCGAACCATTAAGCTGGCCGGCCAGCGCGCCACCAAGGACGGCGTCATCGTCATCGAGGCCGGTCGCTTCCGCACGCAAGAGCAGAACCGGGCGGACGCCCGGGCGCGGCTTGCGGAACTGGTCGCCAGGGCCGCCGAACCGCCGCCGCCGCCGCGCAAGAAGACGAGGCCTTCGAAAGGCGCGGTCGAAAGGCGGCTGAAGACCAAGGCTGGGCGCGGCACGATCAAGAAGCTGCGCGGTCGGGTGGACGACGATTGACGCGCGTCCACCCGGACGCAAAGGGTGCGCGCTCGGGCAGCCACGCATGGTGCTTTTCCAAAAATCGATTCCGAGTTCTGGGCCGATGCGGCAGGCGCGACATCGATCGCGGTCGAGACCGCTTCCAATTCGAGGTTGCAGGTGGCAAGTTCGGTATTCGTCACAGCAAGGAGACCGCAGATGGGCATGTTTGATTTCGTCAAGGGCGTCGGCAAGAAGCTCGGCTTCGGCGACGATGAGCCGGAGCCGACCGCCGATACGCTGAAGAAGGAACTCGATTCGCACGCGCTCGGCACCGACAATGTGGAAGTCGACGTCAAGGGCGATACGGCTGTGCTGAAAGGCGTGGTCAAGGATCAGTCGATCTTCGAAAAAGCCATCATCGCCGTCGGCAACACGCTCGGCGTGTCCAAGGTGCAGGCGGATGAATTGCAGGTCGCCGCACCCGAGGCCGGCACGCCCGCAGCCCCGGCCAAGGAACCGACCTTCTACACGGTCAAGAAAGGTGACAATCTCTGGAAGATCGCCGAAAAAAGCTATGGCAAGGGCAAGGGTGCGAAGAACACGATCATTTTCGAGGCCAACAAGCCGATGCTGACCGACCCGGACAAGATCTATCCAGGGCAGGTCCTGCGCATCCCGGACCTCGATCAGGCCTGACCAGATCGAGCCAGATCGGCAACAGCAATCGACAATGGCGGCGGCTTTCGGGTCGCCGTTTTCGCTTGATGGTGGCATTCTGGTCGTTTGCAGACCAACGGATCAAGCGACCATGCTCGTTCTGCCCAAAGGCGTCCGCCACATGCCGCTCTATCTGTCCCGCGCCGTGCAGGAAGCGCTGGTCGAGGATGTGAGGCAGGTCGTGCAGGAAGCGCCGCTGTTCGTGCCGGCGATGCCGCGCACCGGCAAGGAGATGAGCGTGCGCATGACCAATTGCGGTTCGCTTGGCTGGGTCACCGACAAGCAGCACGGCTATCGCTACCAGCCGACGCACCCGGTAACCGGAACGCCCTGGCCGCCGATCCCGGACGTGCTGCTGGAGCTGTGGCGCGAGGTGTCTGCCTATCCCCATCCGCCGGAGGCTTGCCTGGTCAATTTCTATTCGCCCGACGCGAAGATGGGCCTTCATCAGGACCGCGACGAGATCGATTTCTCTGCGCCGGTCGTCTCCGTTTCACTGGGCGACGATTGCCTGTTCAGGGTCGGCCAGAGCACGCGCGAAGGCGGCACCAAATCGTTCAGGCTGAAAAGCGGCGACGTCGTCGTGCTTGGCGGCGAAGGCCGCCTCTGTTTCCACGGCGTCGACCGTATCTATCCGTCGACCTCGGCACTGCTCGGGAATGGCGGGCGGATCAATCTGACGCTGCGGCGGGTGACCTATCCTGGCTAATGCTGTCGCGCAAAAGCGCGGACTTTCAAGTCGAGCCGTATCGCCGCCCATCACTTTTTTCAGGCATCGGATTTTCCCAAAACCGGCACCCGCTTCGTGTCACGGCCGAGGCCCGCGACTGAGCGACCGGAAAGATTGCCGCGACCGCATAGGCGGCGACGGAGGCTGTGGCCGGTGACAGGTCGCTTGACCCGGCACTGGTGAAGAGGCCGGCGCAAAGCGCATAGAGGACTGTGGCCGCAAGTCCTATCGAGGCGAATTTGAGAAGCCGGCGCGGAGCGTTCCGCGCCAGGCGGAAATGTCAGGCCGGCGCAATGCAGGCATATTGATCACCGGCTGCTCCCGACAAATGCTCTGGAATTGCAATCGAACGATAACGGGCACTGCCTGAAGCGCGTCGCGTTTGACCGGCCTCATGCGACGCGCTTCAAGTTGTTGTTTTATGCATGTCGTTACCGCAAAACCGCTGCACACTTTTGCGCGACATGCATTAAAGCGCCGTTAACCGCTTTGTTACAGCTTCCTGAGCGCCACTTCCTCGACCAGATGATTGGCGCCCTTGCGCAGGATGAGATCGGCGCGGGCTCGCGTCGGCAGGATGTTCTCGCGCAGATTCTTCAGATTGATGTTGGCCCACAGGCCTTCGGCGATGGCGCGGGCCGCTGCTTGCGAAAGTTGCGAATAGCGGTGGAAGAAGGAGTCCGGATCGCGGAAGGCGGTCTCGCGCAGCCGCATGAAGCGGGCGATGTACCATTGATGGATCAGTTCCTCTTCGGCATCGATATAGATGGCGAAGTCGAAGAAATCCGACAGGAAAGGCACGATCTTGCCGTCCTTTGGCAGCTTGCCCGGCTGGAGGACGTTGATGCCTTCGAAGATCAATATGTCCGGCCGGTCGATGGTCTGGAACTCACCGGGAACGACGTCGTAGGTCAGGTGCGAATAGACTGGCGCGCGGACACTGCGCTGCCCCGATTTGATGCCCGACAGGAAACGCAGCAGGGCGCCGACATCGTAGCTGTCGGGAAACCCCTTGCGCTCCATCAAATTGTTGCGGCGCAGGATTTCGTTGGGAAGCAGGAAGCCGTCGGTGGTGATCAGATCGACCTTGGGGCTCGACGGCCAGCGCGCCAGCAATTCCTTGAGGACGCGCGCCGTGGTCGATTTGCCGACCGCGACGGAGCCGGCAATGCCGATGATGAAGGGCGTCTTGACGACATCCACCGCGTTGAAGAAGGCTTGGCGCTGCCTGAACAGCAGTTGGCTGGCCTCGACATGGGCCGACAACAGCCGAGATAGTGAAAGATAGATGCGCTTGACCTCTTCGAGGTCGACCGGATCGTTGAGCGAACGCAGGCGACGGATCTCGTCCTCGCCGAGCGTCATTGGCGTGTCGGCGCGGAACTGCGACCATTCTTCCGCCGAGAAAAAACGGAAGGGCGAATATTTCTCGGTGGGGGCGAGCTGGTCCATCGAGTTTCCTGCCCTCCGCAGCGATCAGCGCCGAGACGCCTTTTCGGCGATGCCCGAACGACCGGTGCGGCGCTCGAGTTCGGTCAGGACATCGGCAAGCGGAACGCCGGCGACGCCCAGAACGACGAGCCAATGATAGATGAGATCGGCGCTTTCCGAAACGAGGGCTTGTCTGTCACCGCCAACGGCCGCGATCACCGTTTCGACCGCCTCTTCGCCGAGCTTCTGCGCCGCCTTGTCGATGCCACGTGCGAACAGCCTTGCCGTCCACGAATCCGGATCGCCGGAATGCGCGCGTTCCCTGATGATTGTCTCCAGATCGGAGAGCGAAAACTCAGCCATGGCGCCATCTATTGTTTAAGCATGATCTTTTCCGAAACCGGTTTCCCCCTCTTGGCTGGCGCGGACCTTCGGTTCGGGATCATGCTTTAGAGCCGATCCCCTGACGAGTCCAGTCGCATCGGCAGGCCGGCTCGGGCCATGTGCGACTTGGCTTCAGCAATGCTGTACGTGCCGAAATGGAAAATCGATGCCGCCAGCACCGCGCCGGCATGGCCGTCGCGAATGCCCTCGATCAGGTGATCGAGCGTGCCGACGCCGCCGGAGGCGATGACCGGCGCACGCACCGCGTCGGCGACCGCGCGGGTGAGCGCGATATCGTAGCCGGCCTTGGTGCCGTCGCGGTCCATCGACGTCAGCAGAATCTCGCCGGCGCCGCGATCGACCATCTGCTGAGCGAATTCGACCGCGTCGATGCCGGTCTTCTCGCGGCCGCCATGGGTGAAAATCTCCCAGCGGTCGGCCTCGCCTTCGCCTGACACTATCTT
The DNA here is from genome assembly GCF_000513915.1 of Mesorhizobium sp. WSM2561. Taxonomy (NCBI): domain Bacteria; kingdom Pseudomonadati; phylum Pseudomonadota; class Alphaproteobacteria; order Hyphomicrobiales; family Phyllobacteriaceae; genus Mesorhizobium; species Mesorhizobium sp. WSM2561. Next base: position 69,527 of record NZ_AZUX01000004.1, read on the forward strand.
GGCATCGATGGCGACGACGATGCACTGGTTGCCGAACTTGTCGGCCGCCTCGGCGATGAAATCGGGATTCCTCACCGCCGCCGTGTTGATCGACACTTTGTCGGCGCCGGCCAAAAGCAGCTTTCTTATGTCGGCGACCTGGCGCACGCCGCCGCCGACGGTCAGCGGCATGAAGCATTGCTCGGCGGTGCGGGCGACGATGTCGAAGATGGTCTCGCGATTTTCGGACGAGGCGGTGATGTCGAGGAAGCAGAGCTCGTCGGCGCCGGCGGCATCATAGGCCTTGGCCGCTTCGACCGGATCGCCGGCATCGATCAGGTCGACGAAATTGACGCCTTTGACGACGCGGCCGTTCTTGACGTCGAGACAGGGGATGACGCGGGCTTTCAGCATCAGATCCTCGCATGCGCGGCAAGAAAATCGCCAAGCAATTGCCCAACGACAGGCGGAACCTCGCCTTTGGCGTCAAAGGCAGGATCGTAGGCGGACAGGGTGATGCCGACGATCGGGATCGACTTGGCCAGCCCGCAAACCAGTTGCCGCAGCTGTTCCGGGTTTGGACCTCCCGGCAGCGCATAGCGGTTCACTTGCAGCACATCCGGATCGTGAACATCCAGATCAAGATGCAAATGCGCTTGGGCCGCGCCGGCCGCCTTGAGCTTTCCGACGTTGTCGAGTGCATCGGTCAATTGGGCGCGAATGATCGGCAACGTCTCCAGAAGCCGCTTTTCGTCTGGATCGAGGTCGCGCGCGTCGACCAGCATGCAGCGCGACGGGTCGATCGCCTGGAAGCCGGGAATGGCTGACGTCATCGGCCGCCAGCAGAGCCCCAGCGTCGTCGCCAGCGCCATGCCGTCGAGAAAGCCGTAGGCCGACGTCTCGGGCGTGTTGAGATCGCCATGCTGATCGATCCAGATGATCGAATCAGCGGCGTCGCCGGCCACCGCACCGGCGGCGGTCAGGCAATTTCCGGCGAGCACGATGGGAAAACGCTCATCGTCGCGCGCCATGTCGACCTTGGTGGCGACTGCCCGACAAACCGCGAAACCTGTCGCGATTTCGCGTCTCTGGGCATCGCCGACCTCGCCGATGTCCTCGACGATGACATCATGGCCGCGCAAGGCAAGTTCATCGACAAGGCCGCCGGCAATGATGGCGTCGGGGCCCTGGCCAAAGCCGGCGTGGTAAAGGCCGCTGTCATAGGGTGCGAGGATGATCGAAAGTTTCATCGCGCCCTCGCCCTCTCCGGTCCGGCCGCCAGGATCGCCAACGCCTCGGCCGGGTCGATACGTCCGTCATAAAGTGCACGCCCTGAGATGGCGCCTTCGAGCATTTGCGCATCGGGCATCGTCATGCGCACGATGTCGTCGATCGAGGCGAGCCCGCCGGAGGCGATGACCGGGATGGACACGGCGTCGGCAAGATCGATGGTGGCGTCCCAGTTGATGCCGGTCAGCACACCGTCGCGGTCGATGTCGGTGTAGATGATGGCGGCAACGCCGGCGCCCTCGAACTTCTTCGCCAGTTCGATGACGCCGAGACTAGAGGCCTCGGCCCAGCCCTCGACCGCCACCTTGCCGCCCTTGGCGTCGATGCCGACGGCGATCTTGCCGGGGAATGCCTTGCAGGCCTGCCTGACCAGATCCGGATCGCGCACCGCCACCGTGCCGAGAATGATGCGGGCCAGGCCGCGATCGAGCCAGTCCTCGACCTGCGCCAGGGTGCGGATGCCGCCGCCGAGCTGCACCGGGTTTTTCGTTGCCTTGAGAATGGCGCCGACCGCCGCGCCGTTGACGCTCTGGCCCTTGAAGGCGCCGTTGAGGTCAACGACATGCAGCCATTCAAAGCCTTGTTGCTCGAAAGCCCTGGCCTGCGCGGCCGGGTCGTCATTGTAAATCGTCGCGGTCGCCATATCGCCGTGCTTCAGGCGGACGCACTTGCCGTCCTTGAGGTCGATGGCCGGGAACAGGATCACCGTTCAGGCGCCTTCAACAATGACGAAGTGACCGGTCGAGGCGGCAAGCCTGTACTTCAATGCCTCCCGGTATTCAGGCGATTCGTAGCATTCTATCGCCTTGTCGTAGGACTCGAACTCGACCAGGACGTGGCGGTTGCCTGTCGGCCCTTCCGGGTTCGCATAACGCCCCGCCCGCACGGGAAACTTCGCGCCATATTTCGCAAAAGCCGCCGCGTTCGCCTCGATATACTGCTTGTAGCCCTCGGGATCGCGGACATCGACCATCGCCATCCAGTAGCCTTTCTTGCTCATTTTCTTAGGGCCTCCAGCGCAGGAAATTGGTGATCAGCGCCAGGCCAAGCGCCTGGCTCTTTTCGGGATGAAACTGCGTGCCGGCGAGATTGTCGCTGATAACAGCAGCTGTAACCGGACCACCATAGTCGGCAATCGCCAGCACCTCGTCCGGCTTCTGCGCGTCGAGATGGTAGGAATGAACGAAATAGGCGTGCAGCCCCTTGCTGCCGGTCGGAATGCCGGAAAACAGCGGATGCTTGCGCGTGAGCTCGATCGTGTTCCAGCCGATCTGCGGGATTTTTAGCGCAGGATCGGCCGGGGTGATCTCCTTGACGTCGCCGGCGATCCAGCCAAAGCCTTTTGTGACAGTCTTTTCCAGGCCCCGCTCCGACATTAGCTGCATGCCGACGCAGATGCCGAGAAACGGCCGCGCCTTGACGATCGCGACCTCCTCGACCGCCTCCCACATGCCGGCCACGGCGCGCAGCCCGGCCGCGCAATCGGCATAGGCGCCGACGCCGGGCAGCACGATGCGGTCGGCGGTTCTGACACGCTCGGCATCGGCGGTCAGGTCGATGGCGGCGGCGATGCCGGCTTCGTGCGCGGCGCGCTCGAAGGCCTTGGTGGCCGAGCGCAGGTTGCCCGAGCCGTAATCGATGATCGCGACCCGCATGTCAGGGTCTTCCCGGCGTGTGGGTCAGTCCGAGCACCATGCCAGTCTGTGCCGGCCGGGCATGGGCAGCGTCCGGAACGATGCGCGGCACTGGCGCTGGCTCATCCGCATGCGCTTCGGCTTCCAGCACATAGCGCGTATCGGCATCGTCGAGCCTGTCGGCCTCGACGATGCCCCATTCGTGCCAGCCACGACTGCGCAGTGCGGCGATCCGCAAGGCCTGCCCTTCCAGCCCGACATAGAGCGATACCAGCAGCGACAGCAGCGGGCCGGCCAGCCCAAGGCTCAGCCCTTCGGCAAGCATCGAAAGCAGAGCCATGGCGACAAACGCCAGTGCTGCCTCGATCCACAACCGGTGCCAGAGCAGCCATAGCGGCGGCACGAGGAAGCCGAGCCAGGAAAACCCATCACGGACAAAGGCCGTTGTGTCCGGCTTTTTGCCGCGGCCCGGCGGTTCCATCACGACATAGACGGCCATGGCCTATCCCTTCAGAGATCCCTTGGTGGAAGGAACCGCGTCAGGCTGGCGCGGGTCGCTTTCAAGCGCGAAACGCAGCGCACGCGCCACCGCCTTGAAGCAGGTCTCGGCGATGTGGTGATTGTTGGCGCCATAGTGGTTGGTGACATGCAGCGTGATGCCGGCATTTTGCGCCAGAGCCTGGAAGAATTCGCGCACCAGTTCGGTGTCGAACGTGCCGATCTTCGGCGACGAGAACACAACGTTCCAGACAAGGAAAGGACGGCCGGAAACGTCGATCGCCGCGCGCGTCAGCGTCTCGTCCATGGCGAGATCGATCGAGGCATAGCGCATGATGCCGCGCCGCTCGCCCAGTGCCTTGGCCAGCGCCTGACCGAGCGCGATGCCGGTGTCCTCGACCGTGTGGTGATCGTCTATGTGGAGGTCGCCCTTGGCCTTGACCGTCATGTCGATCAGCGAATGGCGCGACAGCTGGTCCAGCATGTGATCGAAGAAGCCGACGCCCGTCGAAATATCGGATTTTCCGGAGCCGTCGACCTGGAGCGATACGGAGATGTCGGTTTCCCTGGTCTTGCGGCTTGCGTTGGCGGAACGGGGCGGCATGTTCATCCTTGTCCAGAGTTCAGGCGTTCCAAGCGTCCACATGCTTGAAAACGAGAGCCTTCTAGCAGCATGATCCGGCGATTGCCAGTTGCCGTGCCAAGCAGTATCGAGCCTGGCCGATGACCGGTTGGCAATCATCGGACCTATGCATACATAGGGTCGATCAAGTCACTCGTAATGCGCCAAATCGCCTTGTCGGGACCGGTGCTGATCGGAGCAGAGATGTCGAACGAACTGACCATGCACGCCACGACGATCCTGACCGTGCGCAGGGGCGGCAAGGTGGTGATCGCCGGTGATGGCCAGGTCAGCCTTGGCCAGACGATCATGAAAGGCAACGCCAAGAAGGTGCGCCGAATCGGCAAAAGCGGCAATGTCATTGCCGGTTTCGCCGGCGCCACCGCTGACGCCTTCACGCTTCTGGAGCGGCTGGAGGCCAAGCTCGAACAATATCCGGAGCAATTGACGCGGGCCTGCGTCGAACTCGCCAAGGACTGGCGCACCGACCGCTATCTGCGCCGGCTGGAAGCGATGATGCTGGTTGCCGACAAGTCGGTCTCGCTGGCGCTGACCGGCACCGGCGACGTGCTCGAACCCGAACATGGCGTCATGGCGATCGGCTCGGGCGGCAATTATGCGCTGGCCGCGGCGCGCGCGCTGATGGACACCGACAAGGATGCCGAAGAAATCGCCCGCAAGGCGATGCAGATCGCATCCGACATTTGCGTCTACACCAACAACAATTTTGTCATCGAAATCCTCGATGCCGGCTGAGCCGGCCGCTGGCCATGATCCCGAAAAGTGGAAACCGTTTTTGCTTCGCTGACCTTCGGTTCGCATGAGATCATGGCCAAACAAGAAAATAGATATGATTTTCGACCGGTGACCGAGGCGGACCTGCCGATGATCGCGGCATGGCTGGCCGAGCCGCATGTCGCGGAGTGGTGGGACGATCCCGAGACGGAGATCGCGCAGATCCGCGAGCATATCGACAGCATTTCCGTCGAGCCGCTGATCATCGAGCTCGACGGCGAGCCGATCGGCTACATACAGAGCTACGATCCGCATCTGGAGGACGGCCACCCCTACAGCGACCAGCCTTTCGGCACGCTCGGCATCGATCTGTCGATCGGCAGGCCCGAGCTTGTCGGACGCGGCCACGGCTCGGCAATTGTCCGGCAGTTCGTGGAACAGCTGTTCGAGGAAGGGGCACCGCGTGTCATCATCGACCCGGATCCATCCAACGGACGAGCGATCCGTGCCTATCAAAAGGCCGGGTTCAGAGCTATCGATCGCAGGCAATCGGAATATGGCGACGCCGTGCTGATGGCAATTGACGCCGAAGAGGGCGACGCCCAAGAGGGCAATATCGAATAGGGTGACGCCGAATAAGGCGCCGAAGAGGGGCAGTAACAGCATGAGTACAAGCGGCGCCGACAAGACCGTCTCGGCCTATGAAGACAGCTGGCGGATGGGACTTCTGCTCGTCCTCGGCCTGATTATATTCCAGGCTGGAGCCCTTTACGGCATGGGCCGAACGCCTATCTGCGAATGCGGCTATGTCAAGCTGTGGCACGGCATCGTGCAGAGCTCGGAGAATTCCCAGCATATTTCCGACTGGTACACATTCTCGCACCTCATCCACGGCTTCCTGTTCTACGCGCTGGCGTGGGCTCTGTTCCCGCGCTTGCCGATCGGGCTCAGGCTGGCATTTGCGGTCGTCATCGAGGGCGGCTGGGAGCTTCTCGAGAACAGCCCGTTGATTATCGAGCGCTACCGCGCCGGCACGATCTCGCTCGACTATTACGGCGACAGCATCATCAATTCGGTGGCGGACACGCTGGCGATGGTGCTGGGATTTGTGATGGCGCGCAGGCTTCCTATATGGGTGATCGTGACCCTCGCTCTCATCTTCGAATTCGGTGTCGGCTACATCATCAGGGACAATCTGACACTCAACGTGATCATGCTGCTGCATCCGTTCGAGTCCATCCGGCAGTGGCAAAGTGGAATTTAGCGATATGACGACATTCTCGCCCCGCGAAATCGTTTCGGAACTCGATCGCTTCATCATCGGCCAGAAGGACGCCAAGCGCGCCGTGGCCATCGCCTTGCGCAACCGCTGGCGCCGCCAGCAGCTCGAAGGCCAGATGCGTGAAGAGGTGATGCCGAAGAACATCCTGATGATCGGCCCGACCGGCGTCGGCAAGACCGAGATCTCGCGCCGCCTGGCGCGCCTTGCCGGTGCGCCGTTCGTCAAGGTCGAGGCGACCAAGTTCACCGAGGTCGGCTATGTCGGCCGCGACGTCGAGCAGATCATCCGCGACCTGGTCGAGATCGCCATCGGCCTGGTGCGCGAGAAGATGCGCGAGGACGTCAAGGCGCGCGCCCATATCAATGCCGAGGAACGCGTGCTGGAAGCGCTCGTCGGCAAGACGGCGAGCCCGGCGACGCGCGACAGTTTCCGCAAAAAGCTGCGCGACGGCGAGCTCGACGACAAGGAGATCGAGATCGAAGTGAGCGATACCGGCACTGGCGGCATGCCCGGCTTCGAGATACCCGGCATGCCGGGCGCCAATATCGGCGTGTTGAACATCAACGACATGCTGTCGAAAGCGATGGGCGGCCAGAAGACCAAGACCCGCAAGACGACAGTGAAGGAATCCTACGCGGTGCTGGTCGGCGACGAGTCCGACAAGCTGCTCGACCAGGACGAGGTGGTGCGCAGGGCGCTCGAATCGACCGAAAACGACGGCATCGTGTTCCTCGACGAGATCGACAAGATCGCCTCGCGCGAAGGCGGCATGGGCGCCGGTGTTTCCCGCGAAGGCGTGCAGCGCGACCTGCTGCCGCTTGTCGAAGGCACCACGGTCGCGACCAAATACGGACCGGTGAAGACGGATCACATCCTGTTCATCGCATCGGGCGCGTTCCACGTTGCCAAGCCATCCGACCTATTGCCCGAATTGCAGGGCCGTCTGCCGATCCGCGTCGAGTTGCGTGCGCTGGAGAAGGACGATTTCGTCCGCATCCTGACCGAGACCGAGGCCAGCCTGATCAAGCAGTACATCGCGCTGATGAAGACCGAGGGCGTCGATCTCGTCTTCACCGACGACGCCATCGATTCACTGGCCGGCATCGCCGTCGATCTCAACGCCAGCGTCGAGAACATCGGCGCCAGGCGACTGCAGACGGTGATGGAGCGGGTGCTGGACGAGATCTCCTATGACGCGCCGGACCGCCACGGCACGTCCGTGACAGTCGACGCCGCCTATGTGGAGAAGCATGTCGGCGATCTGTCGAGAAACACGGATCTGTCGCGATTCATCCTGTAGCAGGCGATCCATCCGCAAGAGTCGGACCGGCGGAGCCGGCACGTGTGGCCAAATGGAAGCATCTGGCCAGCTTTTGTCTTGCCGGGCGACGGGGCTCTCGACTCCCGTTGCAGCTTTACCTAGTTTGCCGGCAACTCCAGCGCCGCGCAGCTTTTTGGATGCGCAAAGGACGCTGTACAGTTGGTTCTGCGCATGACCCCCGAAAATCGGTTCCGAGGGTCATGCGTTGTTGCAGGCGGCGGCGCATGAAAAAAACGATCCTCGTCACTCTCGGGCTGACGCTGGCGACAACCATGTTCGCCGCCGAAGCGGCGACGATGGTGCCGCCCGGCAACAGTCATGTCGAGCAGCCCAACATACCGGGCGCCTCGAGCCGGCGCACCCAGGCCACCAACACCACCTTCCAGTCAAAATACCGCAAGGTCTATGCGCTGCTGCAGCACGACGCCGGTCTTCGCGGCAAGATCGAGCAGGCAGCAGCGACCTATGGCATCGATCCTATGCATATCGTCGGCGCCATCGTCGGCGAGCACACCTACAACGTCGACGCCTACGACCGGCTGCAGACCTACTACGTCAAGGCGATCTCCTATCTGTCGAGCAAGCTGTCCTTCGCCTATGAAGGCGAGGACATCACCGACTTCGTGCAACGGCCGCAATTCCAGGAATGCGTCGGCAAATCGGATAGTTATGAGCTCTGGGAATGCCGCGAGCAGGTGTGGAACCTTTCCTTTCGCGGCAAGACCGTCGGCGGTGAGAGCTTCCCCGACGACCGCTTCGGCGCGACTTTCTTCCAGCCCTATTATGCCGGCCAGACTTTTGGCCTGGGCCAGCTCAATCCGCTGACCGCCTTGCAGATGAGCGATCTCGTGCACCAGGTTTCCGGCCTGCCGAAGCTCGACGTCGGCGATCCGAATGCAGTCTACAAGACCATCATGGATCCGGATCTGACCTTGGACTATGTCGCGGCGACGATCCGGAAATCGATCGATGCCTATCAGAGCATTGCCGGCTTCGACATATCGGGCAATCCCGGCATCACATCGACCCTCTACAATGTCGGCAATCCTGAGCAGCGCGCCCATGCGCTGAAGGCCGAAAACGACAGGCGCCGCGCCGCGGGCGAACCGGAGAAACTGCCCGAGGAAAATTACTATGGCTGGCTGGTCAACGACAAACTGCCGGAGCTCAACGCGCTGTTTTAGTGGGTATTGAGATCTGGACTTTGAGCTGAAACCGAAGTCGCCCCTTAGGCGTTTGCGCTGCCCCTCATCGCCGGCTTTCGACAATCGGCACGCACCAGGCTCACGCCGCCAGCAGCGACTTCAGCTTGATCGTTTGCGAACCGAGCGCCTCAGGCGCCGGCTTTGCCCTTCTTGCGATCAGCATCTCGGCCAGCCTGATGTCGCGGGCGACAGAATTGCCCGGACCGATGCCGCTCGCTGCGACCAGTCTGCCGTCCTGCGCCAGATGGAACAGGATGAAGGCGCCGTCGTCGAGATCGCGGCGCACGACCTTGCTGCCCTCGTCCGACAGCCCAGCGATCTGCAAGGTCAGGCCGTACTGATCCGACCAGAACCATGGCACAGCCGCGTGGGTCTCACCGGCGCCAAGCATGTTGCTGGCCGCAAGCGCGCCCTGCTCCTGCGCGTTGCGCCAGGCCTCCAGCCGCACGCGCCGGCCGCCATAGACGGCAAGCGGAAACGAGCAGCAATCGCCGGCGGCAAAAATGTCCGGATCGGTGCTGCGAAGCGCGGCATCGACGGCTATGCCGTTGTCGATCGTCAAGCCCGCCTCTGCGGCAAGTCCGGTCACCGGCACGGCGCCGATGCCGATCACCGCTAGGTCGGCGGCGATGTCCTGCCCGCCGGCAAGCGCGATGCGCACTTCGGTGCCGTCGTCGGCGATCGCCGCGATGGCACCGCCGCACAGGATTTTGACGCCTTCGGCTTCATGCGTCTGGTGGATGATTTTGGCGATCTCGGCCGGCACGCCTCGCATCAGGATGCGCGGCTGCGCCTCGATGACGGTGACCACTGCGCCCAGTCTGCGTGCGGCGGCGGCGAGCTCAAGACCGATGAAGCCGCCGCCAACGATGGCGATGCGGTTTCCGGCGCGGAGATGGGCGCGAATGGCCAGCGCGTCGTTGAAGGTCCGGAGATAGACGCTACGCGGCCCGAGGCCCGGCATTGGCAGTCTGCGCGGCAGGGAACCGGTCGCCAGCAGCAGCTTGTCGTATAGCAGCGCCGAGCCGTCCGACAGGCGCACGCCATGCGCAGCGCGGTCGATCGCCACCGCCTGAACCGAATGGATATGCCTTATCGATCTCTCGGCCAGGATTTTGTCGCTGGCGATCGCCTTGATCACCGGCGCATCGCCGGCCATCGCGTCCTTCGACAGCGGCGGCCGCTCATAGGGCAGATGCGGCTCGTCGCCGACCAGCGTCACCGGGCCATCATAGCCGAGATCGCGCAACGCCAAGGCAGCCCGCCCGCCGCATTCGCCGGCGCCGATGATGAGCATTCCTTTCGCCATCACCGTCACCCGATCTGAATGAGGATTTTGCCGGCGTCGAGTTTGACCGGATAGGTCCTGAGATTGACGCAGACCGGCGCGCCCCTGGCTGCGCCAGTCTTGTAGTTGAAGCGGCCATTGTGCTTCGGGCATTCGATGATGTCGTCCATCACCAGCCCGTCGGCCAGATGCACCTTCTCATGCGTGCAAAGACCGTCCGTCGCGAAATATTCGTCGTCGGGACTGCGATAGATGGCGAAGGTGCGGCCGTCATGGTCGAACCGCATCACGTCCTCTTCATCGATGTCATCGGCACCACAGGCCTCGACCCAGTCGCTCATTGGTCCTCCCGGCATAATTTTGCTTGGTCAACATGCCCCGGCACAGGCGCGCATATCATTCGGCTGCTGCCGCGACGGCATCGTTGTCGTTGTGGAATTCCTCGCGATAAGGCTTGGCAGTCGGCGGCAGTTCGCGCTTGAGGAAATAGTCTTCATTGCGCAGCTGGCGCAGGAAGGCAGGCACCATCTCGCGATAGCCGGCCAGGATCGATGGCGTCGGCGCCGGCAGGTCGTGCTTGATCAGCTCATGCAGCCTCGGCAGCGCGTGGTAAGGCACCATCGGGAACATGTGGTGCTCGACATGGTAGTTCATGTTCCAGTAGATGAAGCGGCTGATCGGGTTCATGCGGACCGTGCGGCTGTTGAGGCGGTGGTCGATGACGTTTTCGGCGAGGCCGCCATGCTGCAGCAGGCCGGTCATGACATGGTGCCAGGCGCCGTAAAGCCTGGGCAGACCGACCAGCATCAAGGGCAGGAACGAGCCGCTATAAAGCGCCAGCGCGATTGTCGCGGCATAGATCGCGGTCCAGATGCGGGCAATGCGGATCGCCTTTGGCTGCTCCTGCTCGGGAATGAAGGTCTTTTCGGCCGGGCTGATGATACCGGCCGCGTTGCGCACCATGTCGGTCATGGCATGCCAGGCATCGACAATGCCGAAGAAATTGAGCACGACGCGCAACAGGTCCGGCGGGCGCATCACCGCGATCTCCGGATCGCGGCCGACGATGATCGTGTCAGTGTGATGCCGCGTATGGCTCCAGCGCCAGGTCACCGGGTTGCGCATGATCATGAAGCAGGCGATCTGATAGACCGCATCATTCATCCACTGCGTCCTGAACGCGGTGCCGTGGCCGCATTCGTGCCAGCGTGAATCGGTGGAAGAGCCGTAGACCACGCCATAGACGAAGAAGAACGGCACGCACCACCATGTGCCCCAGAACCAGGCGCCGCCGGCGCCGCTCAGGACCAGGGCGGAGAGCCAGATGATGGTGTCGCGGATCGCCGGCCCATCGGAGCGCTGCATCAGCTCCTTCATCTGCTTGCGGGGCACGTCGGTATGATACCATTCGGCCGCCGCCAGCCCGGTCTCGACGGCGCGCTTCGCGTCGCGGCCGAGCAGGCTGTAGTCTCGCCGCGACGGCATTGCGGATAGTGTCGCTTCCATTGAGGCTGCCTCCGTCGGCATCCGTCGGAATGGATGCCTCTGCCACAGGTGCTTATGCCCTAAAATAACGCCGAGAAGTGATAGGCTCAACATCATGAAGATAGTTTCTATCATTTCCCATCAGAATGATGTATAGTCTGTGCCAGGCAATCAGGCAGGAAGCGTATGGCAAAACGGCCGACCATCACCGATCTGGCGCGTATTTCGGGGGTCAGCGTCGCCACCGTCGATCGGGTGCTGAACAATCGCCTGCCGGTGCGCGAGGAAACCGCGCGCCGCGTCTATGAGGCCGCCACCAGCATCGGCTACCACGCCGCCGGGCTGATCAAGCAGCGGATGCGCCAGGAACTGCCGGAATACCGGCTCGGCTTTCTGCTGCTGAGGGGCAATGACGTTTTCTACAGCGATTTCGCCCGCGAGATCGAACTGGCTGTTTCGCAATCGCAGCGCTTCCGCGGCGTCGCAACCATCGATTTCGCCAGTTCGCTGGCCCCCGACGAGATCGCCGCGCAGATGCGCAAGCTGGCGGCGAAATCCAGGGCAGTCGCCCTTGTCGGTCCGGACCATCCGACGCTGACGGCAGCCGTCGAGACCCTGAAGGCGAGGGGGCAACCCGTCTTCTCCCTGCTATCCGACTTTGCAGCCGGCATCCGCGAGGGCTATGTCGGCCTCGACAACCGCAAGGTCGGTCGTACCGCGGCCTGGATGATCGCCAGAGCGGCGAGGAAGCCCGGCAAGGTCGCCCTTTTCGTCGGCAGCCATCGCTTCCATGGCCATGAGCTGCGCGAGATCGGCTTCAGATCATTTTTCCGCGAGCATGCGCCGGAATTCACGGTGATGGAGACGCTGGTCAACCTGGAGGCCAACCAGGTGACCCATGATGCAATGATCGATCTTCTGGCGCGGTACCCGGATCTGGCCGGCTGCTATGTCGCTGGCGGCGGCATGGAAGGCGCGGTTTCCGCGCTACGGGCGGCCAGGCCGGCAAACATGCCAGTGGTCGTCTGCAACGAGATCAACGCCGACTCGCGCGCGGCGCTCGCCGACAACATCCTGACCATGGTGATTTCAACGCCGCTGGCAGCACTATGCCGCGAGCTTGTCGGGCTGATGGTGCATGCCATCGAGGCAGGCGCCGCCAATGCGCCGGGCCAGACCTTCCTGCCCTTCGACATCTATCTGCCGGAAAACATCTAGGCTCGGGCAGAACGTCTGGGCCCAGCCAAGACATCCTGTTTAGATCGGGGCGGCGGCAGTGATGTAAACCATCAGCCTGATGGATTCTTGCAGAAGGTTTGCCGGCCCTCAGCCGCGTTGTCCGAAAAAACCGGCAGCCGCTTTCGGAATCTCCTTGACGCCCGCCAGTAGAATGGAATAAATATTTCACCAACTAGGTATTTTGGTTCTTTCGTTCCGGAACATCTGTTTCAACGGAGGGCTTGGCGTTCCAGCCAACGCGGAAATCGCCATCGGAAACGGAGAAGCAATCGGGAGAGATTCCCTGGGAGATCGGGGATTCCGGGTAGATCGGTGCAGCCGGACACCAATTCTGTGGAGGAGAGAATAAAATGAAGAAACTGCTTTTGGGCGTCGTGTTTTCGGCGCTGATGAGTTCGTCCGCCCTCGCTGCCAAGATCGGCGTGTCTATGGCGCTGTTCGACGACAATTTTCTCACCGTGCTGCGCAACGGCATGATCGAGCAGGCCAAGGGCATGGAAGGCGTAGAACTGCAGGTCGAGGACGCGCAGAACGACGTCGCCAAGCAGCTCGACCAGATCAAGAACTTCGTCGCCTCGGGCGTCGACGCGATCATCGTCAATCCGGTCGACACCTCGGCCACCCAGGCGATGTCGGATGCCGCCGCTGCGGCCAAGGTTCCGTTGGTCTATGTCAACCGCGAGCCGGTCAACGTCGACACGCTGCCGGACAACCAGGCCTTCGTCGCCTCGAACGAGGTTGAGTCCGGCACTCTCGAAACCCAGGAAGTCTGCCGCCTGTTCAAGGAGGCCGGCAAGACCGAGGCCAATGTCTATGTGATCATGGGCGAGCTGTCGAACCAGGCCGCGGTGCAGCGCACCAAGGATATTGACGATGTGATCGCCACTCCGGAATGCAGCTTCATCAAGATCATCGACAAGCAGACGTCGAACTGGAAACGCGAGGAAGCGCAGAACCTCATGACCAACTGGCTGTCGACCGGCACGCCGTTCGATGGCGTGATCGCCAACAATGACGAAAGCGCCATCGGTGCGATCCAGGCCATGAAGGCTGCCAACGTCGACATGAAGTCGGTTGTCGTCGGCGGCGTGGACGCCACCCAGGACGCGCTTGCCGCGATGCAGGCGGGCGACCTCGACGTGACCGTGTTCCAGGACGCGGCCGGCCAAGGCGCCGGGGCACTGGACGCCGCGCTCAAGCTTTCCAAGGGCGAGGCGGTCGAACAGAAGGTCTACATCCCCTTCCAGCTGGTCACGCCGGCAAACATAGACAAGTTCCTGCAGAAGAACTGAGGCAGAGGAGCGTTCTCGATAGGAGCGGCGCGGCAGAGCATCGGACCGGTTTTTGGAAATCCGACGTTTTAAGAACAAGAAAGCAGCGCCGCTCCCTCTTTTCCCTCATCGCCGAAACAAGCGGCGGGAGGGCGACTGCGGCTGATGGAGGAAGCAAAAGTTGACACAGACAACCCATGGCGTCGGCGGACTCAGCTATGATGCGAAGAAGCGCACATGGCCTGCCGAATTCAACGTTTTCCTGGCGCTCATCATCCTTGTCGGCGCCTTCGAGCTGATAGGCCGTGTCTTTCTTGGCGACAGCTTTCTGTTCAACACCCGCCCCAATGTCGATACGATCTTCAACGAGGCGCGCCTGCAGATCATCATCCTGCAGGTGTCGATCGTCGGCATCATCGCCATCGGCGTGACGCAGGTGATCATTTCCGGCGGCATCGACCTTTCCTCTGGTTCGATCGTCGGCGCCACGGCGATGATCGCCATGAGTTTCGCCCAGGTGGCGACGGTCAACGGCAACCCTAATCCCAAGGCGGTGTTCCTCGCGCAAGGCTGGACCGACCTGCCGGTGATCGTCCCGGTGCTGGTCGCGATCGGCTGCGGCCTGCTGGCGGGCCTGGTCAACGGCTCGTTGATCGCCTACACGCGCATTCCGCCGTTCATCGCCACGCTCGGCATGATGGTGACGGCGCGCGGCATCGCCAAATGGTGGTCCAAGGGGCAGCCGATCTCGTTTCCCACCGAGAGTTTCGCCGCGATCGGCAAGGGGCTGATGCCGGTCATCATCTTCATATCGCTGGCAATTCTGTTCCAGCTGATCCTGTCATACACCAGGTACGGCAAGCACTGTTATGCCATCGGCTCCAACGAGGATGCCGCGCGCATGTCCGGCATAAATGTCCAGAACCACAAGATCCTCGTCTTCGTCATTGCCGGCATCCTCGCCTCGCTCGCCGCCGTGGTGCTGAGCTCCAAGAACCTCACCGCTCAGGCCGGCATGGGTGTAATGTACGAACTGGACGCGATCGCCATGGCGGTCATCGGTGGCGTCTCGCTGTCGGGCGGCCGCGGCTCGATCATCGGAACGGTGATCGGTGCGCTGATCTTCGGCGTCATCATCTCCGGCTTCACCTTCCTGCGCCTCGACGCCTACTACCAGGAGATGGTCAAGGGCGTGATCATCATCGGCGCAGTCGTTCTCGACCAGTGGCGCCAGCGCCTGCGGGCAATGAGGGCTTGATCATGTCAGACATCGTCCTGAAGACCGAAAACCTGACCAAATACTATGGCGGCGTGCATGCGCTCGAAAGCGCGAACTTCGAACTGCGCAAGGGCGAGCATGTCGCCATCATGGGTGACAACGGCGCCGGCAAGTCGACCTTCGTGCGCCAGATCACCGCCGTCGAGCAGCGCACCAGCGGCAAGGTCTGGTTCGACGGCAAGGAAGTGAACTTCGCCGGTCCGATCGCGGCGCGCGAGGCGGGCATCGAAACGGTGTTCCAGAACCTGGCGCTTGCCGACGATCTCGACGTGCCGTCGAACCTGTTTCTTGGCCGCGAAAAGGTGCTTTTCAATCTCGGGCCTTTCTCGATCCTCGATCGCAAGTTCATGCGCAAGGCGACCGAGGCAGCGTTGATCCGCACGGCGGTCAAGATTCCCAACCTTTCCAACACCATCCGACACATGTCGGGCGGCCAGCGTCAGTGCGTGGCGATCGCCAGAACCGCTACCTTTGCGTCCAAGCTCATCATCATGGACGAGCCGACGGCAGCACTTGGTGTGCAGGAGACGATGCAGGTCGAAAACATCATCCGCACGCTGAAATCCAATGGCGAGCCGCTGATCCTGATCAGCCACAACATGCGCCAGGTGTTCGACCTCGTCGACCGCATCGTCGTCTTCCGGCGCGGCCGCATCGTCGCCAATCTGCGCAAGCAGGACACCGACGGCAACGACATCGTCTCATACATCACCGGCGCCAAGACCGGGGAGGCCGAACTTGCGGCCTAGGGCGGATGCCGGCGCGGTCATCGACCCGTCGCCGATCTGCCGCGATAAGAAAATCTACTGCGCCTCGCGCTGAACGGTGCAGGAAAGACGTACTTCCATTTTCGAACAATCCTCAAAGGAAATTCCCATGCCTCTCCGCTTCGCTCTTCTCGGTGCCGGCCGCATCGGCAAGGTCCACGCCCGCGCCGTCGGTTCCAATCCGCAGGCCAGGCTGGTCGCAGTTGCCGATGCCTTCGAGAAGGCGGCGACGGATCTGGCGTCGGCCTATGGTGCGGAAGTTCGCACCATCGACGCCATCGAAAAGGCCGGAGATATCGATGCGGTCATCATCTGTACGCCGACCGACACCCATGCCGATCTGATCGAGCGGTTCGCCAAGGCCGGCAAGGCGATCTTCTGCGAGAAGCCGATCGACCTGGACGCCGACAGAGTGGAAGAATGCCTGGCCGTGGTCGACAAGGCCGGCGCCACTTTGATGGTCGGCTTCAATCGCCGCTTCGATCCGCATTTCGCTGCCGTGCGCAAGGCGATCGACGATGGCGCCATCGGTACGGTCGAGATGGTCACCATCACGTCGCGCGATCCCGGCCCGCCGCCGCTCGACTATATCGGCCGCTCGGGCGGCATCTTCCGCGACATGACCATCCACGATTTCGACATGGCGCGCTTCCTGCTCGGCGAGGAGCCGGTGGCGGTCAGCGCCCATGCCTCGGTGCTGGTCGACAAAAAAATCGGCGAGGCCGGCGATTTCGACAGCGTCAGCGTCATCCTCGAAACCGCCTCCGGCAAGCAGTGCATCATCTCCAATTCACGCCGTGCCACCTATGGCTACGACCAGCGCATCGAGGTGCATGGCTCGAAAGGCATGGTTGCGGCCGAGAACCAGCGACCGGTATCGATCGAACTGGCCAATGAGAAGGGCTATACGCGCCCGCCGTTGCACGACTTCTTCATGACCCGCTACCTCGACGCCTATGCCAACGAGATCGCTGCCTTCATCGCCGCAACGACATCAGGCAAGAAGGCGGCGCCGAGCGGTGGGGACGGGCTCCTCGCGCTGCGGCTGGCGGACGCGGCGCTGAAATCGGCCAAGGAGGGCAAGACCGTCCGCCTCGACAAGACAATCTGAGTATCAAGCACAGGAGCAAGGCGATGAACGATTCCGCCGGTCGCAATTCCGAAACACGCGCAATCGTCACCGGCGGCGCGCAAGGCATAGGCTTCGCCGTCGCCGAGGCGCTGGCCGACGAGGGCTGCCGAGCGCTGGCGCTGATCGGTCGTTCCAAGGAGAAAGGCGACAAGGCTGTCGCCGCACTTGGGAAAAGCGGCGTCGACGCCATCTTCATCAGTGCTGATGTTTCCAAAGTGGCCGACTGCAAACGCGCCGTCGACACGGCGATCAGTCATTTCGGCACCATCAATGCGCTGGTCAACGCCGCCGCCACCTCGGCGCGCGGTTCACTGGTCGAGACGAGCGAAGAGCTTTTCGACACGATCTTCGCGACCAATGTTCGCGGCCCCTTCTTTCTGATGCAGGGTGTGGTGGCGCAGCTGCTCGCCCGCAAGGCGCCTGGCTCGATCGTCAATGTGCTGTCGATGTCGGCGCATTGCGGCCAGTCGTTCCTGGCGCCCTACTCGTCGAGCAAGGGCGCACTGGCGACGCTGACCAAGAATATCGCCAATGCCTATCGCAGCAATCGCATCCGCTGCAACGCCGTGCTGCCCGGCTGGATGGATACCGAGGGCGAGGCGATCGTGCAGAAGAAATGGCACGACGCGCCGGACGACTGGCTGGAAAAGGCCGAGGCCGCGCAGCCGATGGGCCAGTTGGTGAAGCCGGCGCAGCTTGCCCGGCTGATCAGCTATATGATCAGCCCGCAGTCGGGCGTCATGACCGGCTCGCTGGTCGACTACGACCAAACCATTGCAGGGTCTTCGCCGGAGTAGCGTCATCTGAACGTGACAAGCACCCTGGCTTCAGCTATAGGGCTGGCATGATCCACCTGACCGCCTCGTTCTGGTACTTTAGCTACGGCAGCTCGCTGGCGGCGGGAGGATTGCGCTCGATCTGAAGATTGCAGCAACAACATCCGAACAGCCGCCAGACCTGGCGGCTTTTTTGTTTCAGCCGGCAGGTCTCCCAACCAGGAGCAGAAAGCCGTGTTGACCACCACAGATGATCTTCGGGTCAAGGAAATCCGAGAGCTGAGTACGCCGGACGACGTGATGCGGGAGATACCGCGCACGCTGACGGCGACGCGCACCGTTGCCGCGTCACGCAACGCTATCCACGCGGTGCTGACCGGCGCTGACGATCGGCTGGTCGTCGTCGTCGGCCCCTGTTCGATCCACGACCCAGTCGCTGCCGTCGACTATGCCAGCCGGCTGGTGGCGCTGCGCGAGAGCCTGTCGGACCGGCTGGAAATCGTGATGCGCGTGTATTTCGAGAAGCCGCGCACGACGGTTGGGTGGAAGGGCCTGATCAACGATCCCGACCTGGACGGCAGCTTCGACATCGACAAGGGCCTGCGGATGGCCCGTAACGTGCTCTCTGCGGTCAACAATCTTGGCCTTCCGGCGGCGACGGAATTCCTCGACATAGCCACCCCGCAATACATTGCCGACCTCGTCGCCTGGGGCGCGATCGGCGCGCGCACGACAGAGAGCCAGATCCATCGCGAACTCGCATCCGGCCTGTCCTCCCCGGTCGGCTTCAAGAACGGCACCGACGGCAATCTGCGGATCGCCGCCGAGGCGGTGAAGTCCGCCGCCCAGCCGCACCATTTCATGGCGGTGACGAAGGGCGGGCGCAGCGCCATCGCGACGACGACCGGCAACCAGGACTGCCACGTCATCCTGCGCGGCGGCATTGTCCCGAACTATGACGCAACGAGCATAGCTGCCGCCTGCGCGGAACTCGGCCGGATCGGCGTAGCACCACGGCTGATGATCGACGTCAGCCACGCCAACAGCAACAAGAAGCCGGAGAACCAGCCGATGGTGGCGGCCGACGTCGCGGCACAGGTCGCGGCAGGCGACGAACGCATCATCGGCGTCATGATCGAGAGCAACCTCGTCGCCGGACGGCAGGAGGTCATGCCCGGCAAGCCGCTCGTCTATGGCCAGAGCATCACCGACGGTTGCATCGACTGGACAACCACCGAGACGGTGCTGCACGGCCTTGCCGACGCTGTCGAGCGGCGCCGGTCGGCGCGACGCGCCCTGATCGCCAGCCGTCCGGGCGCCGCCTGAAGCGGTTGGCACGGAATTTTGCGGGCGGTTGCTACCTTGCTGCTTGGCTTTGAAAGGCCGGCGCAGCCCCTCATTGCCCTGCCGGGCATTTCTCCCCGTATAGTGACGGGGAGAAAGACGCCGTCATCGACGGTTTCGCCGACTACAAGCGTTGCAGGAAGAGCGCCGAGGGGGCGGTCAGCTTCTTTCTCCCCGTTTACGGGGAGAAATGCCCGGCAAGGCAATGAGGGGCTGCGTCAATATCGACAATTGGCCCTCTCCGACACAAGCTCTCCCTTGCTCTCGCATGGGTGGCGTCGAGGCGCGGATTGCGGGTCGCTACCGCACCGCGATCCAGCGCTGTTCCTCGAACGAGCGCGCCATGGCATGCACCGTCCGCTCGATCTCAAGGCCTTCGTCGAAATCGATGATCCGCGCCGGCTTGCCGGCCAGCCGCGTCAAAAGCTCGCGGCATTCGATGAGCTTGAGGTCGTTGAAGCCGAGACCGTGGCCGGGCGCCGGCAGGAAGGCGTCGTAGGGCTTGTGGTGCGGCGCCACCAGGATGGTGCGATAGCCTTGCTCGGTCGGGCGGTCGGCTGTCAGGTAAAGCTGGAACTCGTTCATCCGCTCCTGGTCGTACAGGATCGAGCCCTTCGAGCCGAAGATCTGAATGGCGATCCGGCCCTTGCGGCCCCAGGCCGAACGGTTGACCAGCAGTGTGCCGGCAATGCCGTTTTCGAGATGCATCAGCACGCTGGCGATGTCGTAGGTCTCGACCGCCCGGCGCCCGCCTGATGCGACGCGGCGATCGGCATAGGGTTTTGCCATGTCGCAAATGACGCGGGCGACGCGACCGAACAGCACCGAGACCAGCGACAGCGGATGCACGGCGAAATCGTCGAGCGCGCCGTAACCGGACGCCGCCTCGTGCTTCCAGAAGAAAAGCGCCTCCGGGTCGGCCATGAAATCCTCGTCCATCTCGATGCGCAGATGGTTGACTTCACCGATGATCTTCTCGTCGAGCAGCGCACCGATATGGCGGATCGCCGGATTCTGGATGTAGTTGTAGCCGAGCGCGGCCACCTTGCCGGATTTCTTGGCCGCCGCCGCCATGGCTTGCGCCTCGGCAAAGCTCGGCGCCATCGGTTTTTCGCACCACAGATGCTTGCCGGCTTCGAGGATGGCGATGGCCATCTCCGGGTGGAACTGGTTCGGCGTGGTCAGCGAGACGATATCGACGTCCGGGTCATCGACGACGGCGCGCCAGTCGCCGGAGCCCTTGGCGAAGCCGAACTCGGCCGCCCGGCGCTTGGCAAGGTCGTCATCGACCTCGCCGAGATGGACCAGCCTTGGCTTGGCCACGTCGGGAAAGACGGTGCCGACCGCGTTCCACGCGATGGCGTGGCACTTGCCCATGAACCCCGTGCCGATAAGACCGACTCCGACCATTTCCTTGTCTCCACTGCCAGAAAGGTTGCGTGGATGAATTAGTCCATTTTTTCCAGAAATGGAACGCATGGCTCATTTTTTATGGCCTTCTTGCACAGGCTCGCTATGATGGGGCATCACACCGCATCGACTGATGGACCTGGGCGGAGCGACGATGGACGAACGGGTGCCCCGCGATTTCGAGACGCTGCGTACGACGATCCTGGAACGGCGCCAGAGCCTGCCCAAGCGCATCGCGCAGATCGCCGCCTATGCGCTCGACAATCCCGACGATATTGCCTTCGGCACCGCCGCCAGCATCGCCGCTTCCGCCGGCGTCCAGCCTTCGACCCTGATCCGCTTCGCCCAGCAACTCGGCTTCGACGGCTTCACCAGCCTGCAGCTGGTGTTTCGCGAGCGTCTGCGCGAGCGCAATTCGTCCTATGATGAAAGGCTGGCGGCATTGCGCGCCAAGGCCGAGGAAGGCGCCGGTCACCGGGCGATTTTCGACGGCTTCGTCGCCGCGGCGAGCACCTCGCTCAACGATATTTCAGGCAGGTTGAACGAAGACCATTTCGAAGCTGCCATCGCCTTGCTGGCAAAGGCGGAGACGATTTACGTGCTGGCCAAGCGCCGCTCCTATCCGGTCGCCTCCTACATCGCCTATGCGCTGGGCAAGCTCAAGATCCGCAACCAGCTGATCGAATCGGCCGCCGGCCTCAACGCCGAGATGATCAGCTTTGCCTCGCCCAGGGATGCCGTCATCGCCATCAGTTTCTCGCCTTATGCCCCGGCGACCATCGAGGAGGCGCGCGTCATCTCGGAGCAAGGCGTTCCGATCGTAGCGATTACCGACAGTTCCTTTTCCCCGCTCGCCCAGTTCGCCAAAGTCTGGTTCGAGGTCGCCGAGGCCGATTTCGCCGGCTTCCGCTCGCTGTCGGCGACGATGGCGCTGGCCATGGCGCTGACCGTTGCGGTTGGCGAAAAGCGGCGCGACACCGGCGGGAAGCGCAAGGCCTGACAGGCTACTTTTCGGCAAAGGAACGCGCGTTCCATATTGACTATCGATTGGAATTCTTATTTCATATTGCCGGCGCCACGCTGCCGCTCGCGCGTGTTACCCAAGACAACAAGGCTGATGGGAGGTTCGAATGAGCGAAGCCGTGGACGCGAAACATGCGCCGCTCGACGTCATCACCATTGGCCGCGCCTCCGTCGATCTCTATGGCCAGCAGATCGGCTCGCGCCTGGAGGACATCACCTCCTTTGCCAAGTCGGTCGGCGGCTGTCCGGCCAACATTTCGGTCGGCACGGCGAGGCTCGGCCTACGCTCGGCGCTGCTCACCCGCGTCGGCGACGAGCAGATGGGCCGCTTCATCCGCGAGCAGTTGACGCGCGAAGGGGTTTCGGTTGACGGCCTCAGGACCGATCCGGACCGGCTGACCGCGCTGGTGCTGCTGTCGGTCGAGGACGAGGGCGTGTCGCCGATGATCTTCTATCGCACCGACTGCGCCGACATGGCGCTTTCGGAAGACGACATCGATGAGACGTTCATCGCTTCGGCACGCGCGATCGTCGTCACCGGCACGCATTTTTCGCGGCCCAACAGCGACGCCGCGCAGCGCAAGGCGATCCGTGCCATCAAGGCCACGGGCGGCAAGGTGGTGTTCGACATCGACTACCGCCCTAATCTGTGGGGCCTTGCCGGCCATGCCGAAGGCTTCGAGCGCTATGTGAAATCCGACCGGGTCTCCGCCCAGCTGAAGACAGTGCTGCCCGACTGCGACCTGATCGTCGGCACCGAAGAAGAGATCATGATCGCCTCCGGTGCCGATGAATGCCTGAGTGCGTTGAAGACGATCCGCTCGCTGTCCAAGGCCACGATCGTCTTGAAGCGCGGCGCCATGGGCTGCATCGTCTATGACGGGCCGATCAGCGACGACCTCGTGGACGGCATCGTTGGCAAGGGTTTTCCGATCGAGGTCTACAATGTGCTCGGCGCCGGCGATGCCTTCATGTCGGGTTTTTTGCGCGGCTGGCTCGGCGAGGAGAGCCTGGAGACGGCAGCGACCTGGGCCAATGCCTGCGGCGCCTTCGCCGTGTCGCGGCTGCTCTGTGCGCCGGAATACCCGACCTTCGAGGAATTGCAGTTCTTCCTGAAGAATGGCAGCAGGCACCTGGCGCTGCGTAAGGACGAGGCGATCAACCATATCCATTGGGCGACGACGCGCCGGCGAGACATTCCATCGCTGATGGCGCTGGCCTGCGATCACCGTATCCAGCTTGACGATGTCGCCGCGAAGGCCGGCGCCGACCCGTCGCGCATCGATGATTTCAAGGTGCTGACGGTCAAGGCGGCGGCAAAGGTTGCCGCCGGCCGCGCCGGCTACGGCATGCTGCTCGACGAAAAATACGGCCGCGAGGCGATGTTCGAGTTCGCCCGCCATTCCTTCGCCTGGCTCGGCCGGCCAGTCGAATTGCCCGGATCGCGGCCGCTTCGTTTCGAGTTCTCGCAGGATATCGGCTCGCAATTGATCGAGTGGCCGATCGACCATTGCATCAAGTGCCTGTGCTTCTACCACCCCGACGACCCGGAGGCGCTGAAGACCGAGCAGCAGCAGAAGCTCAAAAGCCTGTTCGGGGCCGCGCGGAAGGTAGGCAGGGAACTTCTCATCGAGATCATCGCCGGCAAGCACGGCGAGCTCGACGACACGACGATCCCGCGGGCGCTGGAGGAACTCTATGCGCTTGATATCAAGCCCGACTGGTGGAAGCTTGAACCGCAGGCCTCAGCCGGGGCCTGGGCGAAGATCGAAGCGGTGATCCTGAAGAACGATCCGTGGTGCCGCGGGGTTGTGCTGCTCGGCCTCGAAGCGCCGCCGGACGAGCTGGAAGCGGCCTTTGCCGCCACCGCCAAGGCGCCCATCGTCAAGGGCTTCGCCGTCGGTCGCACCATCTTCATCAACGCGGCCGAACAATGGCTTGCCGGCAAGATGTCGGACGAGGAGGCGGTGGCCGACATGGCGTCGCGCTTCGAGAGGCTGACCGAGGCATGGCTCGCCGCGCGCGGCCGCAAAGCAGCATAAGAAGGCGCGGCATAAGGACTGCGGAGGAAAACAACATGACCAAGACAATCCGCCTGACGATGGCGCAGGCGCTGACCCGCTTTCTTGCTCGCCAGATGACCGAGATCGACGGCAGGAAAATGCCGATCTTCGGCGGCGTCTGGGCGATCTTCGGCCACGGCAATGTCGCCGGCATCGGCGAGGCGCTTTATCAGGTGCGCGACGAATTGCCGACCTTTCGCGCCCACAACGAACAGGCGATGGCGCATGCGGCGATCGCCTATGCCAAGGCCAATTTCCGCCGCCGGTTCATGGCGGCGACCAGTTCGATCGGCCCCGGCGCGCTCAACATGGTGACGGCGGCGGCACTTGCGCATGTAAACAGGTTGCCCGTCCTGTTTCTCCCCGGCGACGTCTTCGCCAATCGTATCCCCGATCCCGTCCTGCAGCAGGCAGAGGATTTTTCCGACGGTACCGCGACGGTCAATGACTGCTTCCGGCCGGTGTCGCGCTATTTCGACCGCATCACCCGGCCCGAGCAGATCATCCCGGCGCTCAACCGTGCCATGCAGGTGCTGACCGATCCGGCCGAATGCGGACCGGTGACCTTGGCGCTCTGCCAGGACGTGCAGGCCGAGGCCTATGATTACCCTGAGAGCTTTTTTGCCGAACGGGTCTGGCATCAGCGCCGGCCGCGTCCGGACCGTGGGGAATT
Source organism: Mesorhizobium sp. WSM2561 (assembly GCF_000513915.1). NCBI lineage: Bacteria > Pseudomonadati > Pseudomonadota > Alphaproteobacteria > Hyphomicrobiales > Phyllobacteriaceae > Mesorhizobium > Mesorhizobium sp. WSM2561. The sequence goes on from NZ_AZUX01000004.1 coordinate 93,843, forward strand.
GGCGGCCGCGGTGGCGGCGCTGAAGGCGGCAACAAAGCCCTTGGTGATTGCCGGTGGCGGCGTTCTCTATTCGCAGGCTTCCGGCGAACTGGCGCAGCTGGCGCAAGGCGCCGGCATCCCGGTCTGCGAGACGCAGGGCGGCAAATCCTCGCTGCCGGACGATCATCCGCTCAACATGGCGGCGGTCGGCGTCACCGGCACTTTGGCGGCCAACCGGCTGGCTGAAGAAGCCGATGTCGTGCTTGCCGTCGGCACCAGGCTGCAGGATTTCACCACCGGCTCGTGGGCGCTGTTCAAGAATTCCGGCAAGACCATCATCGGGCTGAACGTCCAGCCTTTCGACGCGGGCAAGCACCAGGCGTTGCCGCTGGTCGCCGATGCGGCGGAAGGGCTGGCCGAACTCGGCGCGGCGCTGAACGGCTGGCAGGCGCCGGCAGCCTGGACCGATAATGCGGCCAGCGGGAAGAAAGAATGGCAGGCCGAAGCCGGCAAGGTGACGGCCTCGACCGATGCCGCCTACCCGTCCGACGCGCAGGTGATCGGCGCCGTGCAACGCGCCATAGGCTCCGACGTGATATTGCTTCATGCCGCCGGCGGCCTGCCCGGCGAATTGCACAAGCTCTGGCAGGCGGGCGCACCCGGCTCCTACCACGCCGAATACGGCTTCTCGACCATGGGCTACGAGATCGCAGGCGGGCTCGGCGTCAAGATGGCCAAGCCTGACGATGAGGTCGTCGTCATGATCGGCGACGGCTCCTATCTGATGCTCAATTCCGAGATCGCAACGTCGGTCATGCTCGGCCTCAAGCTGACCATCGTGCTGCTCGACAACAGAGGCTATGGCTGCATCAACCGGCTGCAGATGGCGACCGGCGGCGCCAACTTCAACAATCTGCTGAAGGACGCCCGCCACGAGATTATGCCCGACATCGACTTCGCCGCGCATGCGGCAAGCCTCGGCGCCATCGCCGAGAAAGTTTCGTCGATCGCCGGGTTGGAAACGGCGCTGGCAAAAGCGAAAGACAATAGCAAGACGACGGTACTGGTCATCGACACCGATCCGCTGGTGTCGACCGATGTCGGCGGCCATTGGTGGGATGTCGCCGTGCCGGAAGTTTCTTCGCGGCCGCAGGTCAACGCCGCACGCAAAGCCTATGAAGAAAAGCGGCGGATGCAGAGTGTTGGTGATTGATTTCGGCGCTGCCCCTCACCCTTACCCTCTCCCCGTAAGGACGGGGAGAGGGGGTCGCCGGCGTAGGAGCTTGTCCCTTCTCCCCGGCCTTACGGGGAGAAGGTGCCGGCAGGCGGATGAGGGGCAGCGCCGACGAATGAAAATTGAACGAACTGACATTGGAGTGACGACTTGAAAGCCAAACTGGGCATGTCCCCCATTGCATGGTGGAACGACGATCTTGCGGAACTCAGCGATGATGTGTCGCTGGAGGAATGCTTGGCGCAGTCGCGATCGGCGGGCTTCACCGGCATGGAAATGGGCCGCCGTTTTCCCAGTGATCCGAAAATCATGCTGCCGATCCTGAAGGAGGCCGACGTGACGCTCTGCGGCGGCTGGTTCTCCGGTACTCTGGTCGACGAAGACATGGCCAGGAACAAGGATCGCATCCAGCAGATGATCGATCTGTTCAAGGCGGTGGACGCGCCCTGCATCGTCTATGGCGAGGTCGGCCGCTCCATCCAGGGTGACCGCTCAAAGCCGCTCGCCACCAAGCCGAGGCTTTCGGACGATGAGATGAAAGCCTATGCGAGGCGCCTCACGCAGTTCGGCGAATGGTGCGCCGAGCAAGGCATGCCGCTCTCCTACCACCATCATATGGCGGCGGTCGTCGAGACCGAGCCGGAGCTCGACGCGTTCATGCGCCATTCGGGAGAAGGCATTCCACTGCTGCTCGACGCCGGCCATCTGGCTTTTGCCGGCGGTGACGTGCTGCGCGCCATCGACAACCATCACCGGCGCATCAATCATGTCCATGTCAAGGACGTTCGCATGGACGTGATCGAAAAGCTCGATCGCCAGAAGCAATCCTTCCTTGATGCCGTGGCGCTCGGCGCCTTCACGGTGCCGGGCGACGGGTCGCTGGATTTTGGTGCCATTGTGGAAAGGCTGGCGAACTACGGCTATGAAGGCTGGTTCGTGGTCGAGGCCGAGCAGGACCCCAAGAAGAATCCGCCGCTCAGGATGGCGCAAGTCGGCTACAAGGAATTGATGCGGGTGATGACGGCCGCCGGCTACACGGTTGAAACGCAGGGCTTCCCCAATGCTTGAGCGAGTCTATTCCCGTCGACGGGGTGATCCGATGCGGGGGCTGATCCGATGAAGGACTCTGAGCATCCGTTCTTCCGGCCGCTGTGGCGGCGTGTTGCCATCGTCGCGGTCTGCCTGGGCTGGGCCGTGGTCGAGTTTGCCACCGGCGCGCCGTTCTGGGGCACGATCGCGCTCGGCTTCGCCGGCTATGCCGTCTGGCAGTTCTTCTATCTCTACAAGCCGGCCGACAGCGGCAAGGGTTCGGCCGACGCCGAACCAAAGGAGTGAAGTGCGATGTCGAAACTGCTCGTCAAGGCCGATAAGGGCCATGGCCGCGTCGCCCATGTGACGCCGCAAAACGCCGGCTGGACCTATGTCGGTTTCGATCTGCATCGATTGCGGCCCGGCGAGACCGTCTCCGGACAAACCGCGAGCCGTGAAGTCTGCCTGGTGTTCGTCACCGGCAAGGGCAAGGCCAAGGCCGGCGGCAAGGATCTCGGCCTGCTCGGCGAACGCATGTCGCCCTTCGAAGGCAAGCCGTGGTCGGTCTATGTGCCGCAGGGCTCTGACTGGTCGGTGACCGCCGACACCCGTCTCGAACTCGCGGCCTGCTCGGCGCCGGGACTTGGCGGTGGCCTGCCGGTCCGCGTCATTGCGCCAAAAGATCTCGGCCAGGAGGTTCGCGGCAAGGGCACCAACACGCGCTATGTCACCAACATCCTGCCGGAAGGCAAGCCGGCCGATTCATTGCTGGTGGTCGAGGTCATCACGCCCGGCGGCCACACGTCGAGCTATCCGCCGCACAAGCATGACCAGGATAATCTGCCGGCCGAATCCTATCTCGAGGAGACCTATTACCACCGCCTCAATCCGCCGCAGGGCTTTGCCTTCCAGCGCGTCTACACCGATGCCGACCGGAACGGCGCTCGTTCGCTCGACGAGGCGATGGCGATCGAGGACGGCGACGTTGTGCTGGTGCCCAAGGGTTATCACCCTTGCGCCGCCTGCCATGGCTACGACCTCTACTACCTCAACGTCATGGCCGGGCCGAAGCGGACGTGGAAATTCCACAACGCGCCCGAGCACGAATGGCTGATGAAGGCCTGAGGCGCTGCCCGTCCGGGTCGGCAAACTGGCCCAAGGCGAAAAAAATCGTCGGCTAATGACCCGCCTGAACAAGTTTGTTATCAGGAGCGATCATCAGCTTCGTCATTTCGTCATGCAAATCGCCTATGGCAGCGGGAGTTGACGAGGACTTTCGATGCGCTACGCTATCTATTTCACCCCCCGGCAGGACGAACCGCTGGCGCGGATCGCCGCCAATTGGCTCGGCCGTGACCCGTTCGGCGCCGCCACGAGGCCGGTCGAGGCCATGGGCGAACTGTCGGCGGCGGAAGTCGCCTTCCATACCGCTTCGGCGCGCCGCTACGGCTTTCATGCGACGCTGAAGGCGCCCTTCCGGCTGGCTTCGAACGAGACGGAAGCCGCGCTTCGCGCGGCACTGGACGATTTTGCCGAGGCAACGCCGGTGGTGACGATCCCGCGGCTGGTCGTCAGCCAGATCGACGGCTTCTTCGCGCTGGTACCGGAAGGACCGCTGCCGGCGCTCAACCGCTTCGCCGACGACGTCGTGCGCGACTTCGACCGTTTTCGCGCGCCGCTGAGCGAGGCTGAGATCGAACGGCGCAGCCCTGACTCGCTGAAGCCGGCTGAATTCCGCAATCTCTGCCAGTGGGGTTACCCCTATGTCTTCGAGACCTTCCGTTTTCATATGACGCTGTCCGGCCGGGCCTCGTCACAGGAAAGCCCTCGTCTTCGCGCAGCAATCGACAGCCTGTTTGCGGGAGTCCTGCAACGGCCGGTGCCGGTGGACGCGCTGACCCTGTTTGTCGAAACCGAACCTGGCGCTCCGTTCATGGTGCTTTCCCATCATGCGCTCGGGCGCCGCCCGGCTAGAAAAACTGCCTGAAATGACTATTTGTTTTAACCGCGTTTGTGCGACGCCAATCGATTCCAATTGGCTGCAAAATGCTCCAAGGACTGCCTGAAATGACCGCCGAGACCGTTCTCAACAACGCCCGCATCGTGCTTGCCGACGAGATCGTCGAAGGGTCGATCGTGCTGCGCGACGGCTTGATCGCCGGGATCGATGCCGGTGCCGGCCGGAGCGGCGAGGACATGGACGGCGATTTCATCATTCCCGGGCTGGTCGAGCTCCACACCGACCACCTGGAGGGTCACTACGCGCCGCGGCCGAAGGTGCGCTGGAATCCGATCGCCGCCGTTCTCGCCCACGACGCGCAGGTGGCGACTGCCGGCATCACCACCGTGCTCGATGCCTTGCGCGTCGGCATGGACGACGACGCCGACATGAATTCGGCCGACATGCGCAAGCTGGCCGATGCGATCGAGGACAGCGTCCAGCAGGACCGGCTGCGGGCCGACCATTTCATCCATCTGCGCTGCGAGGTTTCGGCGCCGGATTGCCTCGCAGCCTTCGCGCATTTTGACGGCGATGACAGGATCAAGCTGGCGTCGCTGATGGACCATGCGCCGGGACAGCGCCAGTTCGTTGATTTGGAAACCTATGCCTATTACTACCAGCGCAAGCTGAAGCTGACGGACCGCGAATTCCAGCAATTCTGCGAGAAGCGGATGGCTGAGTCGGCGACGAATTCGGGGGCGAACCGCGCCTTCATCGCTGCCGCCTGCCATCAGCGCGGCATCGTGCTGGCCAGCCATGACGACGCCACGACCGGCCATGTCGACGAGGCGATCGAACAAGGCGTCCGCGTCGCCGAATTCCCGACCACCAAAGAGGCCGCAAAAGCTTCGAAGGCGGCCGGGCTCGGGGTGCTGATGGGCGCCCCGAACGTCATCCGCGGCGCCTCGCATTCGGGCAATGTTTCGGCCCGGACACTCGCCAGCGAAGGCTTGCTCGACATACTGTCGTCCGACTACATCCCCTTCAGCCTGATCCAGTCGGCGTTTTTCCTCGGCGACGTTGTCGACGGCATCTCCCTGCCGCAGGCGGTGGCGATGGTCTCGAAGAACCCGGCCGAGGCAGTCGGCCTCGCCGACCGTGGTGTCATCGAGCAGGGCCGGCGCGCCGATCTGGTTCGCGTCCGTCTCGACGATCATGTCCCGGTTGTCCGCACGGTCTGGCGGCAGGGGCGTCGGGTCGCGTGATGGCGTCGGCGTCGATCGAGCGTGAATTGTCCGCCGCGGCGTTTCCGATCCGCGACGGCGTTTTTGTCGCCGTCGTCGGGCCGAGCGGCGCCGGCAAGGACACGGTGATCGGCTATGCCCGGTCGCTGTTTGCCGACGAGACCCGGCTGGAGTTCGTGCGCCGGGTCATCACCCGGCCGAGCGATACGACGAGCGAGGATCACGACACGCTGGCCGATGCGGCCTTCGTCGAGGCCGAGGCGGACGGCGCCTTCGCCATCGCCTGGGAGGCGCATGGCTTGCGCTATGGCATCCCGGCTGAAGTCGACCGGTCGGTGGCCAATGGCCGCGTCGCCATCGCCAATGTCTCCCGCGCCATCATCCCGGCGCTGCGCGATCGCTATGCCAATCTGGCTGTCGTCGAGATCACCGCATCGCCGCAGATCCTGGCTGAGCGACTGGCGATGCGCGGCCGCGAGTCGCGCGGCGAAGTGCTGGCGCGGCTGGCGCGCAGCGCCAATGTGGCGTTGTCCGGGCCTGGCGTCACCTCGATCGACAACAGCGGCCCGCGCGAGGCGGCCGGCGAGCGTTTTGTCGAAGTGCTGCGCAAGGCAATGGCGTTCTCCGGCCGACCGTGACATCGATCAAAGAATGCAGCGGGGCAAAACTAATCTGTAGCGATCCTTCGCGCGCCCCTCTGTCCCGCCGACTCAAAGTTCGTGAAGCGCTACTCCGCCGCCGCACCGGCCACGCCCTTGCGGGTTGCCTCCAGCATCAGCCGCCGCTCCCGGTACACGCCCCATTGCTGGTCGACCAGCACGCCGATCAAGATCACGCCGCCCATCACCGCGAAATTGAGCGAGGACGGGATGCCGAGCAAGTTGACGAGGTTTTGCAGTTCCTGCAGCAGGACCGTGCCTAGGATCACGCCGATCAGCGAGCCTTCGCCGCCGCGCAGCGAGAAGCCGCCGAGCACGGCTGCGGCAATGGCGTAGAGTTCGTAGAACTGGCCGTGGCTGGCCGGCGAGATCGAGCGCGTGTACATGGCGAAATAGATCGCCGACAGCGCCGTCAGCACACCGCAGATGACATAGGCGGCCATGACGACGCGGCCGGTGCGGATGCCCGAATATTTCGCCGCCTCCTCATTCTTGCCGATGGCGTAGAGGTAGCGGCCGAACACCGAACGGTGCAGCACCACCCACATCACGATGGCGATGACGATCAGCGCGATGAAGCTGTTCGGCACGCCATAGGATCGCCCGGCGGTCAGGAATTCGAGCTCCGGAAAGTTCTGTCCGAAGGCAAAGCCCGCCGTGCCGTCGGCTGTGTAGAACCGCGCCACGCCGCGATAGATCAACAGACCGCACAGCGTCACCACGAAAGGCTGCAATTTTAGCCGCGTGATCAGCCAGCCATGTGCCAGCCCGATGATGCCGCCAAGCACCAGGATCAGCGGCAGTGCCACCGGCCATGCCATGCCGCGCGTGGCGATGAAATCGACGAACAGGACGCCGAGCAGCGCAACCACCGAGCCGACCGACAATTCGATGCCGCCGGTGATGATGACGAAGGCCTGGCCGATCGCCAGGATGCCGAACAGCCCGATCAGGTTCGATGTGTTGGCGAGGTTGATCGGCAGCAGGAATCGCGGGTTGATGATCGCCACCACCGCTCCGACCACAAGGATCAGGATCAGCAGGCCGAGATCTTTCTTGCTCATCGTCTTCTCCCCAATGCCTGCCTAAGCAGTTTCCGCAAAAGTATTGCTCGGTTTTGCGACCGGAACCTGCGCCAAACAAAAGCTATTTCGGCTGCTTGCCGACGGCCAGCAGCAGCACGTTTTCCTGGCTGAACTGTTGCTTGTCGAGGATGCCTGAGATCTGGCCCTCATGCATGACTGCGATGCGGTCGGAGACGCCGATCACCTCCTCCATGTCGCTCGATATCATCAGCACGGCGACGCCGGCATCGGCCAGCGCCCGCATCAGCCCGTAGATCTCCGCCTTGGCGCCGATGTCGATGCCGCGCGTTGGCTCGTCGAGGATCATCACCTTGGGGCTCATGGCCAGCCACTTGGCCAGCACCACCTTTTGCTGGTTGCCGCCGGACAGCGTGCCGGTGCGCGTCGCCACCGAGGGCGCCTTGATGCCGAGATCGCGTTTCTGCTTCTCGGCGGTGACGGCTTCGGCACGGGCAGAGACCAGGGATCGCCGGGCATGGGCCGGCAGATTGGGGAGCGAAATATTCTGGGCAATCGACAGGTCGAGCAGGATGCCGGTCAGCTTGCGATCCTCGGGGACGAGGAATATCCCGTTGGCCACAGCGTCGGCCGCCGAACCAAGAACCAGATCTTTTCCATCAAGCTGGAGCGCGCCGCCAAGGCTCTTCTCGATGCCGAAAAGCACGCGCGCCAGTTCGGTGCGGCCGGAGCCGACAAGACCCGCCAGGCCAAGGATTTCGCCGCGCCTGACGCCGAGAGCGACCGGTCGGTCTGGATAGGCGCTGGTGCGAACGGCCTTGGCCGACAGCGCGACGGCGCCGGGCGGGCGGCCCGATTCTGCGGCCTTCTCCCGCTCCTTCAGCATGCGGCCGATCATCAGCTTGACCATCTGGTCATGGTTGATGGCGTTCTTCGGCAGCGTGCCGGCAAGCATGCCGTCCCTCAGCACGACGACGCGATCGGCAACCCGCTCGACCTCGTGAAGGCGATGGGAGATGAAGATGACGCTGATGCCGTCGGCCTTCAGCGCCTTGATGACATCGAGCAGCTTGTCGGTTTCGGCAAGGGGCAGGCTCGACGTCGGCTCGTCGAGGATGACCAGCCGCGCCTCGATCGACAGCGCCTTGGCGATTTCGACCATCTGCTGCTGGGCAAGCGACAGCGCCGATACCGGGGTGTCGGCCGAGAAATTGGCGCCCACGCGTTTGAGCAGTGGCGCCGCCAGTGTGCGCAGCCTGGTGCGGTCGACAAGCCTGAGCGGACCGGCGCGCAACGGCTCGCGGCCGAAAAAGATGTTGGCGGCAACGTCGAGGTTTTCGAACAGGTTGAGTTCCTGGTGGACGAAGGCGATGCCGGAACCGATGCTGGCCTCGACCGACAGCCCGTCATGGGCGACGCCGTCGACGGTGATCGTGCCGGTGTCGGGTGTGGTCACGCCGCCGAGGATCTTCATCAGCGTCGACTTGCCGGCGCCGTTTTCGCCGACGAGGCCGATAACCTCGCCAGGCCTGACCTCCAGCGAAAACCCGTCCAGCGCGACCACGCCGGGATAGGTCTTGCGCACGCCCTCGAGACTGAGGAACGGGGCAATCGTGGATGCGCCGATGGATGCGTCGGAATAGTTCATCATGCCTGACAGCAGTTGGCGGGCCGGCCTCCCCGCAGATTGACGAGCCTGATCAAGCCCGTCAATAACAAGCGGAGCCAGTCACGCCAGCGTCGCGCTGCCCCTCACCCCTACCCTCTCCCGTAAAGAACGGGGAGAGGGATTCGCCAGCGTTGCAACCACTGCCCTTCTCCCCGTTCTGCACGCGGAGAAGGTGCCGGCAGGCGGATGAGGGCAGCGCCGACGACGCTTAGTTTCCGGACATCGCCTTCAGATTGGCGGCATAGGCGTCGACGTCGTCCTTGCCGATGATCTTGGTCGGGATGATGATCAGGCCGTTCTCCGGAATGCCCGACTTGTCGCCCTCGAGATAGGCTGCCATCAGCTTCATGCCCTGGTAGGCCCATTCGAACGGCTGCTGCACGACGGTGGCGGCAACGGTGCCTTCCTTGACGCCGCCGAGCGTGATCGGATCGTCGTCGAAGCCGACGACCGTGATCTGGCCGAGCTTGCCGGCGTCGCGCAGCGCTTCATAGATGCGCGGGGTGTTGTAGGAATAGAAGCCGACCATGCAGGTGACATCGGGGCTGGCGACCAGCGCGTCCTCGACGTTCTTCTTGGCGCGGGCCTGGTCGATGTCGTCGCCACGCACGTCGATCAGCTCGATCTTGGTGCCGGCGAGCCCTTCCTTCATGCCTTCGATGCGCTCCTTGGCATTGTCGGCGCCGAGCAGGCCGACGAAGCCGAGGCATTTGCCGCCGTCGGGCATCGCCTTCTTGGCGATCTCGGCCGCCTGCTTGCCGGCATCGATGTTGGACGAGCCGATATAGGCGATACGCTTGGTCTGCGGCGCGTCGCTGTCGGTGGTGAACAGCGCCGTCTCCGAGGCGATCTTATTGAGCCCGTCGGTCGAGGTCTTGGGATCGACGGCCGAAACCATGATCGCCTTGACGCCGGCCGTCACCAGATCATCCATCAGCCGCTGCTGGATGGCGACCGACGACTGTTCCGGATATTTGAGCTCGAGATTGTAGTTGGGCAATTCGGCCTGGGCCTTCTTGACGCCGGCTTCGGCCGCCTTCCAGAAATCGGAAGCGCCGTTGACGACGAAGGCCAGCGTCGGTTTGTCCTGGGCACGGGCGATCGCCGTGAAGGACAGACCGAGAGCCAGGGCCGCTGCAGCGACGGACACATTTCGTATCGCAGATTTCATGTTCAACCTCCCATTTGATTCAGTCATTTTCGCTGATCTGAACTTTGTCGAATGCGGCTTGGACGCCCTCCTCCTCAAGGGTGCTGGCAGCGAAAGAACGGCGCCATCCCAGCCACAGTCTGAACTCTAGAGACTCATTGGCTACTCGTAAATAGTCCGATTTGTCTGATATTTCGTGATCGTGGAGCGTTGCCCCGCAGCGCAAACGTCCCGGACGAAGGTGGCCAAAGCTATGCGGATGAGGCTCCTGTGGGAGACAAACTCGCGGATACTGGTATACGAGTATACCAGTATCCAGTTCGGCTACCCGAGAACAGCTTCTGCAGCCACCTTCCAGTCCCGTGAAAGCTGCGCTTCAATTCGCAACGCAAGTGCTATAGTGAGACCAGGAAAGCGGCTCGCCGCTTACCGAGGCAACGAAAGCGAAAGCGTATTGGTCGCAGTGTATGAAAGCCGTAGCGATGGGATGAGACGAGGCGGCCGAGGACGGGCCGGGCCCGGCGTCCTGCTCAGCCTGGGTGCCGGTCTGCGGCTGCTGGCTTCGCTGCTCTTTCTGATCTGGACCATTCCTGCGGCAACAGCCGACCAGGTCGCGCACGACCTTGCCAAAGGCCAAATCGGCGCCACCGAGCCGGTCACACACCCGACTGCCCTTGCCCGCAGCATTGCGCGCCACGTCGGCGCTGAGACTTCCCGTTTCAAGACACCTGTCATTGCGAGAGATGGCAAACCCTTTTGCATTATCCCGGATTTGCGGCTGCCGCCCGAAACCGCGTCAGCCGCGCCGTTTGGCATATGGTCTGAAGGCCGGCCGGAACTGTCACCGATCCGCGCCTTTGATGCGCGCGCGCCTCCGCTTCTCACGGCGTGAACCTGGCCGCGACCGCGGCCCTAGACTCGCAAAACTTTCACATCGCGTTCCGTTCGTCGAGTTGCTCGCCGATCGGAACGCCAAAGCTCTTGTCGGAGGCGGTTTGCGCCCGATATGGGCTGAACGGACAAGAACATGCTGCATTTTTCGCGCTGGAAGACCATTCTCATCTGGCTGACAGTCCTGGCCGGTATTCTTTACGCAGCTCCCAATTTGGTTCCCGCCTCCACTCTGGCATCGCTGCCGAATTGGCTGCCAAAGCAGCAGCTGACGCTGGGGCTCGACCTGCAGGGCGGCTCGCACATCCTGCTCCAGATCGATCGGCAGGACCTTGCCAACGAACGTCTCGAATCGGCACGCGACGAGGTCCGCACGTCGCTGCGCGATGCCCAGATCGGCTATACCGGGCTTGCCGGCACCGCCAATTCCATCCAGGTCCGCATTCGCGACCAAGGCCAGATCGAAGCGGCGAAGAGCGCGCTCGAAAGATTGGCGCAGCCGATCTCGACGGGCATGTTCATGAGCGGCTCGGTGACCGAGATGGAGATGACCGAGCCGGAACCGGGCCTGCTCCGCTTCACGCTGACCGAAGCCGGGATCGACTACCGGATCGCCGCGGCGCTGACCCAATCGATCGAGGTGGTGAGCCGGCGCGTCAACGAACTCGGCACGACCGAGCCGATCATCCAGCGCCAGGGATCGGACCGCATCATGGTCCAGGTGCCGGGCCTGCAGGATCCGCAGCGGCTGAAGGATATCCTCGGACAGACGGCTAAGCTGACCTTCCAGATGGTCGACCAGTCGATCCCGGTCGAGGAGGCGATCTCCGGCCGCCCGCCGGCGGGCTCGACGGTGATGTATTCGACGGAAGAGCCGCGGGTTCCGCATCTGATCGAGAACCGGATCATCGTTTCCGGCGAAAACCTTGTCGATGCGCAGGCAACCTTCGACCAGCGCACCAACGAGCCGGTGGTCTCGTTTCGCTTTGACAGCCGCGGCGCCACCCGCTTCGGTCAGGCTACCCAAGCCAATGTCGGGCGCCTGTTCGCGATCATCCTCGATAACGAGGTGATCTCCGCGCCTCAGATCCGCGAACCGATCCTGGGCGGCACCGGGCAGATATCCGGCAGTTTCACGGTGGAGAGCGCGAACGATCTTGCGGTCCTGCTGCGCGCCGGTGCACTGCCTGCCGACCTCACCATCGTCGAGGAGCGCACCGTCGGTCCGAGCCTCGGCAGCGATTCGATCGAGGCGGGCCAGTTCGCGGCAATCATCGCCGGGGTCCTCGTCGTCGGCTTCATGCTGTTCGCCTATGGGCGACTGGGGCTGATCGCGAATATCGCGCTCCTCGCGAACGTCGCACTGATCATCGCCGTCCTGTCCGTGCTCGGGGCGACGCTGACGCTGCCTGGCATCGCCGGCATCGTGCTGACGATGGGCATGGCGGTCGATTCCAACGTCATCATATTCGAGCGCGTCCGCGAGGAGAACCGCCAAGGGCGCTCGATCGTGCAGTCGATGGATTCCGGGTTCAAACAGGCGCTGGCGACTGTCGTCGACGCCAATGTGACGACGCTGATTGCCGCCGTCATCCTGTTCTTCCTCGGCTCGGGGCCGATCAAGGGGTTTGCTGTCACCCTCGCCATCGGTATCGTCACCACCGTATTCACGGCGTTCACGCTGACGCGTTGGCTGGTCGCGTTCTGGCTTCGCCGGCAGCGGCCGAAAACCATGCCCGCCGGTGTCATGCGGCTGGTGCCCGACGACACGCGCGTGCCGTTCATGGCATTCAGAAAATACGCCTTCACGCTGTCCGTGCTGTTGTCGATCGCTTCGGCGGTGCTGTTCTTCACTGTCGGCATGAACTACGGCATCGACTTCCGCGGTGGTTCGAGCATCGAGGTGCAGGCAAAGGGCCAGCAGGCTGACATCGGCGACATCCGTGAGCGGCTGACGGGTCTCGAACTGGGTGAGGTGCAGGTGCAGGAGTTCGGCTCGGCCCGGGATGTGCTGATCCGCATTGGCACCCAGGGGGGCGGCGACGTTGCCGAACAGTCCGCCGTCGAGAAGGTAAGAAGCGCGCTCGAAACCGACTACGAGTTCCGCCGCATCGAGGTCGTCGGTCCGACAGTGTCCTCCGAACTCGCGTTCAACGGCACAATGGGCGTGCTCGCCTCGCTGCTGGCGATGCTCGTCTACATCTGGATCAGGTTCGAGTGGCAGTTCGGGCTCGGCGCCATCATTTCGACGTTCCACGACGTGATCCTGATGGTCGGCTTCTACGTCGTCGCCGGCATAGAGTTCAATTTGACCTCGATTGCCGCGATCCTGACTATTGTCGGCTATTCCATCAACGATACGGTTGTCGTCTATGACCGGGTCCGCGAGAATCTGCGCCGCTATAAAAGGATGCCGATTGCCGAGCTGCTCGACCTGTCGATGAACCAGACGCTGGCGCGAACGGTCCTGACCGGCGTGACCACGCTGTTTGCGCTGGCGGCGCTTTCGATCTGGGGCGGCGAGGTGATCCAGTCCTTCACGATCGCAATGATCTTCGGCATCCTCGCCGGGACCTATTCCTCCATCTTCGTCGCCGGGCCGCTGCTGATCCTGTTCAAGCTCCGGCCGGGCGCCCTCAGCCAGGAGGAGGCCGCAGTGGCGAAAGAGCCGCCGGCGCAACAGGCCTTGTAATGGGCGGTGCCATCTCTTTGGGTCCGCTGTAGCTTTTGATCTGGCGCATGATCGCTTGCGAAATCGATTCCGATTTTCGGGGTCATGCGCCAACTGGCTAGACCGTCTCTCGCATCGCCTCGTTGCCGTGCAGCCAGTCGGCGGCAATCATTTTGGCGACCGGCAAGGACGGCGGCGGCGACCTTGGGAGCTTCAGAGCGCGGCAATTTCGTCGTGAATGCCGGCACAAGCGTCAGCGGCGGGCCAGCGCGGCCCCCTGCTCCAGGCTGACACCCCGGACGAGCGCGTCTGCATGCCGATGCGCAAGCCGCCATTCGCGTTCGTCCGAGCGATGTACAGCTCAGCCGGCAGAATTGCATGTTGATCTTGATGAAGCCAATGATATGATTTCAGGAATATGCTGAATGAAATTGATCTTTCGCGCACCGATCTCAATCTCCTCGTCCTCTTCGAGGCCGTGCTCGGAGAGGGCCACGTGGGCCGGGCGGCGGACCGGCTTAACCTGACGCCATCGGCAGTCAGTCACGGACTCGGCCGGCTGCGCCGGCTCCTCAACGATCCGCTGTTCCTGAGAACGCCCAAGGGCGTGGTGCCGACGGCGCGTGCAACGGAACTGGCCGCGCCGATCGCCGACGTTCTGGCGCGCGTGCGTAGCGTGATGGCGACTGCCGCGCCCTTCGATCCCGCCACGGCCATGCGCCGGTTCGCAATCGGCGCACCGGACGGTGTCTCAGCCGTGATCCTGCGCCCGCTCCTCGCCGAACTCAGCCGGATTGCGCCACGCATCGACGTCGGCGTGCGTCAGATCTTGCCCTCGCCAGCCCGCGTCTGGCGGAGCGCGATTGTCGATCTCGAGGCGCACGCCATCGATATCGCGATCATTCCGTCCGATGACATCCCGCCTCGCTTCGAAAAGCGCTGCATCTACGAGGAAGACTTTGTAATTGCCATGCGCCCTGGACATCCGTTCGCGCGTGATCCGAGCCTGGAGCGATACTGCAGCATGCAGCATCTGGTCGTCTCGGGCAGCGGCGATCCTTACGGCTTCGTGGATGAACAACTGGCCAAGCAAGGCCGGGCGCGACGGGTTGCGTTGACGGTTCCGAACTTCATGTTCGCGCTTGCCGTCATCGCCGAGACCGACCTCATCTCGGCCCTGCCGCGGCGGTTCGTTGCCATGCATGCGGCGCGTTTCGGCGTGCTGAGCCTCGATGCCCCGTTGCCGTTGCCCGGCTTCCGGCTCAACGCCGTCGCTCCCAAGGTCGCGATGATGGATGCGGGCGTGGCATGGCTCTTCGATCTGCTTGCGGAGCAGACTGCGCAGAAGCACCCCAACGGCTTGCCCGCACGAAGTCGGCAATCATAACTCGGAAAGCTTCGTCGGCGCCGCCAGCGTGGATGAAACTGACAATTGCGTTTCTCCTGCAGCAGGTTCGCCATTTTGGCTCCTCCCGTTTTGCGATGCTTGCTGCATCGACCGAGCGATCGCCGGCAGCATCTTTTTTACTGAACCTCCTTTCCTTGCGGTTTGGCTGGTGACGGATGCGCCGTCACGACAAGGCGATGCGACCGTCCCTGCGGCGCGGTTTCGTCGTGATAGCGTGCCGCCAGCGTGGTGATGGCCTCAGTCAATTCACGCGTGAACGAGGCGCGGTCGGCGGCGGAGCGGAAGCGGATTTCGGTGTCGATCGCCAAGGTCGCCAAGCGCTTGCCGGCATCGGTGGCGGCGCGCTGGAGAGCTCCGATCTCCCGCACCAGCCGGGCGCCGAGCGCGATCAGGTAGCTTGCCGACAGGCGGTCCGGGGTGCGGTCCGGATCGGCGCCGACCGGACCCAGTGCGCTCGTCGAGACGACATAGCTTGTGGCGCTCGCCACCATGAGCCGCTCCGTCAGGCCACCCCATTTGCGCGTGTCTGCAACTTGGACAAGCCCGTGCTCCTCCAGAGCATGCAGGTGGTAATTGATCTTCTGCCGCTTGAGGCCGAGGCGTGTGGCGAGGGTAGCGGCCGAGGCCGGCTCCCGCAGTTCTGAGAGGAGTTGACTCCGAACGGGCTCCAACGCGGCGGCGGCCGCGCTCGGCCGATCTATGACTTCGATATCGAGCATGCAGCCCTCACATTGACAATCTATCCTGTCAATGCGCGTTGACGAGTGTAATTGTCAAGAGGGCCGCTTCGTCCGAACTTTCCAGATGGCATGCGGCTGCAGCAAGCGAGCCAGCTATCGTCCACTGCGGAAGTCGATGCGTCCCGCAGACGGCCCCGCACGGGGCAATTGCAATGACGGTGCCGTTCGTTGTAGCCATTGCGACCGCTTGATTTTGGAGGAGACGCAGCATGGACCGATTCACTGGCGGTTGCCTGTGCGGCAGCGTCCGGATTGTGGCGTCGGGGCTCCCATACCGGGTCGGCATTTGTCATTGTCTCGACTGCCGCAAGCACCATGGCGCCCTTTTTAACGCTTCGGCGGTGTTCCCCCAGGATGCGGTGACGATCGAAGGCGAGACGCGCGACTACGCCGGGCGGTATTTCTGCCCCCGCTGCGGCTCGACAATTTTCGGACGCACCGCAGACGAAATCGAAGTGAACCTGGGATCCCTGGACGCCCCTGACCAACTGATGCCAACCTACGAAAGCTGGATAATCCGTCGCGAGTCCTGGTTGCCGCCATTTCCGCTCACGAGGCGGTACGAGCGCGATCGTGACGCCACGAGGCGCTTTGAGGCGTAGTCGCCACGAACGGTGCGAAAGCGTTTTGGGAGGTCACGCCGGCACGTCACTCCGGAAGACCGGCCTTGCGGAAGCCATCGACGAAATGCTCGAGCGTCACAGCGTCGCGGAATGGCTCCGTCGCGGCCCAGTGGCGGGTGGTGAAATGCGGGTTGCCGACGAGGAACAGTTCGGCCTCGGCGCGCGCCTCGTCGACCTGGCCCAGTTGGGCAAGGCTTGCCGCCAGGAAGCGGCGCGAGCTTGTACGATAAGTCTCGTCCCTGCGCAGTGTTTCGACAGCCGCTTCGTATTGGCCGGCCGCATATTGCGCCTGGCCAAGCGTCAGATAGTACCAACTTGCCGGAAACGGGTTCAACCGGAACGCCTTGCGAATGTGCTCAAGGCCTTCCTTGACCCGTCCGGCCAGGACTGCGATGTCGGACAATGCCGCCCAGGCATCGGCCTCGTTCGGATCGAGCTCGATCGCCCTGGCGAATTCCGCATCCGCCTCGGCGAAGCCGCGCTCATAGGCAAGCAGGTAAGCCAAAACCCAGCGGCAGCCGGCATCGTTCGGATCGATCGCCACGGCTTTGCGCGCCAGTTCCAACGCAACGCTACGGGACGTTTCGGTTGGTCCGCCGGAATGCACCCATCCCATCCAGTGGTTCATGGCAAGCCAGCGATAGGCCTCGGCATATTCCGGATCGAGCGAAACCGCGCGGGTAAGCATCAGATGCGCTTCGCGCGCCGTCTGCGGCGTGTCATCCATCAGCTTGCGCGCCCGCACGCAGAGATCGTAGGCCTCAAGACTTTTGGGCCG
The DNA here is from genome assembly GCF_000513915.1 of Mesorhizobium sp. WSM2561. NCBI lineage: Bacteria > Pseudomonadati > Pseudomonadota > Alphaproteobacteria > Hyphomicrobiales > Phyllobacteriaceae > Mesorhizobium > Mesorhizobium sp. WSM2561. The sequence goes on from NZ_AZUX01000004.1 coordinate 110,903, forward strand.
GTTGCGCGGCGGCGGTGCGCGCAGCCTGCCGAGCAACGCCTCGACGATCTTGCCGGTGACCTCGTCCTGAACGGCAAAAATGTCTTCCAGGCTGCGATCGAAGCGCTCCGCCCATAGATGGTCGCCACTCACTGCGTCGACCAGCTGGGCGTTGATGCGCACGCGCCCCGCAGCGCGCCGTGCGCTCCCCTCCAGCAGGTAGCGCACGCCGAGATCCTGTGCGATATCGCGCACGTCCATCGCCTTTCCTTTATAGGCGAAGGCCGAGTTGCGTGCGATGACGAACAGCCCGGAGATCCTGGACAGGTCGGTAATCAGGTCTTCGGTCAAGCCGTCCGCGAAGGATTCCTGCTCGGGATCGTTGCTGACATTGACGAAGGGCAGCACCGCTATCGATGGCTTGCCGGGCAGCTGCAAAGGTTTTCGCTTCGCGCCGAGCTGTTCGACGGGCCCCGTGAAGCGGTAGCCGACGCGCGGAACCGTGACGATCCATGCGCCGGCCCCATTACCGGCATCTGCAGCCGGGCCAAGCAGCTTTCGCAGCAGCGCGATCTGCACGGTGAGGTTGCCTTCCTCGACGGCCGTGCCCGGCCACGCCGCGTCCATCAACTCGGCCTTCTCAAGGATCTCGCCGGCTCGTCCAACGAGCGCCGCAAGCAGCTTTATCCCGCGGTAGCCTAAGGCAACGGGGACATCGTTGCGAAGCAGCGTTCCCGCACCGGAATCAAGCACGAACGGACCAAAGGCAAAGCGCGATCCCTGCATGCGGCGTATCTATAGCCCGTTTGGAAGTTTTGAGAACTATTTGGCAGAGCTTAATTACGACGCTGTTCGTATCCTGCAGAGTTCAGCCTCTTTCAGGTCGAAGGTCCCTGGACCTCAAACCTATGGAGGTTGCTATGAACGATACTCTTGCATCGGCCCCGCATCAGGCAGGGGGAACGCCGGTGGAGCCGGCGGGAATCTTGCGTCGGCAACACAGCCTGGCGACCCTGAGAAGCATTATCGCGGCGTGGGACGAGCGGAAACGCTTTCGCTGGGAACTTGAGCAAATGGCGAAGGACAATCCCCATTTGATCGACGACATCGGTCTGACGAGACGGCAGGTCGAGGCAGAGATCGCCAAGCCCTTCTGGCGACGATGATCCTCGTCGCCGCAAGGTCGCGAAGCCGATAACCGTCATCCTCGCCCCTGGTGCGCCAAAAGCATTTCGGAACGGTGGGAGAAGCTGGGCCGCCGATCCGGTCCCAAAATCGAGCGTTCGCGTGCGTCAGCGGGGCGGCCTTTTTCCCCCTAGTCGTCGTCGTCATCATCCGTGTAGCGGTCGCGATAGCGGCGACGATCATAGTCCTGGGAACGACGGGAGGATCGGTCCTCCTGGTAAACCCTGCGCTTGACGTAGGTCTCGCAATAGTCGTCTTCACAGTAGGTCTCGACAATCCGCTCACGCACAACGCCGTTGTTCGACGAGCTATTCGAGCTTGTGTTCGAGGACTGACTGTCCGCGTGGGCAACGACTGTCGCCATCATCGTCGCTGATGTCACCAGTAGGAACTTCATACGCATGGCGGCCTCCAATTTTGGCTAGATAGCGCAACGCAAAGCCAAGTCGAGGTGAAACTCACAATCGGCGTGGGCATGCAGCGCGTGCACCGCAGTCCAGCCCAAAGAAGTGCGCCGGACAGGATGAAACTGGGAATTCGTATATTGTTGTTGCGCCTTTTCTGAGATCACTGCTCGGAGCGGTCCGCCTTGCTCCTCATAAACTGCCCTTGCCGCCCCGGCTGAACAGCCAAAATCGGACCCAACCGGGCGCGAAGTGACCTCGATGCAGAATTCGAGCGCTCATCGGCATCGGCGCAACCCGCGGCCACTCCTGGGAGCGAGGGTTCAGGGTAGCGGGATTGGCTTGTCACTGAGTGTGCGCAAGTAGGCAATCAAGTTTGTTCGTTCAGTCTCGTCCGGAACACCCGGCACCTCCATGTAAACGCCCGGCGTCGTGAGCATGGGCTCAAGCAGAAATTTGTTCAGGTCCTCGTATGTCCAGACACCCTGCCATGTCAGCAAGGCGTCGGAGTAACGTCTCTTGGCCACAGATGCTTTGTCGCGACCGACGACGTTCCACAAAGTCGGTCCCTGGTTGCCCCCTTCGTCCGGCGCGGCATTGTGGCAGTAGGCACAGAGGCGGGAGAAGGAGCCTCGGCCTTTCTCTACGTCGGCGGCAGCCAACTTCTTCGAGATCGGGGCTGGCGTTGGCAAGACGATGCCGTGCGCCATGAGATAATCAGCCACTTCGCGTTGCCCCTTGAATTTTGCCAGATGGAGCGGCGTCTTGCCGTCCTTTGTCTTCGCATTCACATCCGCGCCGGCCTCGACCAGTGCCTTCACGCAATCGAGGCAACCGGATCTGGCGGCGATGTGAAGGGCGTTTTCGCGGTTGCGCTGCGAATTTGGATTGGCGCCCCTCTCCAGCAACAGATTGATCAAATCGATCCGGCGTTTTGCCAGAGCCGGCATGAGGGCAGGACCCAAACCCGGCGTCGGGGCGGCGTTGACGTCGGCACCGCGTTCGATGAGCAGTTTTGCCGCCGCAAAATGCCCGCCCCTGACCGCAAGATAGAGTGGTGTGGCTTGCCCATCGCTCTCATCGACATCGGCGCCTGCGTCGAGCGCTGCCGCAATCGCCGCGACATCGCCCGTTTTCGCGGCGTCGTGGATGGCGGCGGCATGCGATGCAATCGGTGCAAGCACCAACAGAATGAACAGCAACACCCCTCGCATCCGGCACCCCACTGTCAAACTGGAGGACGGCCAACAAGGCGCTGGTTCGACAGTTCGTCGACGATATCCTCGTCATCGGCCGTTGGAAAGACTCGTCGGGTATATCGTCAGCGACGTGAAAGTGCGAACCGCAGTCGCTTCATCGCGGCGATCATTCCGGCTGACCCGAGCAATGGAACTGTTCACCCCAGCGGCATAAGCCCTCTGCCCCGGCACAGAGCGTCGATCCGCTTTCCGTCAACGAATAGACGACCTTCGCCGGAGAACCCGGATGGACTTTTCGGTTCACAAGCCCGTCTGCCTCAAGTTCTCGCAGCTGCTGCGTCAGCATCTTTTCGCTGATCGCCGGAATCGACTGCCGCAGCCGGCCGAACCTGCGTGGTGTCGCGCCGAGTTCGCAGATGATGTCCAGCTTCCACTTGCCGGAGACCATCTTTATCGCGGTTGCAAAACCATTCTCGGTGGGTTTGTTCACCTTGCCCTCCTTACCGGCAGGTAACCACTTACGCCTGCGTGCGTATTGGTGTCGCGCTTCCCAAATCATAACTCTGCCTCGGACGACAAGCGAGCCGAGCGCTGCGCCAATCAGATATGGGATGTCGGAATGATGCCTACAATCGGTGCCCCAGACACTGGACGCGTGGGATCGGCGCTCGCCCGCGAGCTGCTTGAAGCGGGATATCGCACGACCGTCTGGGACAGCAAAAGAGACAGGAGGCGATCCAAGCCTTCATCATCAACCAATCATCGAACGCTTACGAAAAGCGAACTCCTGCTTCGCCGGCTCGAAACAAGAACGGCGAGGCTCGATTCATCACCGCTAGAAGCGGTGGCCGGTTCATGACCAACAATATTCCTAGGAGAAAAAACATGACGAATGCAAAACCGGATACAATGCAGGCCGCCGCCATCGACCGGTTCGGTGGAGCCGAGCTGGTTACTGTGCGAGCCGTGCCAGTGCCCGAGGTCGGGCCGAGCGATGTCCTAATCCGGGTCGAAGTGGCGGGCGTGGCCTCGTGGGACGCGCTCGAGCGTGAGGGTCGCTACGACGGGCTTTCGGAATGCCGTCGACATTCCCCTATGTGCTCGGCTGGGACTGCGCGGGCGCAGTCGTCGCCGTTGGCAGCCAGGTTAGCCGCTTCAAGGAAGGCGACCGGGTGTACGCTGCATCCATGCCACTTCCCAAGGGTGGAACCTACGCCACGTACGCGGTAACGGATGCGGACAACGTGTCGCTCATCCCCGCCAAGCTCACGATCGAGCAAGCCGGCGTCATGGGCTGGGATGCGTTGACCGCCCTCAGCGGCCTGGAAGAGGTCGGCCTAAAGCAGGGCGATACAATAATGATCTTCGGCGCCAGCGGCGGTATCGGGCACATGGCCATCCAACTCGCAAAACGATTGCGCGCCCGTGTTTTGGCGGTGGCTTCGGGCGATGACGGCGTGGCGCTATCGCAGCGGCTGGGCGCCGACGCCATCGTCAACGGGCGCAAGGACGACGTGGTGGCGGCCGCTCGTGAATTCGCCGCCGGCGGCCTCGACGCTGCCCTTGTCACCGTAAGCAGTGAGGCGGCCGACCGCGCGCTGACGTCAGTGCGCGACGGCGGTCGGGTCGCCTGCCCGCACGGCGCGATGCCCGACCCAAAAGTTCGGCCCGGCGTGGAGCTCATTCGCTACAACGGCGCCCGCAGCCAGGACGCGACCGACAAGCTTAACCGCCTGATCGACTCTGGCCCGTTCGACGTCCATGTCGCCCGTACATTCCCGTTCGACAGGGTTGTCGATGCGCACCGGGCGCTTGCCACCCACTACGTCGGCAAGCTCGCTTTGCGGGTGAGTTGAGTAAATGGTGGATTCCAGCAGACATCACCAGGCGTTGCGACGGCGGTTCAATCCAGCGGTTGCCGATCGAGCAGCATGGAATCGCCGAATTCATGCGTGCGGTATCGGTGCGCGGCGAAGGCTGCGGAGGCGTTGGCGAGCAGAGCATCGTCGGCAAAGGCGCGCAGGAGCTCGAAATGGCTTTCGCCGGGCTGGTGGACGCCTGTGAGAATTGCATCGACGACGCGAAGCGGCGTCTCCCGCGCGACGCGGCCCGTCGCAATGCTATTTTTTGCACGCACGCTGCCATCGGGATTGGCGGCCGCCTCAAGCGCGCGCACTACGCTCGTGCCGACCGCGATGATGCGGCTGCCGCGCAGCTTCGCCCGCGCGACCTGCGCCGCGGTGTGCTCGGGGATGCGGTATGGCTCGTCGAAGGGAAGGCGCGAGTCGAGCGCGCGATCCCCGGTGGAGGAAATGCCCGCGGCATGCGTGAGTGTTGCGAAGCCGATTTCGTGGCGCCGCCAGCTTTGAAGCGTGCGCCAATCGAGCGCAAAGCCTGCCGATGGCGCCTCGAACGCGACCGGCCGGGCGGCAATCTTCGTCCAAACATCCCAAAGTGCCAACGGCTCTGGAACATGCGCGTATTGGATCGGCCGACCGTGCTGCGCCAGTCCTGCAAGCACAGCTGCGCCGTTGCCCAAGAAGCGCAGCTCGAGAAGGCGGGGATGGTCGAGAAGGCGCTCCACAACGGCTTCAAGCGGGCCGAGCCGAAGGCGATTGCCCGGTGACAGTGGAGGCGGAGGCAGCCGATCTTCGGTGCGCGTGCGGTGATCGCCCGCACCGAAGGCAATCGCCACGAATCGCGTTGGATCGGCAAGTGACAGCCAGCCCGCCAGGCGGATCTCGATCGCTTCACTGCTGGGGACATGCGTGCCGTGCAAGCTGGCAGGCAAGGTCGCGGCGTCATTGGCGACGACCAGGTCGCCGGGCTCGAATAGCTTCGCGAGGTCAGCGCGCGGCAGGTCGGTCATCGCGCCGTCCGCCATGACGACCAACAGCCTGGCGGAGCGCCGATCCGGATGGTCGGCGGCAATCATCCACGTGCCACGGCGCGGGGCGCTGCGCCAGCCGGCAACGCGTCAAGCAGCTTTTCAATGATCTCGGCAGCTGCCAGATCGGGGTGCTTCAAGGTGGCCGGATCGGCATCAGGAAGCGCCAGCGCGTGCAGCGGGGTGTCCATATCGCCGGGGTCGAGCGCGAGGAACCTTATGCCATCGTCTTTCGCCTCCTCGTCCCAGATCGCCGTCAGATGGGCAAGAGCGGCCTTGCTCGCGCCATACGCGCCCCAGCCAGGATAGGCGTTCATCGCCGCGTCGCTGGAGATGTTGATCACCAGCGCGCCACGGCCCTCGCGCGCCGACGTGGCAAGCGCACCGAACAGCGCTTTCGTCAGCCGAAACGCGCCGACGAGATTGACCGCAAGCGCTTTTTCCAGATCCTCGCACTCGGTGTCGGCAAGCAGCGCAAGCGGCACCGGCCCGAGGCTCGATGCATTGTTGATCAGAACGTCGAGCCCGCCGAGGCTCGCAGTGACCTGCAACGCGATCGGGTAGATTTCTTTCTTCTTGCCGACGTCGCCGACAATGCCGTGTGCGCCGGTCTCGTCAGCGATGCGCTCTACGTTCGCAGCAGTGCGTGCGACGAAGGCGACGCTCGCACCCTGCGCGGCGAGCTGCCGCACAAGCGCCAGTCCGAGGCCGGACGTGCCACCCGTGACCGCTACGCGAAGACCGTGGAAATCCATATTCGTCAGCATTGCCGATGCTCCTTCCATCCGTGCAAGCCAATGCTACAAGCTCAAGTTAACTGGAGGTCAAGCGTTCATTGCGTGGATCGATGCCGACACGATAGGTCTGGCTCGAGGCGTGATCGCGGGTCTTACCTTCTCCCCTTGTGGGAGAAGGTGGATTGGCGCGCAGCGCCAAGACGGATGAGGGGTGCTGGACGGAATGCGGCGGCGCCAAGCTGGAACACCCCTCATCCGGCCGCTTCGCGGCCACCTTCTCCCACAAGGGGAGAAGGGAGAGCGGTGTTGCAGCCGCGATCGGTGCCGTCTGGATGCCTCATCGGGTGAGTTGGCAGCGTGCCGCGACGAAATTCGGAGCAGCGAGACCCTGCCTTGCGCGAGACGCCGGGTGCCGCCAAAGCTTAGCTGCGGTATTCTTCGTCGCTGACTTTCTCCAGCCATTCGACCGGCTTGCCATCAAAGGGATTCCTGAATAGCGAGATGCGTCATCGCCGTGGTCGCAGACGCGCCGTGCCAATGCTTCACGCCAAGCGGAATCCAGACGACGTCACCTGGCCGGATTTCTTCGACTGGCGCGCCTTCGCGTTAGACCCAGCCGAGACCGGCCGTGACGATCAGCGTCTGGCCGAGTGGGTGCGTGTGCCAGGCGGTGCGGGCGCCAGGCTCGAACGTGACGCTGGCGCCACCGACGCGCGCCGGCTCGGGCGCCTGGAAGAGCGGATCGATGCGCACGGTCCCGGTAAAGTAATCGGCCGGCCCGGGGCCGGACGGCTGTGATCCAACTCGCGTGATCTTCATTGTCTCATTCCTTCCTTGGACAGAAGCTGCGCCAACCTGGCCTGCTGCAGCCACGGCGGCGAAAGCACTCGTCGCGGCAAGGACGTCTCTGCGGGTGATGATCATGTCTCAAGCCCCTTCGTTTTCGACGAGGTGGATCAGAGCAGCTTCTCCGGCGTGATCGGCAGTTCGCGGACGCGCTTTCCGGTAGCGTGGAAAATGGCATTGGCGATCGCTGGCGCGACGCCGACCAGCGCGATCTCGCCGAGGCCTTTCACGCCGAGCGGGTTCACGTGCGGGTCGTGCTCGTCGACGAATATCACGTCCATGACAGGCGGCGCGTCGGCGTGCACCGGCACGGCGTATTCGGCGAGATTGGCATTGGTGACGCGCCCGTTGCGGGGGTCGACAACCGAGTGCTCCATGAGGGCCATGCCGATGCCGCCGATCATGCCGCCGATGCACTGGCTGCGCGCGATCTTCGGGTTGACGACGCGGCCGGCGCCATAGGCGCCGACCATGCGCCGCACGCGCGTCTCGCCGAGATCGGGATCGACGGCCACCTCCACGAACACGGCGCCAAAGGCGTGCATGGAAAACCGCTTCGTCTCATCTCCGGGAGCGACGTCGGCGGTTGCCTCGATGACTTGGCCGAGACGCTTCATGGCCTCTTCAATTTCGTTGGCGCCGGCGCGTGCCAGCGCGTCGTCGAGCGCCTTGCGGCAAGCCGCCTGCACCGCACTGCCGACGCTCGCCATGGTCATGGAACCGCCGTGGATAGGGGCGCGCGGCAGGCGGGTGTCGCCAAGCGTGAACTTGACCCGCTCGATCGGCAGGCCCAGCGTGTCCGCCGCGACCTGCGTCATCGATGTCCATGTGCCGGGTCCCATGTCGCTCGCTGCGCTCATCACTTCGGCAGTGCCGTCCGGCAAGAGCCGGGCCATGGCCGAGGCGGGTGCATAGTTCATCGGATAGGTGGCGCTGGCCATGCCCCAGCCAATCAGCGAGCGCCCGTCGCGCATGGAGCGCGGCGCGGCGTTCCTTTGTGCCCACCCGAAACGCTCGGCGGCGGCCCGGTAGCATTCCCTGGTCGAACGGCTCGAGAACGGGAGGTCCTTGAATTCGTCCCGGTCCGGCTCGTTGCGCAACCGCAGTTCGACGGGATCCATGTTCAGCGCGACCGCCAACTCGTCCATGGCCGATTCGAGGGCATACATGCCGCTCGCCTCACCGGGCGCGCGCATGTAGGTCGGCGTGTGGACGTTCATCGGCGCGATGCGATGGCGCGTGTGGACGTTCGGGCAGGAGTGCAGGAACCGGGTCGCGCTGAGCAGCGCCTCGGTGAACTCCTCGTAGGTCGAGGTCTCCTGGTGGCCCTCGTGCCGGATGGCCTGGAGCTGGCCGTCACGGGAGGCGCCAAGCGCGGCCCGCTGGACCGTGTGAGGACGGTAGCCGACGCCGTAATACATTTCGCGCCGCGACAGCACCAGCTTGACTGGCCGTCCGGCTACACGGGCGCCCAGCGCGGCGAGCGTGACATGCGGCCAGCAGCGCAGCGCCGAACCAAACGCGCCGCCGACGAAGGGCGAGATGACACGGACGTTCTCGGCAGCGATGCCGAACACGGCGGCGATCTCCTCGGCGACGTTGTGCACCCATTGTGTCTTGTCCCACAGGGTCAGGCTGTGGCCCTGCCATGAGGCAATGGTGGCGAACATCTCTATCGGGTTGTGGTTCTCGCGCGGGATCACATAGGTCTGTTCGACCCGGAATTCCGCTTGTTCGAAGGCGCTGTCGGGTTCGCCTCGCCGTATCTCCCACTCCGCCGGTTTCCCGGTAGGCAGAACTGGATCGACGCTTTCCATGTCGGTGGCCGCCGCTTCGTGCCGGTAGGTAACCCGCACGACCTCCGCCGCGTAAACCGCCTGTTCAAGCGTCTCGGCGACCACCAGCGCGATCGGCTGGCCCTGGTGAGTCACTCGGTCGTCCTGCAGCACATGCAGGCGCTCGCCAACGGCTGCGTCCGGGAGGCCCTTATGCGGCTGGTAGGCGAGCCTGGGCGCGTTGCTGTGCGTCACAACCGCGGTTACGCCGGGCGCCCGTTCGGCCTCCGCCGTGTCGATGGATGCAATGCGGCCGTTCGCGACAATGCTCCTGACGACGGCGGCATGGGCGAGGTTCGGCACTTCGAACTCGGCGGCATAGGTCGCGGCGCCGGTAACTTTCAGGCGGCCATCGACGCGGCTGACGGATTTTCCGATCAAGGCAGCAGTCATGCGCGTGCTCCCGCGATTTCGACCGCACGCACGATGGCGCGCTGCATGAGTTCGATCTTGAAACCGTTGTGGCCGCGACCCCGTGTGCCGTCTGCTGCGAGCGCCGCCGCCTGGCGGAGCACCGCTGGCTCGAAGTCGGCGCCGGCGAGAACGGTCTCGACGTTCGACAGGCGCCAGGGTTTCGTTCCAACGCCGCCGAGCGCTACGCGGGCCTGCCGGATGCGAGCGCCGTCCGTCTCGATTGCGACTGCGGCCGAGACCACGGCGAACTCGAAGGAGGCGCGATCGCGTACCTTGAGATAGTGAGACCGCAGTCCTGCCGCCCTGGCCGGGACCGTGATCGCGGTGATCACTTCGCCCGGTTTCAGGACGGTTTCGAGGTGCGGCGTATCGCGGGGAAGGCGATGGAGATCGGAGAGCGGCACGGAACGGTCACCGCCAGCTCCTCGGAGCTCGACCGACGCATCGAGCGCCACCAGGGCAACCGCGAGGTCCGACGGGTGAACGGCGATACAGTTGTCGCTCGTGCCGAGCACTGCGTGCCAGCGGTTCTCGCCGTCCAATGCGGCGCAGCCGGAGCCAGGCACGCGCTTGTTGCATGCCTCGTAGCCGACATCGCGAAAGTAGGGACAGCGTGTGCGCTGAAGCAGATTGCCGCCCATGGTCGCCTGGTTGCGGACCTGCGGGCTCGCCGAATTCAGCAGCGCCTGGGATATCAGAGGGAACTGCTCGACCACAGCTTGATGGGCGGCCACCTCCGCCATCGTGGCGGCGGCGCCAAGCCTCAGGCCTTGCGGACCGATCTCGATGCCGTCGTCGAGAACTCCCGCGAGGCTCACAAGCCGATCCGGTCGGCGGACATTCTCCTGCAGAAGCTGCACCATGTCGGTGCCGCCGGCGATGTATTCGACCGGCGCATCATTGCGGCCGGCTTGAGCGCCGAAGCTGAGTGCGGCAGAGAGATCCCGCGGACGTTCGAGCACAAAGGGATGCATGGCTCAGCCCTCCTGCGTCGAGTTGGACACGGCAGCCGCGTCCTGGATGGCCGCGACGATATGGTCGTAGGCGCCGCAACGGCACAGATTGCCGCTCATCCATTCGCGGATCTCCTGCGGCGACCCGGCATGGCCTTCGCTGATGCAGGCGACGCCGGCCATGATCTGCCCCGACGTGCAATAGCCGCACTGGAAGGCATCGCGCTCGATGAAGGACGCCTGCAACGGATGGAGCTCATCGCCCTGCGCCAATCCTTCGATGGTTTTGATTTCGCGGCCCTGAGCGAGCGCCGCGAGCGAGAGGCAGGCCTTCACGCGCATGCCATCCATCAACACCGTGCAGGCGCCGCATTGGCCGAGGCCGCAGCCCTTCTTCGAGCCCGTCAGATGCAGGTGCTCGCGCAGCGCATCCAGCAGCGTCGTGCGCGGGTCGAGCGAAAGCCGGTGCTCCGTCCCGTTGATGCGCAGCGACACATCGAGCGGCGCCGTCGCGGCGCCGGCAGCCTGTGCCAGCGCCGGAGATATAGCTCCGGGCACGAATTGTTCTCCTAAAAGAGCACCGCCAGTCACAGCAGCCGCTTGCATGAGCTCCCGGCGCGTTATGTCCGAACTGGCTGTCGAAGTTCTTTGGCTATCAGACATGTCGATTGTCGCTTTCGTGATGATCCGCCAAATTCGCGGCCCAAGATATGGATGACCCCCCGCCCGAAGACACGCTGGGTGCGTGTGCGACGCTAAAAGCTTAGGGCGCTTGAGGCGCCTTGATTAGCGCCCGCTCCCCGATAGGACCTATCGGTCGGGGCCATGAATGGCAGCGACGCGAATGAACTGCCGCCGGTTCTTCCTTCATCGTCATTGCTCAGACGGGTTCGCGCCACCGTCCGGGAAATTTGCGGTGCTCTCGGCAATCGAGATCGATTGAGTGTGTGCAGTTCGCTCGATTAGTCGTATAATCCGCCCAAACTTATGGGGCGGAACCATAAATGCAGCGCGGACGACTCGATATGCTTCTGGCCTTTCTGGCGGTTGCGCGGGAGGGCAGCTTCACGCGCGCCGCTGCGCAGCTCGGAATTTCGCAGTCCACGCTCAGCCACACGGTCCGCGATCTGGAAGAGCGGCTGGGCATTCGGCTGCTGACGAGAACGACCCGAAGCGTTTCGCCTACAGAGGCCGGCGAGCGGCTGCTGCGCAATATCGGCCCGCGCTTTGAGGAGATCGAGGCCGAGGTCGAGGCGTTGAGCGAATTGCGGGAGAAGCCCGCCGGCACCATTCGCCTCACGGCAAGCGATCACGCGTTCAACGCCGTCATCTGGCCGAAGCTGGCGAAGCTCCTGCCGGACTATCCCGACGTCACCGTCGAGGTCTTCCTCGACAACGCACTGACGGATATTGCTGCCGAACGGTTCGACGCGGGCGTGCGAATGGGAGAGCGTGTTGCAAAAGACATGATCGCGGTGCGCGTCGGACCGGACATCCGCTTCGCCGTCGTCGGGACGAAGTCGTATTTCGCCAGGCGGCCGCCGCCAACGACGCCGCAGGAGCTGACCGAACACGTTTGCATCAACCAGCGCTTTTCCATCAATGGCGGGCTTTGGGCCTGGGATTTCGAGCGCGATGGTCGCGAGCTGAAGGTGCGGGTGGACGGCCAGATTGTCCTCAATGGCACCCTCGAGATTCTCGAGGCGGCGCTGGCTGGTTTCGGCCTCGCCTATGTGCCGGAGGATGTCGCGGAGCGTCATCTGGAAAGCGGCCGCCTGATGCGGGTGCTGGATGAGTGGTCACCGCCTTGGCCGGGATATCACCTCTACTATCCAAGCCGTCGCCAAGCGTCGCCGGCTTTCGCCCTGCTCGTCGATGCGCTCCGCTTCTCGGGTTGAGGCAATGCAGTGCGAAGCGTCTTCGGCCAGGATTGACCGTTCAGTACCGCCGGAACCGGTCAGCCGAAGACGAACGCCATCAGCAGCTCCGGCTCGATCACCGGCGCCCGCACGACGTTCAATTGACCACGGTACCGACGTTCGCCCGTGCCGAGGACAAATCCGCTGGTGACCGGCGTTTCACCGTTGATGTCGAGGCGCGCAAAAATGTCGGCGACATTGAGGTCCAACGCCAGCTTGAGGTCGTGCCGCGCATCGTCCTTTGGTCCGGAAGGCAGTTGGCGCTTCACCAATTGCTGGAACGGAACATTGAAAGTCAGGATCTTCTTCGATGACGTCAAGGCAAATGCAGGCGAGGGGCAGGCAACCAGTATGGCGTTGATTGTCGTTATTGACGCGAGCTTACTCAACGTCACGTTTTCCTTCGCCTGTCCGCGTATGCAGGCTACCCGGATCGCCGATGTCAGATTGCCACTCTGTGCCTGAACTCCGGCTATCTCATCTATGAGCATGCCGATCGTGCACTTCCGGCTCTCAGCCATCTGCTTCAGCGATATCCAAAAAGCCCGCTCCAGACGGATCCCGCGGCGTGTTCCGCCACGCGCCACAACTCGAAATTCCAGGCCAAAATCCTCCTTGGCGAGCGGCAGGAGTCGCTGATCGGTATTGGTGGAGGGAGAGGTGGCGCTAGCGCTCACTCATGGCCTCCTGACGCGCCTTGTTGATCGGCTTCAAAAGGGAACTCAGGATCGTCTTGCGTCTGGTCTTGATGTCGACAGAGCAGATCACGCCCGGGATGATCGGATAAGCCTCGCCATCCCGTTCGATCGTCGAAATCGCAAATGTGATCAGGAGGCCAAGGCGCTTGCCAATGGCCACTTTGATTATCGTATTCGTTTCTACCCCACCCACGCTTCTGCCCGGTACTTTTTATGGCCAAGCCTTCTCACCGAAGCTTTGACAAATTATCCGACAGATTCTTCGAATACGTGAGTGTTTGTTGATCTAGGGCCGGCTAAGAACCGAATTCGGGCCATAAGTTTCGGGAATGTAGCAAAAATGGCACATAAAACGGGCGCTCGCTGCGGTTGCGGCAAGCGCCTGCGCCTGTGATCAATGCTGTTCGCGGCGCTTTCCTTAAGCCTCGCGCAATCTTTGCAGTCTATTCTGCTTGTCGATTGGCGAGGGAACATGACGCGCAAGCCGCTACTGCTTTTTGCCTTCCCGGCTCTCATTCTTCTCATTCTGGCAGGGGAACGAGCAGCGACGTTCCTGCTCGGAACCTATCCGGCCAGCCCTGCCCTGTGGCGGATCTGGCTTGAGTTGCGCCCTTTGGCCACGATGTTCTGGCAGCAGGTCGACCTCTATCTCAGCGGTTCAATGGTCCTTGATGCCGCTATCCTGATCGCCGCATCGATCCTCTGCTGGATGGCTTGCCGGACGAGAAAGTCGGCCGCGTTCTTCCTTGCCAACCACGCCGCTCTGCTCTTCGCCGGGCTGATGATCGCTTCCAGCAGCCATTCTGAAACAGCGAGCACGATAGCGGCGTTCACCGCGCCCAGCGGCCATCCATTCTCGCTGGTGCTCGATTTCACATGGCAGAACAGTCTGGTGCTGGGTCTCGGCACTGCAGCCTGCGCCTACTGTCATTTTGCGTTTCTCAGCGAAGCGCGACAGCGTTCCGAAGCGCTCGCCGTACGCCTTATTGCTCTGCAGCGGGATCTCTAGGACCCCGGGGCACAGCCGTGCCAACTTCGTCATCCCAGGGCGGAGCAAGGAGCGAAGCGACGCGGCGCAGACCCTGGGATGACGAAGTTGAGGTGTTTGGGCTGATCGCAGACGTTGGGTTGGAGATTGGCGGCTGAAGGCTGGCCGACAGCGACCGTCGACAGTCCCTTTCAGGCTAAGAACCAAATCCTCTGTAGAGAGGAACTAGTTGATTTTCTTGTAATGGACCTTGCCGTCAGGCTGCACTATGCGCTGGTAGGAGGCGTTCGGGGGAGGGGGCGCCGCGGCGATCTTCCTTTTGAGCGGGCGCGGCACATCGACGATACTGGGTTCGGTCGCTTCTTCGAGATCGGTGGCTGCTTCCGCCATGGTGCTGGTCGTGATCACGGAAGGCTCCGCAATGCTCGACATGTCGTCGTCACTGTCCAGGGGCAGCTCCTGTTCAAGCCGGGCAATGCTGCCTTTGACTTCGTTGAAGCTACCCTGCAGTTGACTGTCCAGTTTTTCGAACCGGCTTTGAAAGCCGTTGTTGACCATATCGAGCCGGGCTGCGATCCGTTGCTCGAAGGATCCGAGCTGTTCCAGCCGCCGTTCGACAAGGCGCAGATCGTTGATGCCGCGGTAGAAATAGACCGCGGCCGTTATGTTCACCGCCGTGATCAGCAAGGCGCCGGCGGCGACAACGCCGATCATCCTTGCATTGCTCGGTTTCCCCACTGCAGCTTGTTCTTCCGTGTGGGTTGCCGGCCCAATGTCGATTGCCGGCATATCCAGGTCGCTGATCATCGTCATTGGACCACCACCTTTGCGCCGACCGAGACGCGCTTGAAAAGATCGATCACATCAGTGTTGGTAAGACGGAAACATCCCGATGTTCCGTCGAAGCCGATGCCCTTGGGATCGTTGGTGCCGTGGATGCGGTAGAGCGTGTCGCGCCCGTCCCGCAGCAGATAGAGCGCCCTGGCGCCGAGCGGATTATAGGGACCGGCGGGCACCATTTCCGGCAGCTCCGGCTGGCGGGCGCGCATTTCCCTGGGCGGGCGCCATTCCGGCCATTCCGTTTTCGCCCCGACCTTGACGATGCCGGTCCAGCCAAAGCCGTCGCGTCCGACGCTAATCTGGTAGCGCAGCGCCTGGCCCTGCCGGGTGACCAGATAAAGCGCCTTCTCGTCCTTGCGGATGATGATCGTGCCGGCCCGTTCCGCGGTTTGGAGAGCAACCGCCTTGCGCAGGCTGGGACCCATTGCCGGCAGCGGCGGCGCGGATCGGGCATGCGCGAATTCCCAGGCCGGCATCCCCAAGGCCAGGCCGATGATGCAGGCGCCGGCAAGCCTCGGGACGATGCGGTATCTACCGTGCCGCGTCATCGAGCCGCTCTTTGAACATCCGCTTCAGGTCCTTGTTGAAGCGCGCTCGCCCATCCACTTCGGAAGGCAGGATGGCCCGGTTCAGCGCGTCAGTCAGCAGCGCATTGTCCAGGCCGACCGACTTGATGTGCGGCGCCTTGAAGATCTTCTCGAGTTCGCTGCGCGAAAAATGGTTGCCGAACCATTTGCGCTTATGCTTGTTGGCGACCAGCGTGATGCTCACCGAATTGCCGCGCAGTTCGCGGATCTTCGTGTAGAGCCGCTTGCCTTGCCGCAGCGAGGCGACGTTGAGCTCGAAGACGATGAAGATCTCGTCGCTCGTCGAAAGCACGGAATTCTGCCAGGGGGTTTCGATATTCGGCAGGTCGATGACGATATCGTCGAACCGGTAGGCGACGAGGTCCAGCAGCCGGAACACGAAATCGGCGCCCTGCGGCTCAAACGGCAGCTGCGGCCTCTCGAACGAATAGAGGGTCAGGCCTGACGGACGCGAAAGCCTGATGACGTCCATCAGTTCGACATCGAGCCTTTCCGGCTGGCCGATGATGCCGGCCAGGTCGAACTGGTTGAACAGGTTGAGATAGGCGCCGCAATTGGCGCTCTGGAAATCGAGGTCGACGAGGCAGGTCGAAGCCGCCCGTTCGGTGGATTTCGACGCCAGGAATTCGGCCGCCGACAGAGCGAGCGTCGTAGCGCCGGCGCCGCCGCTGGCGCTGACAAAAGTGATGATTCGGCTCTTGGTGCCCTGGTTGCCAGTGTCGTGGAAGGTGACTGCGTTCAGCAGCTCCTTGGCGTCGAGCGGCTTGTGCAGCCAGTCCGAGGCGTTCATGCGAACCAGGATGCGCGTCTTTTCGGAGGTCAACTCGTCGGAGACCGCGATCAGCGGCACGGTTGCCCACAAGGCGCGCGCCGCGACGATGCCGGGCTCGCCGAGCAACTCGCCGTTGGCCAGGTCGAGGATGACGATGCCCGGGCGCGTCTCGGGGGGCGGACCATTGAGGAAGTCAGCCGTCTCGGAAATCCTGACATCGTAGATGGCCAGCGCGTCGAGCCGCGTCGCTACCTCGCGCTTGAATTGCGGATCCGACGAAAACAGCGCCACCTGCTTTCGTTTGGTCGGCAGAACCTTGGTATTGATGGCATTCATGGCCAGGTGCTCTTCATATCTTCGCCCGTGACCGTGCTCCGCATCGAGGGCATGGTGATGTTTCCGAATCCGAGCAGGCCGCCCAGAAAGAAGAACTGGAAAGGATGATTGGTGATGCTGACCGTGACGGTGGGCACAGCGCCTCCAGGGCGCGTCCAGTAGCCAAGACCCATGGCCGTGTACTCGATCCTGACTTCCGACTTCACTAGGGTCGGAAGGAGGTCGTGCATGCCGGCGCGAGTGCTGCTGCCGTCATAAATGAAATCGAAAGAGGCCTGATCGGCATCGAGGTCCTGGCAAGTGCTGCCCGTTCCGCAGACGCATGACGCCACTCCGGCGGCTGTAGCGGTACAGATATAGTTGTACGTCCCGGCCGCTACGGCCTTGCCAACCAGAAGCGGATCGGCAGGTGTTTTCGCCTCCTTGGACAAGCCCTCGCTGGCGACGGGCGTGGAGATCTGAGCCAACCTGGCTCCCATCTGCACCGCCTTGTTGGCGGCATTCCACTGGTAAAAAGCGTGGCCGAAGTCGACGAAACCAAGCAGAAGCGTCAGCAGCAACGGCAGGGCGATGGCCAATTCGACCATTGTCGCTCCGGTCTGTTCGAAGCCAAATTTTCGCCAAGCCATCACCATCCGAAGACACGCTCCTGATGAGATACAGTTATGGTAAGGGCACCGAAGCCAAGGTAACCCCACAGCCCGACGTCAGTATAAGGTAATGAAGTGCTGACCTGAACCACATCCACCGTGCCGGTGCTGCTGAGATAAAGTTCATTCCCGCTGCCGTCGATTGCTGCGTAAGAGTTCTTACTTACCGTGACTTGGGATGTGCTCCATCCCGAAACTCTTGCGCTGCCGCCGGTAATCGCAGCATTCACCGCCAGGTTCTTTCCATAGGTCTCGCAATTGGCCCAGGTAGTGCCGTTGCAGCGCGCCATGTAGCGCGCTGCGTCCTTCACACCTGCTTCGAGAAGCAAGCGCGTGTTCAGGATGTTGGAGAATTCGAATACGCCGGCCGATAACAGCAAAACGAATGGTGCGGCGATCGCGACCTCCACCAAGGCGGCGCCATTCTCGTCGCCTTGGAACCGCCGGATGATGTGGCCGAACCTGGTCATGTCGGCCCTACCGATATAGTTGGGCTTCATTGCGCAGAAGCTTGTCGAGGGTGTTGTTGCCCTTCGGCCCCTCAACGTCCACCACTTCAAGTCTTATGGGCTTTTCGTGGGAGGTAGAGTCTTCATCGTCCTTGCTGCTATCCTGTTTTTCAACTGGATTTGTCAGGAATACGCTTACATAGGCGTCAGGTCGTAGTTCGGTGTGGCCATTGATTTTTGATTGATCAGCTTGGCAGTTTAAGATGGCCATGTTGAGCAGGCGGCGGTCAGGATCGGGCGTCGGCGCGGGGCCTTTGAAGCAGGCCGGGATGCCGGATTCCTTCGATGGTGCCGGCGACTCGTCGCCCACCATGTTATTGGAGATTTCGTACTTGTAGACGTCATACCGGGATGCCAGCATCGACGTTGATGTCGGATGGCTTGAACTAGGGATCGACGGATAAGCGGCACCATTATGGTTTAGGCTCCAGTAGTCAGAGCGATTCCAGGTGGAATCCGTCATCCCGGTTGAACTGTCGTAATTGTCGCCAGGCGGGAACCCCATCGCCGATCCATCTGTCGCAGCGGAAAACTTGTTGCAATTGCTGGTCTTGCTGGCGCCTTTACGCACGTTTGTGGCCGGGCGGTAGAGCGGGTTCTTATCCTCCTTTGTCAGGGAACTGCTATAGATGTCGAAGCGAACATTGAGGCCAGCATTGACTTGGCCCAAAGTGACGCCAGTCTTCGTTTCGAGTGCGTCCAGATTATAGCATGTGCCGGCTGTCCCGATTGCGAAGGCGTCCCGTAGAGACGTCAGGTTGTTGTCGAGCAACCCGAAATTGCCCGGGCCCGGGTTGGAGTCGACCTTCAGGATCCGAAATTCGCGGCTATAGGTAAGCCCTTCCGCAAAAGCCTGCTGGATCGATTTCCCGTCCCCCTCGAACGGGTTGCACATGAACATCGGCACGGTTTCGCAAATGGACTGAGTGAACCCGGCCACCGCCTGTGGCTGCAGGTCCATGGTGTCGTTGCTACCAATGAAGCTGGCAGGAAGGATCGTCGCGAATGCACCCGCACCATCCGATATGCCAGAGGGTTTCACCGTGACTTCGGCGAATGTCACGGCTTTGGGATCGGTGCTTGCCCAGTTCACGCCGTTAGAGTCGACGCCGGCGGGACTCAACGTTATGGTGTCGCTGGCAGGTATCCCGGTCAGGTACGTTATCGTCACGTCAGATGCGGCGAGCGTGTGATTGCCTGAGGTCGAAAATTTTGTGGCGTTGGTAAGGAGATTGGCGACTGCCCGATTGGCTCGGGTGATCGAATCCGATTTGCCGTCGAGTTCCGCCGCGGCGGCAAGCGCAAGCGCATCGACACCCTTCTGTAGATCGTTATGGAGGCCGTTGGCCCGGCTCATGTCGATGGCCAGCAGCGCAAAGCCGACGATTACCGGCAGCATGATGGCGACGAGGATCATCGCTATTCCCCGCTCATCGTGCCAGAACGCGCGAACAAACCGCAGCATGGACCTTACTCCCCTGACGCCAGTCGCCTTGCCTGGCGCTGAACCCGCACCCTTCTATTCAACCCCAGTATTGCCGACGTTGACCGTGATGGCCGGCGGCGGCGGTGGCGGTGGTGGAAATTTGTAGCTCTGGGCAACAGCGGCAGCGCGCGCGCCATCGCCTTCGATCGCCGTGTTCCTCGACGCCGGATTGAGCGGATCGACCGTCTGCAGCAACGAATTGTATTTCTGCGTGTCCCCGGCAGCCAGTGTCACCGTTTCGTAATTGTTCAGGTAGTCGGCGGCGCAGCCCGTCAGCGAGCCGGCGCACAAGAGGATGAGCAAGATCCTATTTCTTTTTGACATAGAGCATCTTGTCCTTGGATTTGAGGTCGAGCATGTGGCCGTAGGGACCGACCACGCCTTGGCCGAGTTCATATTTTCGCACCATGTCCTTGGTCACTTCCAACTGGCCCAGCAGGAACAGTTCCGGATCGTTGGCCGGCCGTGTCTTGTCGAACGGAGTCGCCAGCTGCTCGCCAGGCTTTACCGGTCGCACGATACGCGGCGTCACGATCACGACCAGTTCGGTCTCTTCCTTCTGATTGCTTGAATTCCGGAACAGCGTCCCGACGATCGGGACCTGGCCGAGCCACGGCACCTGCCTCTGGATCTTGGTGTTCTTGCTGGACAAAAGACCGCCGACCGCGAAGCTCTGGCCGTCGCGCAACTCGACGACGGTAGACAGCTTGCGGTTGGTGAAGATCGGGTCACCGGCGGTGGTGAAGCCGGTGAGGTCGCTGACTTCCGGAGCCAACCTGATGTTGATCTTGTCGTTGGCGAGCACGACCGGCGTGAACAGCAGATTGACGCCGAACTGCTTGTATTCGATGCTGATCTCGCCATCACCGTCGTCGACGCGGATAGGTACTTCGCCGCCGGCATTGAAGCTGGCAACCTCACCGGAAAGAGTGGTGAGGTTGGGTTCGGCAAGGGTGCGCACCACGCCCTTGGCCTCGAGCGCCTCGATGATCAGGTCGACCTTGATGTTGCTGTCGATGACGCGGGTGATCAGCGCCGCGAACGGGTTGGTGTTCGAAAGAAGGCCGGTAAGCAGACCGCCCGGCCCCAGCACCACATTGTCCTCATCGACGGCGGCAATCCCCGTCCCGGTGCGGGTCGTGCCGCTGCCATTGGTGCTCCTGATCGAGACGCCAAGATCACGGCCGGCATTGCGCTTGGCCTCCAGCACCCGCACTTCGAGATTTACTTGCTGGCTGTCGTCGACGGTCACTGCGTTTATGATCGCGTCGGGGCCATATTGCTGGGCGACCTCCATGATCGCCGCCAGCGTGGCGCCGTCCTTGACATGGCCGCCAAGCCTGACCTTGCCATTGATCGAGCCGATATCGATGCGCGCCGTGGGAGCGACCTGCCGGATCGCTTGCGCCATGTCGCTCACGTCGACGCCAACTTCGATCTGGATCACGCCAAGCGAGCGCTTGTCTTCTGAAAACAGGTTGACGGTGGTGGTGCCGGCGCTCTTGCCGATGACATAGAGCGTGCGGTCGGTCATTGGCTGGGCGTCGGCGATCTTCTCGTCGCCGACGACGATGTCGCCGAGAGTGGCGTTCACCTGGATTGTCACCGACTGCGACATGGGCAGGAAAATGCGGTGGACGCTGGGGTTCGATACATCGATCCTGCGGTCGGCCGCATGAGCAGCAAGGTCGATCGGCAGTAAAATGACCGAACAGGCCAGCGCGGCAGCCGCCAGTGGTCCCCGGAACATACGCATCTAGACTACCCCCTCTTGCCGAATCGTTCGGCAATACCCTAGCGTTATTTTTGTCGCGGCACGTCGTAGGATTCGAGCTTCACACCCCTAAAGACGCCGATCGTCGCACGCGCCGGCGGCTCCGGCTGCACATATTTGATGACTTCCTTAACCACTTCTTGCACCTGGGGTGCTGAGGCCACTGCCGGAACAGGTTTTGCGCTGCTCAACAGGTCGAGCCTGCTTCCCACCCGTTCCACGGCCTGGGTCAGCCCATTGATCTTGTCGTCTGCGCGCTTGCGCTCGGCTGCGGCCTCAGCCTCGGCTATTGCTTGCTTGGCGAGTTCGGCCTGTCTGGCGGCGACGTCGGCCGGCGTGTCGCCGGTCAGGTCGGAAAGCGTGACGCGTTCGGTCGTCTCGCCCTCGCTGGCGGCTGCCTGACGAAGCGCCAGGGACAGCTGGCCGGCACCGGCGGCCAGGGTAAGCTTCTGGGCGTCCCTGGTACTGGCCTCGAGCGTCACCGATTTCACCACAGTCGGGCTCTCCGTGCTCTCGTCGGCGACCTGGTCGACGGCGAGCACCTTCATGCTCTGCAACAACACGTCGACAAAACTTCTGTCCGCGCCGCCTTCGCCACGCGCCGTGCGCGTCAAAAGCACGTCGACCCGGTCGCCGGGAAAGACAAACCCGGCGACGCCGAGCACGTCGTTGACCCTGATGGAAACGGCTTTCATGCCTTCGCCGAGCACCGCCGACAGCGTGGCGCGCTGGCCGGGGCCGGTAATCTTGGTGGCGAGAACGGGCTCATTGGCGCCGATCGCCTGCAGCGCCTGCCTCGTGCCTTCGCCGGCCAGGGCCTCTTTAGTTGTCTTGAACGCGCCGGTTGGAACGGCACCCGCCGGCCATGCAATTTCGCGTAATTTGTCGGCCGATAGCGTATCGCCGAATTTCAATGGCACTGCCGCCACCACGACCGTGTCACGCTGGACACCGTTCGCCTCCGCCATGGCGCTACGTTGGCTGGCCAGCCAGACATTGATGAGAACCACCGCAAGCACGCCGAACACGCCGGCGAGAACGATCATGATGACAGTATTTGCGCGCATAGCCCCAAGCCCCAAGCCCCAAGCTTACATTACGGGAATTCGCCCGTCGCGATCGGATTCAGGCCCGGATCGAACGATCCGGGCCTGAGCGTGATCAGGCAATCAGGAACCGACACCAGTCACGGCATTACAGCCGCCGACAGTGGTGTCGTCGAGAGCATCGCACAAGCCTGTGAATCTGCCCGAGACCCAGCCGCCGATCGCAATGACCGTCATAACGACGGCGACCGCGATGATGCCGAGAAGGATGGAATATTCGACCATGGCAGCGCCGTTTTCGTCGTCGCGGAACTGCCGGGTCATCGTCATGAGCTTCTTCATGCCAATTTCTCCCTTTGGAGGTTTGAACCCGACGAGACGAGCCAAGGATGAAATCCATACCCAAGCATCCCCCGTCATCTCGATCTAAGTCCCGACGAAAATCAGAGTCAAACGGGATTAAGGGTTTCTTAACTTTCCTATACATGGCCGGGCAAGAATATTGCCGATCTCAAGTGGACCAAAACATTGATTCGGCTCGTTTTTCAACCTATCTTAACCATTCGTTCATAATTTGGCCGTGGGTGTGGCGGAAGTGGGGCAGCATTAGCGGTAGTGCATATTCCTTTATATCTAAAGGGTTTGCGTGGGTTCCATGGCGCCTTCGTGACAAAAAAAGCACTCGGCATCGAAAAGCTAGCCCTCATACTCCATTAGGACAGCGCCGCTCACCAAATAAACGTCGCGTTTTCTGATCCTTGATCTTAACTATGTCTGAAGTATTAAGTTGCATGGTGCGCGGCTGGCGCTTGTGCCATCTGTGGTTAACGCTTAGTTTCAGCGTGGGGATTAAACGGGGGAAGAAGCGTTATGTTGGGCCGATTCACCAAGGGGCCAAGCGAACCGCGGGTCGAGCCTAGGGTTGAGCCGATCGTGACCTCGCCAGTCGCGGCGCTTTCCCTTGCAGCCGACATCGAATCGGAAGGTGACGGTTTCCTGACGCTCAAGGTCGAGCTTCACCGTCATCTGATCGACCGGTTCAATCTTGCCGCGCTTGAAACGGCATCGAAGGATGAGATCCTGAATGAAATCCGGCCAATCGTTCGCGAGTTCGTTCGTGCTCGCGCTGTACCGCTGAACGCACGTGAGCTCGACAGGCTGACCAGTGAGACAGCCGACGAGATGCTGGGCCTTGGGCCGATCGAGCCGCTGCTCAAGGACGACTCGATCACCGACATATTGATCAATACCCACAAGCGCGTCTTCATCGAGCGGCGCGGCATGATCGAGGAGACCGAGATCCGCTTTCGCGACGAGGCGCATCTGCTGCGCGTCATCAACAAGATCGTTTCTGCCATTGGCCGGCGCGTCGATGAATCGGCGCCGATGGTGGATGCGCGACTGGAAGACGGCTCGCGCGTCAACATCGCGGTACGGCCGATCTCGGTCGATGGGCCGCTGGTGTCGATCCGCAAATTCTCGAAGAATCCCTACTCGCTCGAACGACTGATGGTGTTCAATTCGATCCGCCAGCCGATGATCGACCTGCTGCGCATTGCCGTGCAGGCACGCAAGTCGATCCTGGTTTCGGGCGGCACCGGCAGCGGCAAGACCACCTTGCTCAACGCGCTGTCGAGCTACATCCCGGCCAGGGAGCGCCTGATCACCATCGAGGACGCGGCGGAACTGCAACTGCAGCAGCCGCATGTCGGCCGGCTGGAGACGCGTCCGCCCAATGTCGAGGGAAAAGGCGAGGTTCGTCAGCGCGAACTGCTCAAGAACGCTCTCCGCATGCGGCCCGACCGTATCATTGTCGGTGAGGTCCGCGGTGAAGAGGCCTTCGACATGCTGCAAGCCATGAACACCGGCCACGAAGGCTCGATGACAACCATCCATGCCAACACGCCACGTGACGCGATATCACGCCTCGAGCAGATGGTCGGCATGGCTGGCATGCCGATGACCCACGAGTCCATCCGGGCGCAGATTGCATCGGCCATTGATATCATCGTGCAGACACAGCGTCTTGCGGACGGCGGCAGGCGGGTCGTCTCCATATCGGAACTGACTGGGATGGAAGGCAATGTCGTCCAGCTCCAGGAAATCTACAACTTCGTCCGTCGCGAGGTGACGCCAGAAGGCAAGATCATTGGTGATTTTCGCGCCACCGGCGTCCGTCCACGCTTTGCCCCGGAGGCGGCAACCCTTGGTCATCACTTCGCCAAGGACGCGTTCAACCCGCAGGTTGCGCTCTGATGCCCACCGGTCAGACTTTGCTCTACTTCATTTATGTGCTCGCGGCGGCATCGGTTATTCTAGCCGGCGAGGCCATGTATCTTTCCTTTGCCAAAAGCCGGGCACGCATTGGCGCGATCAACCATCGGCTGAAACGGCTGTCCGACGACGTTCCAGCCGAACGGACCCTGCAAGGATTGCTGCGCGAACGCGGGCTGACGGACTCGGGCGACTTTCTCTTTGGCCTGATCGGGCTGAACAGGCTCTATACCCAGTCCGGCATTACCGGAAACCCGCTGACTTTCGCCGCGAAGTTCCTCCTGGCGGGTTTGGCGCTGGCGTCGCTTCTGTGGTTCCTTTTAGGCTTTTCGACCCTGGTGTCGCTTGTTGTTTTTCTGGTGGTTGGATTTGTGCTGCCGCTTCTCGTTCTCCGGCGAGCACGGAGCAGGCGAATTCAGAAATTCGCGAAACAACTCCCGGATGCGCTTGACATGATCGTTCGTTCATTGCGAGCCGGACACCCGGCTTCGGTGGCTGTTGGTCTCGTCGCCCGCGAAATGCCCGACCCACTCGGTACCGAATTCGGCATCGTGTCAGACGAGATCACCTTTGGTCTCAGCATGGAACAAGCGGTGCGGAAACTTTCGCAACGTGTCGGCTTTGAGGGCCTTCATCTGTTGTCGGTGTCGCTGTCGATCCAGGCCAAAACTGGCGGCAATTTGACCGGAATTCTGTCCAACCTTTCGTCAGTGCTGCGCGAAAGGCAAAAACTCAGGATGAAGATCAGGGCGCTTTCGGCCGAGGGCCGTGTATCGGCATGGATCATCTCGCTGTTCCCGATCGTGATCTTCCTGATACTCCAGCTTGTTGCCCCGGCCTACTACGGCACCGTCTGGGGCGATCCGATCATCCTTCCTGTGTTCCTGATTTTCGGGACATGGGCGCTGTTCGGTGACTTCATCATGTATCGAATGGTCAATTTCGACTTCTGACAGGGCGAGACATAATCTTGTTTTCGACTATTCAGGATCTCAGCGTTCTGGTCTCCATTGCCGTCTTCGTCGCGGCGGTGGCTCTGTTCCTGTTCGGCTCCCTCGTCCTTTTGCCGGCGCTGCAGACGCGAAAGCTGGTCGCGCAAAGCCTGATGGCCGAAGGTATTGCCGATCGGCGTTCGCTTGTTGGACAGGAACAGCTTGCCAGGATCGCAGCGCAGCGGCCGGTCGATGCCTATTTTCGATCGATAGAGAAGGAACGGGACCAGCCCAGCGCCTTGGACGCGAAGCTCTTCCGCGCCGGCTTTTATCAATCGAGCGCTCCGCTCATTTACACGTTGTCGCGGCTGGCTGCGGTCTGTGTCGGCTTTCTGGCCGCCTATGCGCTTTTGTCCCGGGTGCTCCCACCGCAACTCCCCAGTTTGGTAGCCTTGATCGGTTCCGCCTTGTTCGGGCTCGCCTGCCTCGTGGTTCCAAGCGTCATGCTCGATCGCTTCGAGAAAGGGCAAAAGCAGGTCTACCGCCGCGGTTTTCCCGATTTCATGGACATGATGATAACCTGTGCCGACGCCGGTATGAGCCTGGAGGCTGCGGTCGAGCGCGTAAGCCAGGAACTGGCCGGCACCCACAAATGGCTAGGCATTCAACTGTCGATCATGACGCTGCAATTGCGGGCCGGCAAGCCGTTGCGGGAAGCACTGCGCGAACTCGCTGACCGCGTCGGACTTGACGAGGCGCGAGCTTTGGCAGTGCTGTTTCGGCAATCGGAAGAACTCGGCACCAGCCTGACCGAGGCTTTACGCGTCTATAGCGACGAAATGCGCAGCCAGAGAATTCTGAGTGCCGAGGAGCGTGCCAATTCGCTGCCGGTCAAAATGATGATTCCGTTGGGACTGTGCATCTTCCCGGTGGTGATGATGATCATCATGTTGCCGGTGATCATTCGAATGAGGGGTGTTTTCTTCTAGGCACGTCTGTGCTTTGGTCGAAATACAGAGTCGGGGAACTCTTTGAGGGACAAAATGACAGGGCCAATGCGCCTCGCGGCCGTAGCCGGTTTGCTGCTTATCGTGCTTTCCGGCTGTCAGACGGCTGATACCAGCGGCGTCGTCCGTACCAACGAGCCCTCGAAAGGTGATGTGACAGCCTTTGGCGATGCCTTCGACGGGCTGAAGACGGTCAGCGACGTCGAATATTATGCCTCGGACCAGGCTGTTGCCGAAGCCAAGAACCAGTTCCGCGCAGAAAACTACGGCAATGCCGGCGCCCTGTTCTACAAGGCGACGCAACTGGCGCCCAATGATGGCGTTGCCTGGATGGGCCTGGCCGCCTCCAGCGATCGGATCCGCCGCTTCGACCTCTCCGACCACGCCTATCGCCAGGCGTTCCGGCTGGTCGGCGGGACGCCCGAATATTACAACAATGTCGGCTATTCCAATCTATTGCGCGGCAAGCTGCAGGACGCGCGCAGCAGTTTCCTCAAGGCCTATGAGCTGGCGCCCAACGATCCGACCGTGGCCAACAATCTGAAGCTGCTGTCGTCCAGCGTGAAGAATCTCGAGCGGTAAGGCGACGACATGTTGCTTGCCGCATCGCTGCTGCTGAAGGGGCTAGCCATTCCTTTGCTGGCAAGGATCGCCTGGCTCGACTTCACCACCCAGAAGATATCCAACCAGAATGTGCTGCTGCTGCTTTGCCTGGGTTTGGGCTCGCTGCAGCTCCTATCGGTGCAATCCGGGTCGTGGTGGGACATGAGCCTGAGCGCGCTCGCCGGTCTTTTGCTGTTTGTTGCGCTGTTTCCGTTCTGGGCCCTGCGCAAGGTCGGGGCCGGCGATGTCAAGCTGATGGCGGTGGTGCCGTTACTGATCGGCGGCAGCGGCCTCGTCGTATTTTCCGTCCTGCTGCTGGTTTTCGCCCTCGCCACGGCGTTGATCGTGAAAAATCCGTTCATGCTGCCCGCGGGCGCCTTCCGCCTGTACGTTCAGCACCTGGACCGCAAGGGCGTTGTGCCGTTTGGCGTGCCAATCTCGCTCGCAGCGATCTGCACGATAGCGTTTCAGATCTACGTCACCTTGATGCCCCATCCTGGTCCGGCGATCTGACCAGACAGGAATTGCCGCAACTGCTTGGCTGTACATCTCGGGCGTCTATGTTCCCAAGCGGCTCGCGTCAGACGCCAGTGTTGAGGTCGATGAGCAGTAGGTTCCGTTCAATGACGCCCAAAGACCGTCTCACGTTAACCGCTAGGGAACGACGGTCTTGTTAAATGAGTTTTCCCAAGGGGCATAAATATGGCACCCCGCGCAGCTCTGAGGCGCGCAGATCAGTGAAGATGGCCGCCAGCAGGACAGGCCTCCAGCGCCCAATAAGTGCGCCGACAAGCGCCTTTATCTCCTCGCGCGCCGGGTTGCGCTAACTGCTTATACCAAATCAAAGAAGGGGCTATGAGTCGCTATTGGTGATCTCTGGTATAAGTGTCTGCTATGAAGGTAATCATGGACAACCGTTACCCGCCAGACTCGGACTTCGTCTGATGGCGGCAAACGAATTCGGGCCGAGACCTGCGATGCCTTCAGGGCTTGTGTGGCGGCGCCGATCAATCGCGCCGGAATGTCCGTGATGGATCGGAGCAGGCGCAATGTGCTGATCGGTGCGTCTATCTTCGGAGCCCTGAGCCTTGCGGGGCTGCTTCCTACCATGTGCGCAATGCGGCAAATCAGGACAAAATCCCCCATGGCCGAAACCAGCCGTCCCAAACGGCCGCCGGGACAGGCGAAGCCGTTGCTGGAGGAAGATATCGCGCCGGTGCTTGCGCGCCTTGATGCCTGGTATGCTGCTCATCTGCCGCCAGACAAATATGTGTTCAATCCGCCGGCCACGGACGCGCAACTGGATGCGTTCGAGCGCCTGATCGGCCTCAAGATGCCGCGCGCCTATCGCGACCTATACCGATGGCACGACGGCGAAAACGACGACAGTCGGGGCCATATCTATGGGCATCCGCTGCTGCCGCTGCATCAGGCAGGGGCGCAATGGAAAGCCTGGGTCGATGTGCTCGCCGATTTCGGCGGCAATCGCTATGAAATTCCCGGAGGGGCGTGGCCTGAACACGCGGTTGACCCGGCCTATATCAATCCGCGCTGGATACCGCTGACCCATGATGGCTCAGGCAATCATATCGGTCTCGATTTCGATCCGTGGCCCAGCGGTCGCGTCGGCCAGGTCATCCTCTTTGGGCGCGACCAAGACCTGAAAGCGGTGCTTGCGGAAACCCTTGGCAAGTTCCTCGAGTGGATCGCCGGCCTGCTGGAAAGCGGCAATTTCAGATTGGAAGCGGCGGAAGAGCCAGTGCTGCGCCGGTTCCGATTGAAAGCCCCCCCATCAAACGACTTCCACGAAGGCGCACGAAGCCTTCTGGGCGCACCTGGCCCCTTCCTATGACGGCACGTATTTCGGTGACGCACTGCGAAGCGGGATAGGCATGGCGCGTCACCGATCGAAGCGACTTCATCACAACGAAGGGCGACAATCGCAATTGAGTCAGGGCATGAAGGCGTACCGGCGCGAAAAAGGCTCGGCAAGAGGAAAGGCGGAATCGGATCCGAACTGGCCTTTGGTCGCGCAAATCCGCCCGGAAACTACGGGAAGCGTCCGAGAAGAAATTTCTTGCGGGACCGAACAGATGTGTTGGCTGGAAAATAGGAAAATCAATCGCTCCGCGAAGGTGATGGCTGAGGCTGAGCGCGCCGAACGCGCCGCGAAGACAGCAAGATTGAGGTCGCTTCGTATGGCCACTCAGAGTGACCTAAGGTTTTCGTTCCCTGAGGAATTGGATTGTTCTCTGCTTATCGCGGCACTGACTCAAGGCGAACCACCGGCTGATCGGGACCGCCAAATTCCGGGGGGTGTGAGCGAACAGGCTCCCGCCGCCAGATTTTTTTTGACGTTCTGATTACCAAATTCTGGCGCAATGGTAGCGATCCCGGATCAAATCTCGCTGTGAGTTCAACGGGCTGCCTCGATGACAGTTTGCGAACTGATGCCTATCCAAAGCGGCGAGAGCCGATGGTTAGTTGCTGGAGCGCTGTCTCGCCTGACCTACAACGCGTCGGTATCCGGCATTTTAAAATTCGAGCGCTTATCGGCATCGGCGCAACCCGGGCCGCGGCCCGACGCTCACCGAAATGCTCGCCATCCCGGCCCGGATCAGCCTTCGCTCGGCACCGGCGTGTTGAGCAGCTGCTGCTCCCACAGGTACGCCATGCCGCTGCCGGCCATGTGATCCTTGAGGAGCTCGATCAATGCAGGCAGGGTCTCGGCCCTCGTGTAGTCGCGCTGCCATTCGCACGCGAGCGCCATCCACGTTATCATGTTGCAGCCGGCCGCGATCATGCGCTGGATCGCCACCTCATGGGCTTCAGCCGACACGCCGCCGCAGGCGTCCGTGATGACCGTGACGTCCCATCCTTCGCCGGCAGCCTGGATCGCCGGCATCGCGACGCAGATCTCCGTGAACAGACCGGCGATGATCAACTGCTTGCGGCCGGTCTTCTTGACCGCGTCGACGACCTTCTGGTCTTCCCAGGTGTTGATAAGCATCCGGTCGATCACCTCCTGGCCGGGGAAGACGTCGGTGATCTGCGGAAAGATGAGCCCGCCTCGGTCAGCGAGCACGCTCGTGAGGATGGTCGGTACGCTAAATGCCTTGGCGGCCTTCGCCAGACCCGTAGCATTGTTGACCGCCATATGCGGGTCGTGGCTGTTCAGGTTCGTGAGCTGGTAAGGCTGGTGGTCGATCAGAACGAGGACCGAGTCTTCGGGACGAAGAAGCGAATCAAGGCCGTTACGGGGGGTCATCAAGACTTCCTTTCTCTGCCGTTGTGGACGGCAATGGGTTCACGGGGAAACATTCGCCGGCGGGCGACGTTGCCTTGCCGCAATTTGCTGTTCCTTTGGGTGATGGGGTAGTGCCATAGTCAGGCAAGCTGTGTCGCGAAACGAGGAACGCCGAATTGGACATCGAAGATCTACAGACATTCGTTGCAGTGGCCGATGCAGGGGGCGTATCGGCCGCCGCGCGCCGGCTCGGCGTCTCCAAGTCAATCGTCAGTCGGCGGCTCTTTCGGGTTGAAGCGGAGCTTGGCGTCCAGCTTCTTGCCCGCACGACCCGCGGCGCCGCGCTTACGGAAGCGGGGATCACCTTCAGGGATCATGCGGCCCGAGCCAGCGCCGAGATCGACACTGCCAGGGAAACCATCCTCCCAGCCGGTGAGCTGCGCGGCCGCCTGCGGGTTGCCATGCCACTTACTTTCGGCCCGACCCACTTCGCCCCCGTGCTTGCGGAAATGGCGCTACACCACCCGCAGCTCCACATCCATACCTCCTACAGCGATCGCTTCGTTGATCTCATCGCAGAGGGTTTCGACTGCGCGATCCGGGTCGGGTACCTTCAGGACTCCAACCTGATCGCGAAGCGCATCGGACCGATCTATGGAAAGCTCGTCGCAAGCCCGGATTATATCAGAGCAAACGGTTCACCTCAGACGCCGGATGAGCTCGTCACCCATCAGGCCCTCATGCAAGGGACAGAAGCCTGGCAGTTCATGGATGGCGACAAGATCGTCACGGTTCAGCCGCAGGGCAGATTCAAGGCGGATAACGCTACGGCGCTTGCCGCCGCCGCAGTGGCAGGGCTCGGCATCGCCTGGCTCCCCGATTGCATCACGCATGAATATGTGGCCTCCGGCGCGCTGGTCCCGATCATGACACGCTATCCGGTACCTCCGGGGGCCGCGTATGTCGTCCGCCCGCCGGGTCAGCATCCCACGCGGAAAGTGCGGGTGCTCACCGAGATGCTGATCGAGTATTTCAAACGCAACCCGGATCTTTGGGGTCTTGACGGCTAGGACACGAACGGTTCGAGTCAAGGAACCGTGT
The DNA here is from genome assembly GCF_000513915.1 of Mesorhizobium sp. WSM2561. Taxonomy (NCBI): domain Bacteria; kingdom Pseudomonadati; phylum Pseudomonadota; class Alphaproteobacteria; order Hyphomicrobiales; family Phyllobacteriaceae; genus Mesorhizobium; species Mesorhizobium sp. WSM2561. The sequence goes on from NZ_AZUX01000004.1 coordinate 142,111, forward strand.
TCGTCGTTCGCACTACTGCGAGCCGTCGCGTTCGGCGACATCGCCCGCACGTTCCACTTGCTGCGACACAGCTTGACGTATCACAGGACTAGTTGGGCAGACGGTCGCTCGCCAGTTTAGGCATTCGTCGGGCCGAAAGCGCTCTTCCCGCTCGCACGGTCCGGATTGATCGCAATCGGGCGTTCGCATCGGCAAGGGCGAGGCCTCCCGAAAACCCAAGAGAGGATGAGGCGCATGAGTTGGAACCCGGCAATCGAACCGGGCTGTCCCGATGAGGTTGGCCTCGACGCGATCGAAACGCTCATCGTCCCGCGCGCTCGAGACCTGGGCGGCTTCGAGGTTCGGCGCGCTCTGCCCGCACCCAAGCGGCAGATGGTCGGACCGTTCATCCTCTTCGATCAGGCCGGCCCGGCCGAACTGCTGACCGGGCAAGGCGTCGACGTCCGGCCGTATCCGCATATCGGTCTTGGCACTGTCACGTACCTCTTTCGCGGCGACTTCCATCACCGGGACAGCACCGGGGCAGACCAGATCATCCGTTCCGGCGAATTGAACTGGATGGTCGCCGGGCGCGGCGTGACCCATTCAGAGCGCACTTCCTCGGCCGCCCGGAGCGGTCCGAACAGCCTGTTCGGAATACAGACCTGGGTCGCGCTGCCCGACAGCCACGAGGACATGGCGCCCATGTTCGAGCATTATGGCCAGGAGGCGCTGCCGGCGATCGTGGATCGCGGCGTCTCGGTCCGGCTGATCCTCGGGGAGGCCTATGGTGAGAAGGCCCCCGCGACAATGTACTCGGAGACGTTCTATGCCGACGTGAAGCTCGACGCCGGAAGCCGGTTGCCGATGCCGGACGATCACGAAGACAGGGGAATCTACATCGCCGAAGGTTCGATCTCGATCGCCGGCCAGGTTTTCGAGGCAGGTCGGATGATGGTCTTCCGTCCCGGCGACAGGATCACGGTCGCGGCCGGCGGCCAAGGTGCACGGTTGATGATTCTCGGCGGCGCAACGCTCAGCGGACCGCGCTATATCTGGTGGAACTTCGTCGCCTCCTCGAAGGACCGCATCGAAGAAGCGAAGGCCGAATGGCGCGCCGAGGACTGGGGCAAGGGACGTTTCGATCTCCCGATCGATGACCGAGATGAGTACATTCCCCTACCGGACTGACCGGTGCTAAGACTGACCGGTGCTAAGACTGGCCGGCGCCAGGAAGGAGGTCGCCTGGGCACGAACCCGGGCGGTTCAGACGAGATGACGCGTCGCATGCCGGGTGTGTTCTGAATGGAGAAAGCAGAATGAGCAACAAGTGGCCCCACCTGGACTACCTCGGCTGGCGCGAGACGTGTTCGGCCCTGCATCTCTATTTGCAGATCGCCGGGAAATATCGCCTTGCTCATACCCCGTGGCTCAACCATTCCTGGAACGCGACCTTCTATGTCACACCGCTCGGCCTGACCTCCTCGCCGATCCCCGACGGCCCAGGCATTGAGATCCTCTTCGATCTTCGGGACCATATGGTTGTCGGCACATGCGGCAATGGTCGCAAGGCATCGTTTGCGCTCTGGCCATCCACAGTCGCGGCGTTCCACGCCAATTTCGTGCAGTTGATTTCCGAACTTGGAGGCACGCCGACCTTTAACGGCAATCCGAACGAGGTGCCCCACCCCGTGCCGTTCACCGAAGATCATCGCGACCGGCCCTATGACCGGGAAGCCGTTCAGCGCTTCCATCACGCATCGGTGGCGGTCGACAGGATATTCAATCGGTTCCGGACCTCCTTTCTTGGCAAGGCCAGTCCGGTTCACCTGTTCTGGGGCAGTTTTGACCTGGCCGTCACCCGCTTTTCAGGGCGGCGCGCGCCTCTCCATCCCGGCGGCATTCCTTCATTGCCCAACGATGTGGCACAGGAAGCCTACGACCGCGAGGTCTCCTCAGCAGGTTTCTGGCCCGGCGGTGGCGGCATCGATTACCCCGCCTTCTACGCCTACGCCTATCCGGCGCCGAGTGGCTTCCGGGGCGCGTCGGTCCGGCCCGAGGGCGCGTTCTGGCATGAGGGCCTATCGGAATTCATCCTGCCGTACGATGCCGTTCGGTCGGCTGCAAATCCCGACGCGGCGCTTATGGAGTTTCTTGTCTCGACCTACGACGCTGCGGCCGATCTCGGAAGATGGGACCGCGACCTGCTGGACTGCATGCCGGGGCGGCGGGGTGAGGTGCGGCCGCATGATGCCGAGCAGCCGGATCCTGCCTCTCCCTTGACCGTCGAAAAGGTCGAGCGGGAGGATACCGCATCGAAGGGACGCTACCGGATGCTCGTCGACGGCGTCGAAGCTGAGATGACCTATAGCCGGGCCGGCGAAGGGTTGATCATCATCGACCATACCGAAGTTCCAGCGGCGTTGCGCGGCCGCAAGGTCGGCGAGCGACTGGTACGCCAGGCGGTCGAGGATGCCCGGCGCGAAGGGGTCGCCATCATTCCGCTTTGTCCGTTCGCAAAAGCGCAGATCGACCGTCATGTCGAATGGCAGGACGTGCTGCGTCGGTCATAGGCTGCGCGTAACTCCCTCCGCCCCGCCGACGCACCGGCTCCTGCCACCGTAAGCGGCGGACGTAGTTCCGGCGGCGACTGGCGGCAATTTCGGTGTTGGCGTCGTGGAATGGCAAAAATTGGCGCGCCGAAGAGAATGAAACCGGCACCGCTATATGATTGAAGTCGCTCTGTAAAAAACTTTCAGGCGGATTCAGGGGCCTTCGCCTTTGCGAGGTCCTGCAGGAACTCTTCCATCAGCGGCCTGTCACCGAACCGGCGGTAAGTGCGCTCTGCTTCCAGCGAGAATGCCGGATGCGCCTCGACCAGCTTTGCCATCGTCTGCTGGGCTGCCTCGACCTCGCCGCCCCCGCTCTGCAAAGCGGCCTGAATCAGAAGGCAGTTTGCATCGCGCGGCGCCCGGATCAGGCATTCTTCTATGACGGAGGAAGCCTCATCGCGGCGGTCAGCCGCGTAGAGCGCCTGCCCGTGCACATAGGCGTAGTACTCGGGCGCCATAGGATGAAGGCGGCGGGCCCGCTCTGCGTTGGCGACGGCATCATCATATTGCCCGAAGCGAACCTGCGCCTTTGCAAGCGCCATCATGCTGTCGGGATCGTTAGGGTTGAGCTCGACAGCGCGCCGCGCGGCCTGCAAGCCGCCTGAATAGTCGCCCTGCAGGGCAAGCCCGAAGCTGATGACCTGATAGCCAAGGCCAAGATTGGGGTCGAGACGGACCGCCTGCCGAGCTTCGCTAAGCCCAAGATGGAGTTCCGGTGCGTTTTCCCGGCCGTCACCGCTCTGCGCCACGCTGGCGATAAAGGTCAGCGCGAGGCCTGCGCGGGCGGCCGCATAGGACGGGTCCATTTCAAGGGCGCGCTGGTAGAGGCCCCGCGCCTCCAGAATGTCCTGCGGGTCATCGCCGCCGTGCCGGTAGCGGTTGCGGGCCTGCAGCACGAGGTCATAGGCCTGCAGATTGTCGGTCGGGCGTTCCGCTGCCGCCGCCGCCTCGCTCCTGCCGATATAGGGCGCGATCTGCGCGACGATTTCAGTGGTCAGCTCGCTCTGGACGGTGAACACGTCGGCGACCTGCCGGTCAAAACTGCGCGACCACAGATGCGCGCCTGTCTTTACATCGATCAGCTGCGCCGACACGCGAAGCTGATCGCCTTCACGGCGGGCGCTGCCTTCAACCACATAATCAACGCCGAGCTTCGCCCCGAGCTTGCGCACGTCGGTACCCTGCCCGTGCACGGCGTAGGTGGAATCGCGCGCGATTACCTGTAGCTCTGAATTGCGGGCAAGGGCTGTCGTCACATCCTCGGCCAGTCCGTCGGCGAAATACGATTGCTCGCCGCTGCCGCTCATCGCGGCAAAAGGCATGACCGCCACTGACGGCCGGGGGTCGGCGCGGCCCTGGTCCATCGACAAGACAGCCGGGATGCGGCTGACCATGGCTGCCAGGGGGAGCGGCTGGATTTGGGTGCCGATGAGGATGAGGGCTATGGCGGCCGCGCCATAAGACCAGCGTGCGGCGGTGCCGCGCAGCACCTGCGGCAGCTGCCGCCATGGCGACCAGGCAGAGCCCACGCGCCTTACGCGGTAGACGTTGAGAAGTTCGGGAATGTTCTTGGCCCGCCTGCGGCCGATGCGGACGAACCTGTCAGCGCTGTTGCGGTCGGCCGCCATCACCACGGCGCCGCTGACGAATATCTGCCCCGGATCGCACATGGCCTCAAGCCGAGCGGCCACATTGACGCCGTCGCCGTATACGTCGCCGTCATCTTCGATGACATCGCCAAGATTGATGCCGATGCGCAGCTCGAACGGGCCCTTGTCGAAGCCTTCCTGTATGGCCAGCGCCGCATCAACTGCTTCGTTGACGCTTGGAAACATGGCGAGAAAGCCGTCTCCCGCCGTCTTTACGATGCGCCCGCCATGGCGGGCAGTGGTCGGGTCAATGAGCTCATCAAAAACAGCGCGCAGCTTCGTGTAGGTGGAAGCCTCGTTTTCAGCCATCAGCAGGCTGTAGCCGACGATATCGGCGGCCATGATTGCCGCGAGCTTGCGTTCCATCAGCATTATTCCTGAGCGGCGGTCCTGCAGGGACTATTACTAGTGACACTTAAGACGACGCACGCTTCAAGATTAGACCCATAATCCCGAATACGCTTATCATACAGCTCACAAATGCGTGACCATTGTGGCCTATACCGTTCTGACCTTCGTCAGCCATCATCCGCTTCGCGCGGAGCCGTCCCCGCATCCGAAGCGGCGTTGGGCATGCTGGTCAGGCAATTATTGCGCCTACGCTGGTCGGGCTCCGGGTAGGCAAGGGACGTTATTCGCGGCAGTGTCGCCACCGCGAATAACTCCTGAGCTTACGGGATTGCAGGCCGCGAGACCGGATTCGGTCTGATGCTTGCGGATGTGGCCGTCACGCCCGACGCCCGAACAGGTCGGCGTATCGCTGCAGGTAGAGCGGCCAGCCTTGATCGGCGGCGACACCATCGCGCACGCTTTCCCAGCCGGCGCCGTGGCGCTCCAGTTTGCGATGCTCGAGATCCAGGCGGGTCCGATTAGCCGTCTCGGCAGTGAAGCGGACTTCCCACTCGCTGGCCTTGTTCGGATCGGTCTCCAACCGCCATTGCGGACTGATGTCCCAACTTAGCAGCACACGGTGCGGCGGCTCATAAGCCAGCACGCGCGCCCAGCGGCACTCGCTGCCGTCGGCGCCGCGATCATAAATATGGCCGCCGACGCGCGGCTCGAACACGGTCTCGGCGATCGGCACGGCAAGCAGATTGTGCTCCCTGGGTTTGAACTTGCCAAAATCCTCCGTGAAGACCTCGAAGGCGCGCTCGATCGGCGCCTCGACCACGATCGAGTGCCTTACCAAGGTGTCTGCTGCTTGCGTGTTCATTTTTTCACTCCTTTCGCGGTTGTTCGACAGCTTGCTTGAAGGCAGCGAGCGTCTTCATCCAGAACCGGTCGAGCTCTGTGCGAAGCGCCGCCAGCCCGTCGGGTTCGACGCGGTAGATGCGGTGCTTGCCAGCCGGCGTGTCTGCAACGAGCCCTGCCTCTTTCAACACCTTCAGATGCTGCGAGACCGCCGACCGGGTCACCGGCAGGGCACGCGCCAACTCGGTAACCGAACGCGGATGCTCGACCAAGAGTTCGAAGATCGTGCGCCTGGTGGGGTCGCCCAGGGCGGTCCAGCTGTTGTTCACGTTAGTCACCACTAACGCGTTAGCACGGACTAACGTGATGAGTCAACCTTGCTACGGCAAAAAGGACTGAGTGAGGGGGACTTTGAAGTTGAAGTCGATCAAGCCTCGACAGCTAAGCCCGCGTCACGCCATTCGGGCAGGCCATCTTCCATGCGGCGTGCGCGGAAGCCGTGCTCACGCAGCAATGCGACCGCCTCGAATGACATCACGCACCACGGTCCGCGGCAGTAGGCGACAATCTCGGGCTTCGCCTCGAGTTCGGTCAACCGCTGCTCCAGTTGGCCGAGGGGGACGTTGATCGCGCCCGGCAGATGTCCGAGCGCAAACTCATCGGGCGGTCGGACGTCGATGACTGTAACGAGCCCGTCTTTCATTCGCGCGGCCAGTTCTTCCCGGGACACGGGCTCCATATCGTCGCGCCGGTCGAAATAGCCCCTCACGATGCGTTCGACCTCGGCCGAATGCCGCTCGGCAACGACTCGAATGGAGGCGAAGGCGGCAAGTACGCTTTCATCTGCGAGCCGGTAGTTGACGAACTTGCCATCGCGCTCTGACGTCACGAGTCCGGCGCGGCGCATCGCCTGGAGATGCTGCGAGACATTCGCCACCGGACGCGCAAGCTTGGCGGCCAAGGCTTCCACGCTGCGCGGACCCTGCGCGAGTTGCTCGATCAGTTCCAGCCTCTGCGGATTGCCCAGAGCCTTCGCGACAACCGCGAACTGCTCGTAAAGTGCCTGCTTCGGATTGCGGATTGACATCAGGGTAGCAGCCACGCTAGTCATTCAACATAATTATTGAATGATGCGTATCACACGGCCCCCGAGGAGACAAGTCCGTGGCCGAGAAGCCCCTTCAATCGCTTAGCAGCCTTGGCTCCGGCTCTGACGGCTCCCGAACGGGATTGATGTAGTGATGGCCGCACGCACCCGAGCCATCAATGCCGGTGCCGCATGACAACGATCGCGGCGCCAGCAGTGAGCCTCGGTCTCAAGGCCAACTGGCGGCAGTTCGCGCTGCTTGTGCTTATCAATGCATTCGTCGGCGGCATGGTCGGCATCGAACGCACCGTCGTGCCGTTGATCGGCTCAGAGGAATTCGGGCTCGCCTCGACCACGCTGGTCGTCTCCTTCATCGTGAGCTTCGGCGTCGTCAAGGCGCTGGCCAACCTTGTCTCCGGACAGCTCGCCGACAAATGGGGGCGCAAGCGCGTGCTGGTTCTCGGCTGGCTGTTCGGCCTGCCGGTGCCCTTCATGATCATTTGGGCGCCAGACTGGAACTGGGTCATCGCCGCCAACGCGCTGCTTGGCATCAGCCAGGGCTTCGCCTGGTCGATGACCGTCATCATGAAGGTCGACCTTGTCGGCCCGAAGGGGCGTGGCCTCGCCGTAGGGCTCAACGAGTTTGCCGGTTACCTCGCAGTCGGGATCACCGCCTTTCTCACCGGCTATCTCGCCAGCCGCTACGGTCTGCGACCAATCCCGATCTATCTCGGCGTCGGCTACGCGGTGGTGGGCACGGTGCTCTCGATCCTGCTCGTGCGCGACACGCGCGATCATGTGCGCGCAGAACTGGCGAACCATCCGCGCGAGGCATCATCCCTTTCCTTCCGCGAGGTCTTTGCGTTGACCTCTTTTCGGGATCGCAACCTCTTTGCCGCTTCGCAGGCCGGTTTGGTGAACAACCTCAATGACGGCATGAGCTGGGGCATCTTTCCGCTCTTCTTCGCAGCCGGCGGGCTTGGCGTGGAGCGCATCGGCATTCTGAAGGCCGTCTATCCCGTCACCTGGGGTGTGCTGCAGGTCGTGACGGGACCGCTCAGCGACCGCTGGGGCCGCAAGGGCCTGATCGTCGCCGGCATGTGGGTGCAGGCGGCGGCGCTCTTTCTCACGGCGCTGACCGCGAATTTCGGCTGGTGGCTGGTGGCCTGCCTCCTGCTAGGACTTGGCACGGCGATGGTCTATCCGAGCCTGATCGCCGCGGTATCGGATGCGTCGCATCCTTCATGGCGCGCCCGCTCGCTCAGCGTCTACCGCTTCTGGCGCGATCTCGGCTACGCGATCGGTGCGCTGTCGGCGGGACTGATCGCCGACTTCTTCGGCCTGGCGTGGGCGATTGCCTCGATCGCCGCCCTCACTTTCCTGTCCGGTACCGTGGTCGCTTTCATGATGCGCGAAGGTCATGCCGGACGAAGCAGTTGAACGTCGCCCCGGATGCGTCCGCCTCCGCCGCGCCAGCGTCGGGTTCCTGACGCTGCCACTCGCGCGAAATCACACGAAAAAGCATCCGGCCGTTCAAACCGTTTCAAAAACCGATTTGAAACGGTGTCGCGCCGCTAACTGATTGAGATTATTGGCGCGCCCGAAGAGATTCGAACTCCTGACCCCCAGATTCGTAGTCTGGTGCTCTATCCAGCTGAGCTACGGGCGCGCAACAGGCCATGCTTTGAATGGCCCGCGATCCGATCCTTAACGACCGGCCGCGATGTGACGTGTTCCCTAGCGACTGAATTTCCGAAAAGCAAGCCGATCCGGCAAAAGTTTTGCTGTTGTGCCTTGACGAGGATCAGGCGGCGAGGATCAGGCGGGACGGCGCAGGCCGTTGCGGGCCTGGTCGAGCCGGACCGGCTGGTCGGGAATGGTGACCGCGAATGTGGTGCGGCCGCCTCTGCTTTCGACAAGCTCCACCGTGCCGCCATGGGCGCGGATCAGTTCATAGGCGATGGCCAGGCCAAGGCCGGTGCCACCGCTGCGGGCCGAGCCGCGGAACGCCGCGAACAGGTTCTCGCGCGCCTTCGGCGGCAGGCCGGGGCCGGTGTCGGTGACGGTGATGCGGCTGACGCTGCCGACGCGCTCGGCCGACACCTCCAACCGACGCACCACCGCGCTTTCCGCGTCCGCCGCCATCGCCTGGACGGCGTTGCGGCAAAGATTGGTGAGCACGCGAAAAAGCTGATCGGAATCGGCATCGACCTCGAAAGCCAGTTCGACGGCATTGACGAATTCTATGCCGCCTTCGGTGTCGAGCAGGCCGTGGACGTCATCGACCAGCTGGCGCAGCCTGAGCCTGCGGCGCGAGGGCGGCGGCTCCTGGGTGCGGCCATAGGCAAGCACACCTTCCGAATAGGATACGGCACGATCGAGCGCGCGCAGCAGTTTTGGCGCGAAGGCCTGCACGGTCGGGTCCTTGACCTGGCGCAGACGGTCCGACATCAGCTGCGCCGACGCCAAGATATTGCGCATGTCATGGTTGATCTTCGATACCGCGAGGCCAAGGTCGGCGAGATGCTTCTGCTCGGAGAGCATCTTTTGCAGCCGCTCCTGCATCTGCGAGAGCTCGCGCTCCGCAACGCCGATTTCGTCGGCGCGGGCAGCAGGGCGGATGATCCGCCCGGGGTCGTCGGGAGCCTCGGAGAAGGCCAGCATCGAGCGCGTCATCGTCCGGATCGGGCCGATCATGATCAGGTCTATGGCGGCATAGACCAGCATGGCGGTGAACAGCGAGATCAGCAGCGAGACGAAGGCGACGTTGCGCGAATAGATGAGCATGGCATTGCGCAGGCTGTAGTCGGGCATGATCAGCTCGAATTCCTTGTCGCTGTCGCCGACCGGCCCGAAAACGCGCAGCATCCGCTCGCCGCCGAACAACAGCGTGTCCAAGGCGCCGGTCATGCCCTCGATCAGGCCGACATTGGCAATGTCGATATGCTCGTCGACGTGCGGCGGCATCTCAGCCACCACCAGAAGCCGCGAGACACCGCCGTCGCGCACGGCGATCGCCTTGGCGCCGATCGCCATCAGCACGTCGTTCTGGGCGGCGCGCGACAGCGAGGCGGGCTCTCCCTGCACCAGCACGATCGAGACCGCCGCGGCAGTGCTCAGCCTCTCCTTCAGCCAGCTCAGCCGGTAGCTGGCGATCCAGGGCAGAAAGATGAGGACCTCGGCCAGGAGCACGAAGACGATGGTGAGCAGCAGGAGCTTTGTCGACAATCCACGCGACAACGGCACCCTGCGGGCGGCTGCGGTCGCCCGATCGGTGCTTTCGTCCGCGGATGGGATTTCACTCATACTGCTTTTTCTTCACGATCACTTGATCGGCCAAGATTAGGCTATTGCGGCTTTTTTGCCAATTTCATCCTTCGTCCCAATACGCGATAAGACCGCCTAGACCTCGGCCACACGCCAGCCGCTGGCCCGAGACGCCGGAATGTCGAGGCCGGATGTCGAGGCCGGATGTCGGGGCCGGATTGACTTCCAAAACCCTTCTTTCTATAAGCCCGCTCACGCTCGGGCCATTCGTCCCGGCGCGGTTTCGATCGCGCCAAAGCCGGCCGGGCAAAGCTCCTGTTACAGAGTGACAGAATCAAGAAGGGCCGCACGCCGCGGTATTAAAACAAATGAAGCGTACCTACCAACCGTCCAAACTCGTCCGCAAACGCCGGCACGGTTTTCGTGCCCGCATGGCCACCAAGGGTGGTCGTGGCGTCGTCGCAGCCCGCCGCAACCGCGGCCGCAAGCGGCTCAGCGCCTGAACGGAAGACGAGATCGTTGCCCGCAACCGGCAAGCCAGTGGGAGCACATCCCAAGCGGCTTCTGAAGCGCGCGGAATTCCTGGCCGTCCGGCGTGGCGAAAAGCGCCGCGGGCGGCTTTTTCTCGTCGAGGTTCTCGACCGCAGCGACGCAGCGGCGCCTCGCGTCGGCTATACGGTCACCAAGAAGGTCGGCAACGCAGTCGTCCGCAACCGCATCCGGCGGCGGCTGAGAGAAGCCGTGCGCACGCATGCCGCGGGTGACATGAAGCCAGGCAATGACTATGTCATCGTCGGGCGCGAAGATGTGCTTGCCATTCCGTTCGGCCAGTTGAAGGCCGAACTCTCACGCCGACTGCGCGGAACACGATAGGCCAAGGCTTTCGATGGAAAACAACCGGAACTTCTTCATCACCATCGCGCTGTCGGTGCTGATCCTGTCGCTTTGGCAGTATTTTTACGTGCTGCCGCACAGCGAGGCGCAACGCGAGGCGGCCCGTATCGAAGAGCAGCGGATAGCGGAGCAGAAGAAGGCGGCCGAAGCCGCCAGTCCGGGCAGCAGCGAAACGCCGGTGCCGCAGCAAGGCGCCATTCCTAATGCACCCAATGCACCGGGAACCGACGGCACGACGCTGGCCAGCCGCGAGCAGGCGCTGGCGTCGACGAAACGCATCAGGATCGACACGCCGAGCCTGGAGGGTTCGATCAATCTCACCGGCGCCCGTCTCGACGACCTCAAGCTCAAGCACTACAGGCTGACGGTCGACAAGAACTCGCCCGAGATCGAACTGCTCAACCCGGCGGCGCTGCCCACTGGCTACTATGCCGAGATCGGCTTTGTCGGCAGCGACAAGACCGGCACGGTCCCGGGCCCGGAAACAGTGTGGACCGTCGACGGCAATGCGACGCTGACGCCGGCGACCCCGGTCACGCTGAGCTTCACCAACGACAAGGGCCTGACCTTCAAGCGCACCTTCTCCGTCGACGGCGACTACATGTTCACGGTCGCGGACACGGTGCAGAATTCGGGTTCAGTTCCTGTCACCCTGTCGAATTACGGCCGTGTCACGCGTTTCGACAAGCCTGCCGTTGCCAGCATCTATGTGCTGCATGAGGGGCTGATCGGCGTCACCGGCACCGAAGGCTTGCAGGAACATAAATACGCGGCCGTCGAGGAGGACAAGCAGTACACGCCGGGCAAGTCGACCGATGGCTGGCTGGGCATCACCGACAAATACTGGGCGGTGACGCTGGTGCCGACCGAGAAGCAGCCGTTCCAGCCGCGTTACGCCTATTTCGAGGACGGCCGCCCCCGCTACCAGGCCGACTTCCTCACCGACCCGATCACCGTCGATGCCGGCCAGTCGGCGACAGTCGAGAGCGAAATCTTCGCCGGCGCCAAGGAAGTGGCCAAGGTCAACGCCTATGCCGAAGACCGCAACATCAGGCTGTTCGACCGTTTGATCGACTGGGGATGGTTCATCTGGATCACCAAGCCGATGTTCTATCTGATCGACACGATGTACAAATTCTTCGGCAATTTCGGCCTGGCCATCCTGGCCACCACCGTCGTCGTCAAGGCCGTCTTCTACCCGCTCGCCAACAAGTCCTACGCGTCGATGGCGAACATGAAGAAAGTGCAGCCCAAGATGCTCGAGATCCGCGAGAAATACGCGGACGACAAGATGAAGCAGCAACAGGCGATGATGGAGCTCTACAAGACCGAGAAGATCAATCCGCTCGCCGGCTGCTGGCCGGTGGCGCTGCAGATCCCGGTCTTCTTCGCGCTCTACAAGGTGCTCTACATCACCATCGAGATGCGGCACGCACCGTTCTTCGGCTGGATTCAGGATCTGGCGGCGCCCGATCCGACCTCGATCTTCAACCTGTTCGGCCTCATCCCGATCGCGCTGCCGGATATGTTGATGATCGGCGTTTGGCCGCTGATCATGGGCCTGACCATGTTCCTGCAGATGCGCATGAACCCGACGCCGCCGGACCCGACGCAGGCCATGATCTTCACCTGGATGCCGGTGGTCTTCACGTTCATGATGGCGGGTTTTCCGGCCGGCCTCGTCATCTACTGGGCCTGGAACAATCTGCTTTCGATCATCCAGCAAGGCGTGATCATGAAGCGGCAGGGCGCCAAGATCGAATTGTGGGACAATCTGGTCGCGCTGTTCCGGAAGAAACCGTCACCGGCGGAATAGCCGGCGCTCCCCTTTTGCGAATCCAGGAAAGCCCCGGTCCGATCGGGGCTTTTTCGCACAAGCCGAGCCGTCGGCGAACAGCGAAACCAGTCGGCCCGGCGGTAGACGCCGCCGCGGATGATCCGCTGCGCACGCGGTTGGTGTTGCCGGGCGGATCGCACTATTTTGACCTGTTGTTTCGTCGATGGAGCCAGACCATGATCGGACCCAACCCCAACATCAAGCACCCGATCCCGATGCATAGCCGCGTCGGCTTCCTGAAGGGGCTGGTCACGGCGCCGAACATCGAGATCGGCGACTTCACCTATTATGACGATCCGGACGGGCCGGACAAATTCGCCGAGCGATGCGTGCTGCATCACTATCCATTCATCGGCGACCGGCTGATCATCGGCAAGTTCTGCGCCATCGCCGAGGGCGCGCGCTTCATCATGAACGGCGCCAATCATGCCATGTCCGGCTTTTCGACCTATCCGTTCAACATCTTCGGTCATGGCTGGGAAGAGGGTTTCGATCCGGCGACCTGGTCGAAGGAATTGCGCGGCGACACGGTGATCGGCAATGATGTATGGATCGGCATGGAAGCGGCGATCCTGCCCGGCGTGGCGATCGGCGATGGCGCCATCGTTGCGGCAAAGTCGGTGGTGACGCATGACGTGGCGCCCTATGCGATCGTCGCCGGCAATGCGGCCAAGGTGGTGAAGATGCGTTTCGACGACAGGACCATCCGGCGGCTTTTGGCGGCGGCGTGGTGGGATTGGCCGGTGGAAAAGATCAGCCGCAACCTCAATGCCATTCGTGGCGCCGATATTTCTGTTCTGGAGGCAGCGGTTTGAACGCGTTGAACAAGTCCGTGATCGGCATCGAGCTGTTCACGCGGCCGTGGATCTTCATCCGCGGCGTGCCGGCGATGAAGTTCCTGCCGCCGGAAGGACCGCCGGAGATCGCCTTTGCCGGCCGCTCGAATGTCGGCAAGTCGTCGCTGATCAACGCGCTGGTCAATCAGAAGGGACTGGCGCGCACGTCCAATACGCCGGGGCGAACGCAGGAACTCAACTATTTCGTTCCGGGCGGGTTTTCCGGCGAAGGCGCCGACCTGCCGCCGATGGCGCTGGTCGACATGCCGGGCTACGGCTACGCCACCGCGCCCAAGGAAAAGGTCGACGACTGGACGAAACTCGTCTTCGACTATCTCAAGGGCCGCGTCACGCTGAAGCGCGTCTACGTGCTGATCGACGCCCGCCACGGCATCAAGGCCAAGGATGACGAAGTGCTGTCGCTGCTCGACAAGGCGGCGGTGTCCTATCAGATCGTGCTGACCAAGACCGACAAGATCAAGGCGGCCGGCGTGCCGCGATTGATCGAAGAGACACTGCAGAAGATCAAGAAGCGGCCGGCGGCGTTTCCGTTCGTTCTCGCCACGTCGTCGGAAAAGAGCGAGGGCCTCGAGGAATTGCGCGCGGCGATCGTGCTGGCGGCCAATGGCGGCTAGAGCGGGATGCGTTCAAATTGAACTGGCATCCCGCTCTATCTATTTGTTTTTAGCCCCATTTCTGCGACGCCAAGTGATTCCACTTGGCTGCAAAATGCTCTAGGACTTTGCCTCCAGGGCGATCGTCTGGGTGCTTTCTTCCGTGGCAAGCCTTTCGGTGCCGTAAGCCTTCAGGAACATGCCGACGCCCGACCTGACGATGTGGTCGATTTCATCCTGGCTCGGGGCTTTGGTGCGGTAGGCGAATATGCACTGACGGAAAAGACCCGCCAGGCACAGTTCGGTGAACTGATAGGCGGCAAGATCGACATCGTCGATCTTGAGCAGGCCGCGCTCGACGGCGGCATTGAGAAAAGCAACAACCTTGTCGTGGCCGCGTTTTGGGCCGCGTTCGTAAAAACGCGCACCAAGTTCGGGCATCCTGTCGGACGCGCCGATCACGGTGCGCTGCGCCTGGACGACCTTGGCCGAGGTGATCTTAAGGGACAGCACCTTGCCGAACTTCACCAGAGTCTCGCGAAGGTCGTCGGCGCGGTCGAGCAGATCGTACATATTCTTGAAGATCGTGCCGCGCTCTTCCTCGATCAGCGCCTCGAACAGCTCTTCCTTGTTGGCGAAGTAGACATAGATCGTGCCCTTGGAAACGCCGGCCTCACGGGTGATGTCGTTCACCGACGCCGCTTCGAAGCCCTTGTCGATGAAGACACGACGTGCGCCCTCGATGATCTGGCTGCGCTTGACCGGGTCCTGTCCCGCCGCCGGGCGGCCGCGACGCAGGCCATCCAGCGGATCGCACTGGTCCTTGTCGGGCTCGGTCATAACGTCACACCTCGAAAAAATTCGAACCGATCGGTTCGATCATCCTTGATATGGGCCTCTCACCGCGCTAAGTCAACGTCAACATCGAACCGAACGGTTCAGTCTGATGCCCGGTTTTTAGCGATGCCAAGAGAGATGCCATGTCCTCGAACGCGACCCCAACCGCCGAAGTCCGTCCCTTCCCCAACGCCAAGGTTGCGCCGGCAATCGAAGCGCCGAACCCACCGACTGAGCCCGCAACAAGCCCTCCGGCCGAGGCGCCGGCCAAAAAGAAACGCTCGGCACGCTCCTTTCTGTTGCCGATCATTGCGCTTGGCTTGCTAGGCGCAGGCGCCTGGTATGGCTATGATTACTGGACCGACGGGCGTTTCATGATCTCCACCGACGACGCCTATGTCCAGGCCGACATGGCGTTCATTTCGCCGAAAATTTCCGGCTATGTCGATCAGGTCAAGGTGACCGAGAACCAGCAGGTCAAGGCCGGCGACCCGCTGCTGGTCGTCGACAATGGCGACTACAAAATAGCGGTCGCCCAGGCCGAGGCGCAGATCGCCACCTTGAGCAAGACGCTCGATCGTATCGACGCCCAGACCGAGGCGGCGCGCGCCTCGCTCGAGCAGGCGCAGGCGCAGAAGACCGCCGACCAGGCCGCCGCCGCCAATGCGGCGCGTGTCCAAGCGCGCGCCGCCCAATTGCTCAAGACACATGTCGGCACCCAGGCCCAACTGGACGATGCCCAGACCGCGGTCGAGCAGGCCAATGCCGCCCTTGTCGGTGCCGACGCCCAGATCGCGGCGGCTGAGGCCAATATCGGTGTGCTCCAAGCGCAGCGCGCGGAGACGGCAAGCACGCTGGCGTCGCTGCAGCTTGCCAGGGACAAGGCCGCACGCGACCTGTCCTTCACCGTGCTGCGCGCGCCCTATGACGGTGTCGTCGGCAACCGCTCGGTCGAGCAGGGCGACCTGATCAGCCCCGGACAGAAGCTCGCCGTCATCGTGCCGATGGACAAGCTCTATATCATCGCCAATTTCAAGGAGACCCAGCTTGCCCGGCTGGTGCCTGGTGAAAAGGTCAGGATTTCGGTCGACGCGATCGACGGCCAGGATTTCGAAGGCACCGTCTCGTCGCTGGCGCCGGCATCCGGCGCGGTGTTCTCGCTGCTGCCGCCGGAAAACGCCACCGGCAACTTCACCAAGGTCGTGCAGCGCGTCCCGGTTCGCATCGACGTGCCGGCGGATGTGCTGAAGACAGGCAAGCTGCGCGCCGGCCTCAGCGTCGTCGTCGCCGTCGACAGCCGCACCGCACCTTCGGCGTCGAACTGAGCGGCCGCTTGGGAGCAATGCCGTGGCAACCGCAATCTCGACAGCAGGATCGCCGCCGGCGAGGCCGGCTACGCCTGATGCCATTCCCACACGCCGCATCATCGCCTTCCTGGCGATGGTGTTCGGCATGTTCATGGCGATCCTGGACATCCAGATCGTTTCGGCCTCGCTGGCCGAGATCCAAGCCGGCTTGAGCGCCAGCTCCGACGAAATTCCGTGGGTGCAGACCGCCTATCTGATCGCCGAAGTCATCATGATCCCGCTGTCCGGTTTTCTCAGCCGGATGCTGTCGACGCGTGTGCTGTTCACCGTCTCCGCGGCCGGCTTCACCGCCGCGAGCGCGCTGGCGGCGACCGCCACCAACATCGACCAGATGATCGTCTACCGCGCCGTCCAGGGTTTTATCGGCGGCGGCATGATTCCAAGCGTGTTCGCTGCCGCCTTCACCATCTTTCCGCCGTCCCGCCGCGCCATGGTGTCGCCGATGATCGGCCTGGTGGCGACGCTGGCGCCGACCATCGGCCCGACTGTCGGCGGCTATATCAGCCATGCCATGTCCTGGCACTGGCTGTTCCTGATCAATGTGGTGCCCGGCATCATGGTGACCGCCGCGGCATGGTCGCTGATCGATTTCGACAAGCCCGATCTCAGCCTGTTCCGCAAGTTCGACTGGTGGGGCCTTGCCGGCATGGCGGCTTTCCTCGGCTCGCTGGAATATGTGCTCGAGGAAGGTCCCAACAACGACTGGCTTCAGGACCAGGCCGTGTTCATCTGCGCCATCCTGATGACGGCCGGCGCGGTGCTGTTCTTCTGGCGCGCCCTTACAGCCGAGGAGCCGATCGTCGACCTGAAAGCCTTCACCAACATCAACTTCGCTTTCGGCTCGCTGTTCTCCTTCGTCATCGGCATCGGCCTCTACGGCCTGACCTATCTCTATCCGGTGTATCTGGGGCGCATCCGCGGCTACGATTCCCTGATGATCGGCGAGGCGCTGTTCGTCAGCGGCCTGGCGATGTTCGTCACCGCGCCGATTTCCGGCATCCTGTCGCGCAAGATGGATCCGCGGCTGATGATGATGATCGGCTTCTTCGGCTTCGCTGCCGGCACCTGGCGGATGACCTATCTGACCGCCGACTGGGATTTCTGGGAGCTTTTGCTGCCGCAGATCCTGCGCGGCGCCTCGATGATGCTGTGCATGGTGCCGATCAACAATATCGCACTTGGAACACTGCCGCCTGACCGGCTTAAGAATGCATCCGGTCTGTTCAACCTCACCCGCAATCTCGGTGGCGCCGTCGGCCTTGCCGTCATCAACACCGTGCTGATCGATCGCAGCGCCTTCCACTACGCAAGGCTGGCCGAGCATGTGCAATGGGGCAGCGCCGAGGCGCAGACCAGGCTGCAGAACATGACGCTCGACTTCCAGCAGAATGCCGGCCTCGACGCCTCCAAGGCGGCGATCTCCAAACTGTCCGGCATGGTCCAGCAGCAGGCTTCGCTGCTGTCCTTCATGGACGTGTTCTATTTGTTGACGGCGCTATTCGCGACGCTGGCGATCTTCACCATGGTCATCCGCAAGCCGGCAGAGCCGGCGGGCGGAGGCGACGGACACTGATTGAGCAACTTTGCGCGCCCAAAGGACGCGGCGCTGTGGGTCAGGCCGTGGCCGGCTTAAAAGTCAAGGCGACGCCGTTGATGCAATGACGCAGGCCGGTCGGCGGCGGGCCGTCGTCGAAGACATGGCCGAGATGACCGCCGCAACGGCAGCAGTGGACCTCGGTTCGGGTCATGCCCAGGGACCTGTCCGCGGTCATGCCGACGGCGTTGGGAATCTCCTGCCAGAAGCTTGGCCAGCCGGTGCCGGAATCGAACTTCGTATCGGAGGAATAGAGCGGCAGGTCGCAGCCGGCGCAGGCGAAGATGCCCTTGCGGTGTTCGTTGAGCAGCGGGCTGGTGCCGGGATATTCGGTGCCTTCCTTGCGCAGCACATTGAAAGCCGCATCGGACAGGATGGCGCGCCACTCGGCCTCGGTCTTGGTGACCTCGAAGGTTTCGGCCGCGTGTGCATCCTGCGGCCGGCCGATGCGCAGCGCTGCCGCCGTGCCTGCCAACAATGCCACAGCGGCACCGCTCCAAAGAAAGTCGCGCCGGATCATCACCATTCCTCCTCTTTCCGTTTGCCAAATTCGACCGTCACATGGAAATCAAAAGCCGGTGACGGCCAGCTCCCGACAACGGGCACTCCGCACCTGCCCCACGCTTACAGCGGACGGTGCGGAGTGTACGCCTGTCGATTGCGCGGGTCACGCAAGCGGAAACCCGCGCACTCGGCATGGAGCCTCAGCCATATGTTCGCTGGCGACGGGCGCTTCGTTACATCTTCGGCAGGAGAACCGTGTCGATGACGTGGATGACGCCGTTCGACTGCTCGACATCGGCGACGGTCACATTGGCGACATTGCCGTTCTCGTCGGTCGCGGTGACCTTGCCGTTTTCGGCCTTGAGCGTCACCTTGCAGCCGCCAACCGTCTTGACCTTGTGCGCGCCACCATCGTCCATGGCCATCTTGGCAACGTCGGCGGCCATCGCCTTGGCACCGATGACGTGGCAGGTCAGGATCTTGACCAGCTTGTCCTTGTTTTCGGGCTTGAGCAATGTATCGACGGTGCCGGTCGGAAGGGCGGCAAAGGCCTCGTTGGTCGGCGCGAACACGGTGAAGGGACCGGCACTCTGCAGCGTGTCGACGAGACCGCCGGCCTTGACGGCCGCGACCAGCGTCGTGTGATCCTTCGAATTGACGGCGTTCTCGACGATGTTCCTGGTGGCATACATGGCGGCGCCGCCGACCATCGGATTTTCGGCATAGGCGGCGGTGGCGAGCGCGGAGACGGCGACCGTTCCGGTAAGCAAAAGGGTGGCGAACTTACGCATTATTTCTATCTCCTCAGTTTATTTCTTCCCCTCTTTGGGGCGCAAGGAGATACGGTGGATAAATGCCCGAGTTTCGCCCGTTCAGGAGAAAATTTTATTTTTTATAACGGCGAGCATGATTTTCAGGGCAGGACTCCTACAGCCTGCATGCTTCCCCGCTAAAGTCACCACAGGCGTAGATTTAAAATCTTCTCGAAAAATCGGCAGATAGGGGTGATTTGCAGACAGGCGCGATCAGATGCTCTTCAGATCGCCCGCAGCGACCACAGGGCCGGTCGGCTGGCCGGTCGGCGAACCGCCGGTCGGTTCAAGGCTGACCGCAAGCACGGCGCCTTGCGCAAGTTTTTCCTGCACGGCCGGGGAGATGGTCATACGCGCGGTCTGGCCGGCCGGGATGACGCCCATAGAGACCGGCGCATTCTTGCCCTCGATCATCCAAAGCTCGAAATCCTTGCCGGCGGCGCGCTCGCCGGAGACATGCGACAGGCCGACCTCGCGACGGGCGGCATCATAGACGGCGAGGTATCTGACGTCGCTGCCATCGGCAGCCAGCGAGGCGATGAGCCGCGGCGGCTCGGCCGGCGGGTTGAGGTAAGGCACGGCGATATAGATCGCCAACGCCGCGACGGAAGCGGCGGCAAGACCGCGCCAGAAGGCAAGGCTTGACCAGAGGCCGGCGCGAGGCTCTGCGACGAACAGCCGGCGATCCAATGCCTCCTTGACCCTGATCGGCGGCTCTGTCTCCGGATAGGCGTCGGCCATCGGCGAAAGACGCGCCTCCCAGGCATCGACAAGGCGCGCGAAAGCGGCGTCCGCGTCGATGCGGCGTGACGCAATCTCGCGTTCGTCCGCGGCCAGGACGCCAAGAACGTATTCGGCGGCGAACAGGTCGTCGCCCCCAGATTCCGGTCCGTCATCCTCTGCCAGCGTCATCTTTCAAGACACTCTCTGAGCTTCAACAGGCTGCGCCGCAGCCAGGTCCGCATCGTGTTCAGCGGCACGTCATGGCGCGCCGCCAGTTCGGCATAGCTTTCGCCCTCCAGATAAGCGCCCCGGACGGCCGCCGCCCGGTCCTTTTCCAATTCATCGAGACAACGATAGATGCGCCCGGATTCACCGCCCGCAACAGCCGCAGCCTCCGGTCCCGGCGCCGGATCGGCAACGTCGAGCGCAGCGTCGATATAGGCAGCAGGCTCTCGCCGCGCCCTTATCCGATCGATCGCGTGATTGCGCGCAATGGCCACCAGCCAGGAAATCGGGCTTAGCTCCGAAACGGCGAAACGGTCCGCCTTCGTCCATATCTTGACGAAGACCTCCTGCAGCGCCTCTTCCGCCTCTCCTCGGTCCTTCAATACACGAAGGCAGACGCCGAAAAGTTTCGCGCTGGTCTGCCGGTAGAGCAGATCGAACGCAGCCCGGTCCTTCATCGAAGTCCGGACGATCAGGTTGCTGATGTCCTGCGGCGTCATCGGCTGCCAAATTAAGCAATTGCCCAAATTAGGCAATTGCAATGTATTGCGACCACGGAAGCGTCCTGTGCACCGGGAGCGCCGTCGGCTTCCATTGACACGAAAACAGCCGACCTTTTGAGCATCGGATTTTCCCAAAAACCGGGTTTCCACTTTTGCATCCGATGCTCTAGCTTGCCGATAGTTGGGGGAGCAAGAATGTCGGTCGAACGGGCCCTGTGGGAACATGACGCTATCGGCTTGGCCGGCTTGGTACGCAAAGGAGAAATCTCGCCGCAGGAGCTCGTCGACGCGGCGATTGCGCGGGCCGAGGCCACTCGCCCGGACATCAATGCCATCGCCGAGCCGCTTTACGAGGCGGCGCGGACGCGGGCGAAAACCATCGACCGCAAGCTGCCGCTGGCCGGTGTGCCCTTCGCGCTGAAGGATCTCGGCATCGCCATGAAAGGCGTGCCGACGCACGGCGGCAGCCGCATTCCGGCTTTCGTTGCCGATTTCGACTCGGTGATGACCGAACGCCATCTGGCCGCCGGCCTCGTCCCGATCGCCACCAGCACCTCGCCCGAACATGGGCTGAGGCTGATGACCGAATCCGCCGCTTTCGGCATCACCCGCAATCCGTGGAATACAGCCCATACCAGCGGCGGCTCGTCTGGAGGTGCGGCGGCGCTGGTCGCGGCCGGCGTCGTGCCGGTGGCACATGCTTCGGATGGCGGCGGCTCGATCCGCGTTCCCGCCGCCTGCACCGGGCTGGTCGGGCTGAAAACCTCGCGCGGCCGCGTGCCGCTGACGCCGCTGGTCAGCGAAAGCTGGTACGGCCTGGTCATCGTCCATGCCGTTTCCCGCTCGGTCCGTGATTCGGCCTTGCTGCTCGACCTGACGCATGGGCCCGATCCGCTGTCGCCGTATGCGGCGCCGACGCCGAAAGGAACTTTCGCCGCCGCAGCAGTGCGTGACCCCGGCAAGCTGAAACTGGCGGTCTACCGAAAATCGCCGCTCGGCCTGCCGATATCGACCGAGACGCTGGCGGCGCTGGACACTGCGATAGGTTTGGCGCGCGAAGGCGGCCATACGATAGGGGAGATCGACCTGCCCTATATCGATCGCGATTTCATCGCTGATTTCGCCAGAACCGTCGCCGCGGCGGTGGCCGGCACGATGCGCGGCGAGGTCTTGCGCGTTGGCCGCTCCATTTCGGGTGATATCGAACGCGCCACGCGGGTGATGAGCGCCTTCGGCGAAGTCCTTTCGGCCGGCGAGATCTATGCCAGCCTGCAGCGGCTGCATGCCACCTCGCGCCGGCTGATCATCGAGACCGCGCGGTACGATGCCGTGCTGATGCCTGTCATCGCGCATCCGCCACTCGCCTGCGGCGCGATGGATCCAAAAGGCGCAGATGCGTTCCTGGAAGAAATGATCGACAGGCTGCGGCTTGCCCGCCTGCTGAAATTCAAGCCGCTGTTCGGCCGGTTGATGGACAAGAGCCTGTGGTTCACCCACTGGCCGGCAATCCAGAACGTCAGCGGCCAGCCGTCGATCGCGCTGCCTGTTCATGTCACCGATGCAGGCCTGCCGCTCGGCATCCAGGCCGCCGGCCGCCCCGGCGACGAGGAGACCTTGTTGTCCCTCGCCGCGCAAATGGAAAAGATTTCGGGATGGCTGACGCGGCGGGCGCCACTGCAGGTGCCCGGGATGAAAGCAGGCCGATTTCACCTGACGTGACAGCAAAGCCGTTTGCCCCCTGCTCCAATTCCCGCTAAGACGCCGCCGTTCATGCCAAGCTGGGAACCAAGCCGAATGACGGACCTCGCCGCCACCGCCGAAATGCAGGCCGCGCTGCTTTCGAGGGCGCTGCCCTATATGCAGCGCTACGAGAACAAGACGGTGGTGGTGAAGTATGGCGGCCACGCCATGGGCGACATCGCGCTCGGCAAGGCCTTTGCCCGCGACATCGCGCTGCTCAAACAATCCGGCGTCAACCCGATCGTCGTGCATGGCGGCGGGCCGCAGATCGGCGCCATGCTGAGCAAGATGGGCATCGAATCGAAGTTCGAGGGCGGATTGCGCGTCACCGACCAGAAGACGGTCGAGATCGTCGAGATGGTGCTGGCCGGCTCGATCAACAAGGAGATCGTCGCGCTGATCAATGCCGAGGGCGAATGGGCCATCGGCCTGTGCGGCAAGGACGGCAACATGGTTTTCGCCGAAAAGGCGCGCAAGACCATGGTCGACCCGGACTCCAACATCGAGCGTGTGCTCGATCTCGGCTTCGTCGGTGAGCCGGTCGAGGTCGACCGCACCCTGCTCGACCTTCTGGCGCGGTCCGAAATGATCCCGGTGCTGGCGCCGGTGGCGCCGGGCCGTGACGGCCACACCTACAACATCAATGCCGACACCTTCGCTGGCGCCATCGCCGGCGCCTGTCAGGCGACACGCCTTCTGTTCCTCACCGACGTGCCCGGCGTGCTCGACAGGAACAAGAAGCTCATTGACGAACTGACCGTCGCCGAGGCAATGGCCTTGATCAAGGACGGCACGGTGTCGGGCGGCATGATCCCCAAGGTTGAGACCTGCATCGATGCGATCGAGCGCGGCGTCGAAGGCGTCGTCATCCTCAATGGCAAGACGCCGCATTCGGTGCTGCTCGAACTGTTTACCGAACACGGCGCCGGCACACTGATCGTGCCTTGAGCGCAGGCTGCAACTTGTCGGCCAGAAATCCAGGGTTGAGCAGGCGTCAGGGCGAATTTATCGCCTGAGGTGCCCAAGCGGCACGTGGCCCGGCCCCTTGATGTTCTGCAGCACGAGCTGCGTGTGGACATCGCGCACGCCGTCGAGCCGCATCAGCCGGTGCATGACAAAGGCGTTGAGCTCGTCGACCGACGGCACCATCACATGCAGCAGGAAATCGTAGTCGCCAGTCATCGTCCAGCACGACGACACCTCGTCCATGCGCTGCACGGCGGCGATAAAGGTTTCGGGCGACCCGTCGCTGTGGGTCACCAGGCGCACCTGAATGAACACTTCGACCATCAGGCCGATGGCGCGGCGGCTGAGCACAGCGGCAAAGCGCTTGATGATGCCGGCGCTCTGAAGAGCCTCGAAGCGGCGCGCGCATGGCGTCGTCGAAAGCCCGATTTCCTGGGCCAGTTCGGACACAGGCTTGCGCCCATCGCGCTGCAAGATATCGAGCATCTTGATCTCAAAATCATCAAACTGAGGCACTTTCACTCTCCTGCAGCTCTGCTGTGGTGGCTTTTACCTCAAATCGCCTGTTCGAGCCATCATCAAAGCGGATTCGCCTCACCGGACCCGGCTAAACTTTCAAGATGTTAGTCGTGATTTCCAGGGAGAACAGCCATGACGATGAACGTTGCCGATTACGCCCGCGAATGCGCGGCGCAAGGCCTTCGCGGCGACTATTCGGTCTGCCGGGCCGATTTCACCGTTGAGCAGAGCTACAACTACACTGCTGACGAGCAGGCAGTGTGGCGGACACTGTGCGACCGCCAGACGAAGCTGACCAAAAAGCTGGCACACCGGTCCTATCTCGACGGCATCGCCACGCTGGGCCTGCTCGACAGGATTCCGGATTTCGGTGTGGTCAGCGAGAAGCTGCGCAAGCTTACCGGTTGGGAAATCGTCGCCGTGCCGGGCCTCATTCCCGCACCGGCCTTCTTCGTCCACCTGGCCGCCCGGCGCTTCCCGGTGACCAACTGGCTGCGGACGAAACAAGAGCTCGACTACATCGTCGAGCCGGATATGTTCCACGACTTCTTCGGCCATGTGCCGGTGCTGACCCAGCCGGTCTTTGCCGATTTCATGCAGATGTATGGCGAGAAGGCCGAGCATCTGATCGCGCTCGGCGGCGACGAGATGATCAGCCGCCTCTACTGGTACACCGTCGAATACGGGCTGATCCAGGAGGCCGGCCAACCGTTGAAGGCTTTCGGCGCCGGGCTGATGTCGTCCTTTGCGGAACTTCAATTCGCGGTTGAAAGCAAGGACGCGCATCATGTTCCCTTCGATCTGGAAACGGTAATGCGCACCGGCTACGAGATCGACAAGTTCCAGCGCGCCTATTTCGTGCTGCCGTCCTTCGACGTTTTGCGCGATGCCTTCCACAACGTCGCCGACATGGCAGCGATCATCGGACGCCACAAGGGCAAGCCGGCGCTCGACCCGGCGAAACTTTAGACGCTGGCCAGGCTCGGACGCTCGCAGCCGATCGGCGCGGGCGTTATTGGTGGCGCGCTGGAATGACGATCCATCGGCAGGCCGGAAGCCGAGAAGATGGGACCGTTCAGGCCGCTTCGGAAACGTCCCTGTCCAGGATGGTCAGATTGCGGCCGCGATCCTTGGCCTGATAAAGGCGGCGGTCGGCGACACGCATCAGATCCGATACGCCGGCATCCTCGCCGCAGGTGACACCGCCGATGCTGACGGTGAGGGGTATGACCCGCTCATCGACGGGACGGAAGCGGATCAGCTCGACTTCACGGCGAATGCGTTCAGCGACGCGTTTGGCTTCCTGTTCGGTGGCGCCGACCAGAAACGCACCGAATTCCTCGCCGCCGATGCGGCCGATCACGTCGCCGCTGCGCACGCCGCGCTCGATCGCGCTTGCAATCAGGAGCAGCGCATCGTCGCCGGTCAGATGGCCGTAGCTGTCGTTGATGAGCTTGAAGTGATCGGCGTCGATGATCAGCAACGCACCGCGATCGGATTTACGCCGGGTGGCCTCGAGGGCGGCGAAGAAGCTCTCGCGGTTGAGCATGCCGGTCATGTCGTCGCGGCTTGCCTTCTCCGACAGGCGCCGATGCGCAGCGGCGAGCTGGGCATGAGCGCGGGCGAGGTCGCGATGGGCGCCTTTCAACCTCTCGCCCTGCCAGAACGTGTAGGCGCTGGCGATCCAGGCGAGCACCAGCGGGCAGACCGTGGATGTCAGCCAGATCGTGCGGTTGATCGGAAAGCCCATTGCCGGAACGACGATCAGCGTCAACAAAAGCGAGACTGCGAGGGAGGCGAAAGCGACGGCGGCAGACTTCAGAAATATGCGGCTCATCGCTGGTTCCCCCTGGACCGTCTGTGTGCCAGCAAGCCCTGAATGGCACCTTTCGGCGATGCCTAAAATTTGAACCATCGCGCGATTTTCGCCACCCATGACGCGCATAAGTTGTGGATAAAGCCTCTGCCAAAAGCATTGTTTCGTGCCATAAGGGGTTGCATGACCACGCTCCCGGACCCCGCCCGCTTTGCCCATGTCACCGACTGGGTGTTCGACCTCGACAACACCCTCTATCCGCACCATTCGAACCTGTTCTCGCAGATCGACGTAAAGATGACCGCCTATGTCGGAGAACTGCTGACGCTGCCACGCGACGATGCCCGCAAGCTGCAGAAGGAACTCTACCGGGAATATGGCACGACGCTGAACGGTCTGATGGCGCGCCACGGCATCGATCCCGACGACTTTCTCGAGAAGGTCCATGACATCGACTATTCCTGGCTGGTTCCCGATCCCGTTCTCGGCACCGCCATCCGCCAGCTTCCCGGCCGCAAGTTCATCTTCACCAATGGCGACCGCAGGCATGCCGAACGCACCGCGCGCCAACTCGGCATCCTCGATCATTTCGACGACATCTTCGATATCGTCGCTGCCGGGCTGAACCCCAAGCCGGCGCGCCAGACCTACGAGAAGTTCGCGGAACTCCACGCGGTCACCGGCCACAATGCGGTGATGTTCGAGGATCTGGCCCGCAACCTGTCCGTGCCGAAATCGCTGGGCATGACCACGGTGCTGGTTGTGCCGCGCAACTTCGAGCCGACCTTCTCGGAAATCTGGGAACGTGACCCGGGCCACGAGGACGATGTGGATTTCGTCACAGACGATCTTGCCGAATTCCTCACCGCGATCGTCGACATCACCGCTTGAGCCGTTGCTTCGTAAAGCCGGATCGAAGCCCGCGGCCTAAAGCTGATAGAAGCGGCTGATGATCCCCCAGGCTTCGTCGGCGGTGTCGACGAAATCGATGATGTCCTGGTCGCCAGGGGTGATCGTGCCTTGCTCGGCGAGGAAATCGAGATCGATCGCCCGTTTCCAGAAAGCCTTGCCGAACAGGATCACCGGCACGCGCTCCATGCGGCCGGTCTGGATCAGGGTCAGCGTTTCGAAGAATTCGTCCATCGTGCCGAAGCCGCCGGGAAACACCGCGACAGCCTTGGCGCGCATGACGAAATGCATCTTGCGGACCGCGAAATAGTGGAAGTTGAAACAGAGCTCCGGCGTCACATAGGCATTCGGCGCCTGCTCGTGCGGCAACACGATGTTGAGGCCGATCGACGGGGCGCCGACATCGTCGGCGCCGCGGTTGCCGGCTTCCATCACGCCGGGTCCGCCGCCTGTCACCACGACGAATTCGCGATAATAGGAGGTGGCCGACTGCTGCGAGCAGAGCCGGGCGAATTTTCGCGCTTCCTCGTAATATTTGCTGTTTTTCTCGAGGTTTTCCTTCTGCGTCTCGTTCTTGGCCGCCCAGGCTTCACCGCCCGGCTCGGGTATGCGCGCCCCGCCGAACAGGATGACGGTCGAGCCGATGCCGCGCTCGGCCAGGATCATCTCCGGCTTCAACAGTTCGAGCTGCAGCCTGACCGCGCGCAATTCGCGCCGTGTCATGAAGTCGGGATCGTTCCAGGCCAACCGGTAGGTCTCGGCACGCGTCTGCGGCGTGTCCGGCACGCTTTTCGACCGCTCCAGATCCTCGTCCGAATGCGGCAGCGGCGTCCACCCCGCCTTTTCCATAGGAGTCATAATGCCTACCCGTCCAATTATTCAGTTGCGCCGTCCCGCGACGCAGCCGCGATTGACCCTCACCAAGCCTTCACATAGGGTCCGGCGACTTTCAAAACAGGTTAAGGTGCGGCCCCTTAACAGCTTGGTAATGGAGCGAATTCATGTCAAAGCCCGATCTGGCGAGCCTCGAAAAGACCATCGAAACCGCCTTCGAGGAACGCGAGACGATTTCGACGGCAACCCGCGGCGCGACGCGCGACGCCATCCAGGCGGCGCTCGACCTGCTCGATCGGGGTGTCGTCCGCGTTGCCGAGCGCCAGGCCGACGGCACATGGCATGTCAACCAGTGGCTGAAGAAAGCGGTGCTGCTGTCGTTCCGGCTCAACCCGATGGAGATCATCAAGGGTGGTCCGGGCCAGGCCGTGTGGTGGGACAAGGTGCCGTCGAAATTCGACGGCTGGAGCGCCATCGATTTCGAGAAGGCAGGTTTCCGCGCCGTGCCGTCGTCGATCGTGCGGCGCTCCGCCTACGTCGCGCCAGGTGCCGTGCTGATGCCGTCCTTCGTCAATGTCGGAGCCTATGTCGACAGCGGCACCATGGTCGACACATGGGCCTCGGTCGGCTCCTGTGCCCAGATCGGCAAGAATGTGCATCTGTCGGGCGGCGTCGGCATCGGCGGCGTGCTGGAACCGATGCAGGCCGGCCCCACCATCATCGAGGACAATTGCTTCGTCGGCGCACGTTCCGAAGTGGTCGAAGGCTGCATCGTGCGCGAGGGCTCGGTGCTCGGCATGGGTGTGTTCATCGGCCAGTCGACCAAGATCGTCGACCGCGCCACCGGGGAAATTTTCTACGGCGAAGTGCCGGCCAATTCCGTCGTCGTCGCCGGCTCGATGCCCGGCAAGCCTTTGCCCAATGGCGAGGCCGGTCCGAGCCTCTACTGCGCCGTCATCGTCAAGCGGGTCGATGCCAGGACCCGTTCCAAAACCTCGATCAATGAACTACTTCGCGATTGATCTTTTCAAAAAACGGACGTGCCCGCTTGCTCGACAGACCTCGATTTCTTTGGCTTTTCTTCAGCCTTTCCGGGCGAGTGAACCCCAGCGCCTATGTTTTGGCGGGTCTTCTGCCGCTCCTCACTCAGCTTTTCCTGCTCTACCAGTTCTCGCGAACGCCGTTGGGCACTGCTGCAAGTCAGTACTGGGCGCTCGCCTGGTGGATCGCTGTGGTTGTCTCGACATGGTCGACCTTTGCGCTAACGGCGAAGCGGTTCCATGATTTCGGCAAGCCCACCTACTACGCATTGATCTCTCTCATCGTCGGCGCCATTCTCCTTGTCATTCTGGCCTTTTTCAAAAGTGATCCCGGACCCAACCGCTACGGCAAACGCACCAATGCGCCGGCCGAATCCTGAGCGCCGGGCGGGTATCTAGCCATGCGCTACCGCACGCTTGATGCGAAACTGATCATCGAAACCGCCGAGCGACTGGAAAAACGCGTCGCCGAACGGTTTCCCGATGCCGGCTTGCGTGGCGTCGCCATCGAACTTGTGTCGCTGTCACGTGATCTGGCCAAGGCGGCGAAGGCGCTGGAAGCGCCGATCTGGTGGCTGCGCGGCGTCGTCATCACGGCCATTGCCGCCGGCGCGCTGATGTTCCTGTTCGTCGGCACCATCCTGCCGCTCGGCCGCATCTCGGGAACCCACGACGCCATCCAGTCGGTGCAAGGCATCGAATCCTTGATCAACATGATCATCCTCGCGATGCTCGGCTTTCTGGCCTTGATCCGGACCGAGGAGCGCATCAAGCGCAAGCAGGTGTTTCGCAAGCTTCATGGCTTGCGATCGTTGATACATGTCATCGACATGCATCAGCTGACCAAGGATCCGGCAGCGCTTTCAACCGATTTCAAGCCGACATCGCATTCACCGGCACGCATAACCGACCGTGCCGATCTCGCGCGCTACCCCGACTATTGCTCCGAAATGCTGTCGATCACCGGCAAGATCGCCGCGCTGTTCGCGCAATCGGTCAACGACGATGTGGTCGTCGATGGCGTCAACGATATCGAGTCCCTGGGCTCCAATCTGTCGCGAAAGATCTGGCAAAAGATCACGCTGATCGACGGTCCATTGCGGTCGGCTCGTCCAGGTACCTAAGCTAATCTTAATCACCTTGATCCAGCATGCCCTGTGAAGACTGTGTCGACCGGCACGGAGCACTCGACTGGCACACGACGAACCCCTGGCCAACCCGAAAACGCGCGGAAAGCGAAGCGCCGGCGCGCGGCTGTTCGCCCGGTTTTCTTCACCGATCAGAGCGGAACCGGAAGCTGTCCGCGCGCGGCTTCTCGACACCACTTTCGAGGCAAATTCGCTGTCCTGTTCGGCACCATCAGTGTCCTGGTGCTGGCAGTCGGCGCCACTGTCTTCACCGGCGACCGGTGGCCTTACGCCTGGATGGCGGCCGACCTCATTCTGTTTGCCGTCCGCTTCCTGCTGATGCGGGAATGTGAGCGGACCCGCATGCGCGGGGGAACGGGGCCGCTGGCAGGCCTTATGGCCGCCGGTGGGTCATGGTCGGTGATTTTCGGCCTCGGCTGCTATGGCTGCGTCGTCAGCGGGGATATGGCGCTTGCCGTGCTGGCTGCCTTGAACGTCGCAGGCGTCGTCGGCGTGGTGTCGTCGCGCAACGCAGCGACCCCGCGCTACGCCATATTCGTCATGCTGGCGGTAAGCCTGCCTTTCCTAGTTGGCGCGCTGTTATCTCCGGCGCCCGGAATGTCGATCGTCGGATTTCAAGTGCCTTTCTATGTGGCCGGCGTCATCATCGTGCTGCTTCAAAATCATGCGATCAACGCCCGCATGATCCGCGCCGAACTGGACAATCGCGATCTGGCGATCAAGGACGCGCTGACCGACCTGCCCAACCGCATCTTCCTTCAGGAGAAACTGCGCGGCATGTGCAGCGAGCTTGCGGCGCCGGCAGCAAACGGCGGCAGGCCGTTTGCCGTTCTCAGCATGGACCTCGACGGCTTCAAACACGTCAATGACCGCTTCGGCCACGCGGTCGGCGACATGCTGCTGCGCAAGGTGGCCGAACGATTGAAGCGCGCTTTCCGACCCGGGGATATGGTCTTTCGCATCGGCGGTGACGAATTCGTGATCCTGCTGCCCGACACATCCGAGATCGAAGCCACCCTCCTGGCAAAGCGCGCCATTGAGAAGATTTCGGTACCTTTCAACCTTGGCGTGGGCACCGCAATACCCATCGGGTTGAGCATTGGAAGTGCCTTCGCGCCTGCCGACGGCGGCGAGCCGGAACTTCTTCTCACCTGCTCCGATCACGCGCTCTATGAAGCCAAACGCACCGGAAAGGGCCGTTACCGGGCGCATGTGCGGGCCGCGAACTGACCACAGCGATTATTTGGGCCTTTTGTCGCTCAGTCCATGCAATATCTCGTATCCCGCCTAAGTGCGTCGCGTCTGAAGCGACTCCTGCGACGCACTTTAAGCCTTTGTTTGTTTTATGCGCATTTGCCCAAAACCGCTGCGCCCGCACCGGTCAAGCCCAGGGCCATGCCTTTTGGGCGACATGCATCAGGCCTGCGACAATACGCCATGAAAACCATAGTGTCGGCGGGATGGCTGGCCCTTATGTCTGGCCGTGACAGGCCTTGCGCTTTCGACTAACGCTTTTGCCCATGACGTTGCCGACCGATCCCGCTGGAAATCTCGCCGCCCTCATCCGCTGCCCCTCCGTGACACCTATCGAGGGCGGGGCACTGAGCACGCTGGAAACAATGCTGAAACCACTCGGCTTTTCCGTCGAGCGCCCGGTGTTCTCGGAGGACGGCACGCCCGATATCGAAAATCTCTATGCGCGGCGCTCCGGCAACGGTCCGCACCTGATGTTCGCCGGGCATACCGACGTGGTGCCGGTCGGCGACGAGACCTCATGGACGCATCCGCCTTTCGCTGCCGAGATCGCCAAGGGCGAGATGTTCGGTCGCGGTGCCGTCGACATGAAGGGGGGCATCGCCTGTTTCATCGCCGCCGTGGCGCGCCATCTCGAGTCGAAAGGCGGCCTGAAAGGCTCGGTCTCGCTGCTGATCACCGGCGACGAAGAAGGGCCGGCCATCAACGGCACGACAAAGCTGCTCGAATGGGCGGTCGCCAAGGGCGAGAAATGGGATGCGTCGATCGTCGGCGAGCCGACCAATCCCGATGCGCTGGGCGACATGATCAAGATCGGCCGGCGCGGCTCTTTGTCCGGCTGCATCATCGTCAACGGCCGCCAAGGCCACGCCGCCTATCCGCAGCTTGCCGACAATCCGGTGCGCGGCCTGATGACGCTGGTCGAAGCCTTGCTGCACCCAGTCTTCGACAAGGGCACCAAGGACTTCCAGCCGACCAATCTGGAGGTAACCTCGATCGACGTCGGCAATCCGGCCACCAATGTTATTCCGGCAAAGGCGACCGCCGCCTTCAACATCCGCTTCAACGACACATGGACCGCCGAGACCATCCAGGCGGAAATCCACAACCGTCTCGACAAGGCGGCGAAGCGAAAGAAATACCGGGCCGGCAAGACGACACCGGTCGATTACGAACTCGCCTGGCGCGACCGGCCGAGCCACGTCTTCCTCACCCGCGACGAGCGGCTGATCGAAGCGCTCAGCGGTTCGGTCAAGGCGGTGATCGGCAGGAAGCCGGCGCTTTCCACCTCCGGCGGCACCTCCGACGCACGCTTCATCAAGGATTATTGTCCGGTGGTCGAGTTCGGGCTGGTCGGCAAGACCATGCACATGGTCGATGAACGCGTCGCACTTGCCGACCTCGAGACGCTGACGCAGATTTATCTGCGCTTCATCGAAGACTGGTTCGAGCAAGGCGCATCGTAATCATGCTTTCGTCGGATGAAACCTATGCTTCGCTCAACGGCGCCTGGCGACTGATGCTCGGCAAGGCCGATGGGCTGCGCCAGTTCGACCTTTCGGCCGACGGTTTCTGGAATTCCTTCTTCGCCATCGTCGTCGCGGCACCGGCG
This sequence comes from Mesorhizobium sp. WSM2561, assembly GCF_000513915.1. Lineage (NCBI taxonomy): Bacteria > Pseudomonadati > Pseudomonadota > Alphaproteobacteria > Hyphomicrobiales > Phyllobacteriaceae > Mesorhizobium > Mesorhizobium sp. WSM2561. The sequence continues at coordinate 174,480 of NZ_AZUX01000004.1, forward strand.
CTGATCGTCGGTTGGGTCGGCCTCGCCAACGAGATCGGCGATCCGAATGCATTCGCCGGACGCTTCAGCATGCTGATCCGTCTGGCGACAGTCGACATCGGCGTCTGGGTGTTGCCGCTTGTCGGCCTTGCCCTCGTCGCGCCGCGCGCCGGCATCGGCGGGCGCTTCGTCCACTATGTCGTCGCCAGCAACTGGGCGTCGGCGATCATCGCCTGGATGATGCTGCCAGCGGCGTTGATCAGGCTTTTCCTGCCGTCCACCAACGAGTTCGCCGTACTGGCGTCGCTGCTTTTGTTCGCGCTGTCGATGATCCTGACCTGGCGGATGACAAACGTTGCCATCGGCAGGGGCGCGGCTGTCGGCAGCGCTGTCTTCGCCGGAATGTTCGTGGCGTCGCTGGTCGTTCTGTTCGCGCTGCAGGCCCTGCTCGGCATCGGTGCGCCGAGCGGAACCGGGACTTGAATAGCTTCGCATCATCGGATTCACACGCCGCGTCACCATCGCCTTCATTGTAGAGTCCGAGCGCGTGGTGATTGTGCGCGTGTTCTACGGCTGGGCCGATTGGCAGGACGACCTAGCCTAGTGACGCTGACTGATCGGCACATCTAGCCGCGTCATCGGGACGCCTTCGGATAATCTACCCCAACGAGAAAAAGCCCATCGGGCGGCGCCACCTGGCCACAGGCTGCACGGTCGCGCGCGTCGAGCGCCGCCTTCAGATCGGCAATTGTCCAGCCGCCTTCGCCGACGCGCTTCAGCGAGCCGACCATCGAGCGCACCTGATTGTGCAGGAACGAGCGCGCCGAGGCTCGCACTTCGATCATGTCACCCAGCCGACTGACATCCAGCCGGTCGAGCGTCCGGACCGGGTTGTCGGCCTGGCACTGGGTCGAGCGGAACGTGGTGAAATCATGCCGCCCCAGCAGCACCTTTGCCGCTTCGTGCATGGCCTCGGCGTCGAGCCGCTTCGGCACCCACCAGATCTTGCCCTTGTCGAGCGCCGCCGGCGCGCGCCGGTTGACGATGCGGTAGAGATAGTGGCGGCCGATCGCCGAGAAACGCGCATCGAAGCTATCCGGCACCACAGCCGCCTTGAGGATGGCGATGCGCGCCTTGGCCGTTTGCAGGTGGGCGTTGACGGCATCGCGAACCTTGTCATCAGGCCACGCCCTGACGAGATCGACATGCGCCACCTGACCGGTCGCGTGGACGCCGGCATCGGTGCGGCCGGCGCCGCGCAGCGAGACCTGTTCGCCGCAGAATTTCTCGATCGCCTGTTCGATCGCCTGCTGCACCGAAGGCTGGTCTGCCTGGCGCTGCCAGCCGGCATAGAGGCTGCCGTCATATTCGATGTCGAGGCGAAAACGCGGCATTCCTAAGAAGGATGAGGTTAGGCGGCGAGCGCGGTGCCGAAAGCCGAAGCGTAGACCAGCTTGCCGGTCTCAGGCGCTTCGCCCCAGACCAGCGCCTGCATCGCTTCGCCCTGGAACTCGCTTTCGAATTTTTCGGCGCGCGCGTGACTGTAGCCGAAGCGGCCATAATATGCGGGATCGCCAAGCACCACCGCCAGCACCTCGCCGGCATCCTTCAGGCGGATATGCGCCTCGCGGACCAGCGCACCGCCGATGCCGGTGCCATGGAATGACGGCTCGACCGCCAGAGGCGCCAGCGCCACTGCCGGAAAGCTCTTGCCGCCGTTCTGCACGTAAAGCCGCGAAAACAGAATATGGCCGACCACCTGTCCATCTTCTTCCGCCACCAGTTCGACGACGGCATCGCCGCCGCTGACCAGCGCGTCGACCAGTCCGGCCTCCGCCTGCTGGCCGAATGCGTGTTCCTCGACCAGGCGGATCGCCTCGCGGTCCCGCGGCGTCGCCGCGCGTATCGACATCATGCTCATGAGAATTTCATTCCTTTTTCGAGCTTGGCCCCGCGCAGAAATTCCTGCGCGGCAATGGGCCTTCCGCCCGCACGTTGAACTTCGACCAACCTGATCGCGCCTGATCCGCAGGCGACCGTCAGCCGGTCGTCGAGAATTCCTCCCGGCTCGCCCGCGCCTTGCGAAAGCGTCGAGCGAAGCAGTTTCAGCCGCTCCAGGCGGCCGCCAATTTCGATCTCGCACCATGCGCCGGGAAAGGGCGACAGGCCGCGAATATGATCGTGGACTTCGCCAGCAGGCCGCGTCCAGTCCACGCGCGTCTCCGCTTTATCGATCTTTTTGGCATAGGTCACCCCCTCCGTCGCCTGTGCGGTAAAAGTCAGGGCATCCCGTTCCAGACGAGCCAGCGCTTCCGCCATCAGCGCGGCGCCAATGTGCATCAACCGATCATGCAGTTCGCCGGCCGTCATATCGGGGCCGATGGCGCATTTTTCGGCCATCGCCACCGGGCCGGTGTCCAGGCCCTCTTCCATCCGCATCACCATCATGCCTGTCTCGGTATCGCCGGCCATGATGGCGCGCTGGATAGGGGCGGCGCCGCGCCAGCGTGGCAACAGCGACGCGTGACCATTGAGGCAGCCGAGCCGCGGCGCCTCGAGAATGGGTTTGGGCAACAGCAATCCATAGGCGGCGACGACGGCGACATCGGCCCGCAAGGCGCGGAACGCCTGCTGCTCGGTCTCGTTCTTCAGCGACACCGGCGTCCGCACCTCGAGGCCCAGCCGCTCGGCCTCGCGCTGCACCGGCGACGGCGTCAGTTCCAGCCCCCGGCGACCGGCGGCGCGCGGCGGCTGAGTGTAGACGGCTCCAATCTCATGTCCGGCATCCGCGATCGCCCGCAGCGTCGGCACCGAGAATTCGGGCGTACCCATGAAGATGACGCGCAAGGGCATTTTGTTCCGGGTCCGGTCTTCGTCTGGCCGTTAAGTCGGCTCAGTCGAAGTCGCGAACTTTGCGGGTCGGCGACCGAAGTCGCGTTTCCTTTCTGCTTCGATTTCGTTCATGATCTTGGCGAATTCATCGCCAATTGCGTTTTCAGCAGCGAAAGTGGCGCGAATAGCGTCCCATGCCGAAAGACCCGGCTCCAGCCTGGCTTGCCTTTCGGCGACCATGCCTTCGGGCAGAAGAGCTATCGCCTTGCCCGACAGGCTCTGGCCGCTCTTACGCGCCGCCTGCTCGATTTCCCGCTTCAAGGGTTCGGGAATATTTCTGATCAGCATGTCGCTCATAGGCGTCTCCATTTCCTGATCTGGAACAGGGTAGAGGGGCGCTGTCCCGCCAACATCTTCGAAAGGTTCAGCATCAAACTGCGCGAGTATCGCCCTATCCCACTAACTTACCCGGCGCCTTGCTGCCTGATGGTTTGTCCCTGGCGAGCTTCTTGAACTTCTTCACCACCATGTCGCGCTTCAGCTTCGAGATGTGGTCGATGAACAGAACGCCGTTGAGATGGTCGATTTCGTGCTGCAGGCAAGTCGCCATCAGCCCTTCGGCCTCGATCTCCTGCAGCTTGCCGTCGCGATCGAGATATTTCACCTGCACGGCGGCAGGGCGCTCGACCTCGGCATAGTAATCCGGGATCGACAGGCACCCCTCCTCGTAGACCGAGCGCTGATCGGCGCTCTCAAGAATCTCGGGATTGATGAAGACATGCGGCGCCGGCGGCTCGTCTTCCTTGGCGAGGTCGATCACCAGCATGCGCAGCGGTTCGCCGATCTGGATCGCCGCCAGACCAATGCCCGGCGCATCATACATCGTGTCCAGCATATCGTCGGCCAGTTTGCGCAAGGCGCCGTCGACGCGCTCGACCGGTTTCGAAACCTGGCGCAGGACGGGATCGGGAAGGATGATGAGCGGCTTGATCGACATGGCGTCTCACCTAAGACCTCGCACGAAAAGCGTCAACCGGGGCATTTGCAGCGGCGTTCACGTTTTGATCTGTGTCGTCAGGCCGAATCATCTATGCTGTCCGATATGAACGACCTGACCACCATCCTGTCCGAACCGATCGCCCGGCTCGGCGCCACCACGATCACGCTCGGCCACGTGCTGGCATTCGGCGCGGTCCTGTTCCTGGGCCTGTTCGTGGCGCTCGTCGTCGCGCTCTGGCGCTCGGCCAAGGCGCGTGCGGTGGCTGCCGCGGAAGCCGCCGACCACGCCCGCGACGCCGAGGCGCGGATGGCCGGCATCCTGGCAAGCCAGGCCGAGATGCAGGGCCGCATGGGCGCCATCGCCGAAGTGTTCGGGGCGCGGCAGGCCGAACTCACGCAGTCGATCGGCCAGCGTCTCGACGCGATGACCGGCCGTCTCGGCCAGACCATGACCGAGCAGACGAAATCGACGCATGAAAGCCTCGCCAAACTGCAGGAGCGGCTGGCGGTCATCGATACAGCGCAAGGCAACATCCAGTCGCTCGCCAGCCAGGTCGTGCAACTTCAGGCAATCCTCTCCAACAAACAGACGCGCGGCGCCTTCGGCCAGTCGCGCATGGAGGCGATCGTCGCCGACGGCCTGCCGCACGGCGCCTATGAATTCCAGGCGACCCTGTCGAACGGCAGCCGGCCCGACTGCCTGGTGAAGATGCCGAACGGCGCGCCTGCACTCGCCATCGACGCCAAGTTTCCGCTGGAAGCCTGGAATGCCATCCGTGCCGCCGAAGGCGTCGATTTGCAGAAGGTCGCCGCACAAGCGTTTCGGCGTGATATCGAGGTGCATGTCCGCGATATTTCCGACAAATACCTGATCCAGGGCGAGACGCAGGACACCGCCTTCATGTTCGTGCCGTCGGAATCGGTATTCGCCGAGATCCACGAGAATTTCGAGGGGATTGTCCACAAGGCGCACCGCGCTCGCATCGTCATCGTCTCGCCGTCGCTGCTGATGCTGTCGATTCAGGTCATCCAGGCGATTCTCAAGGACGCCCGCATGCGCGAGCAGGCGCATTTGATCCAGGGCGAAGTCATCCGGCTGATGGAGGATGTCTCGCGCCTTGACGAGCGGGTGCGCAAGCTGCAGAGCCATTTCGGCCAGTCGGCCAAGGATATCGACGATATTCTCGTCTCGACGTCGAAGGTGACCAAGCGCGGCCAGAAGATCGAGGCGCTGGAGTTCGGCGCGCAGCCGGCGGAAGGCGACGCCGGATCGGCGGCCAACGCGAAGACCGAAGCGGGTGCGCGCGTCGCCGACTCCAAGACCGGCCAATTGAGGCTAAGGGTGGTCGAAGGCGACGACTGAGAGGCTACTGCTCCTCGACGATCATTGTGCCTTCGAACTCCGGCAGCCAATGCAGCGCCGAGCGGTGCCAGATCTGCTTTCTCGGGATCAGTTGTTCGCGCTGCCGCGCCGTGCCGACCCTGATGCCATAGACTTTCGGCCCGTCGCCAACCGACGTGGCATAGAGGTGCGTACCGCACTCGCCGCAAAAGGCCTGGGCGCGCCTGGCGCCGCTCGCTGCGGTCTTGATGTAGATCTTCGGCGTGCCCTTGGTGATCCGGTAGCGCTCCTCCGGCGCCGGCACGGTCACCCGAAACGCTGTTCCGGTCAGCTGCTGACAATCGATGCAGTGACAAATACTGGTGTTGTCCGGATCGACCTCCGCCTCGTAGGTAATGGCGCCGCAATGGCACCCGCCGTCGATTTTCATCTTCGTTCCTCCCTTCAGCCGCGCCTCGACGTGTTGGAGCTTAACGGCGCAGCCGCCGAAGCTCCACACAGGCATTCACAACGCGGCAAACCATCCGCTGGTTCAAGGCTGCTGCGTCGACGCCTGTTCGATGACTTCCTCCGTCCAGACCTTGAAACCGGCCAGCGTGCCCGGCCCGAAAATATGGGTCAGCGGCACATCGGCTGCGTCGCGGCCGGAGGCGATCAGGATGCGGCCGATGCGCGGCGCATTGTTGCGCGGATCGAAGGCATGCCAGCGACCGCCGAGGTAGACCTCCATCCAGGCGGCGAAGTCCATGTCCGACCAAGGCTTCGGCAGGCCGATGTCGCTGATGTAGCCGGTGCAATAGCGCGTCGGGATGTTCAAGGCGCGGCAGAAGGCGACGGCGAGATGGGCAAAGTCGCGGCAAACGCCGCTTTGCTCTCGATAGGCCTCTGTCGCCGTGCGCGTCGGCCGCGCGTTGCCGTAGTTGAAGATGATGTGGTTGTGGACGAAATCGCAGACCGCCTGCACGCGTGGAATACCGAGCGGTGAGTGGCCGAACAGCCGCCACGCCTCGCTCGCCAGCACGTCGCTCTCGCAATAGCGGCTCGGCAGCAGGAACAGCAATGTCTCCGACGGCAGGTCGCGCACCTCGTGCTGCCACGCCACCAGATCGCCGATCTCGAAGGTTCCGGGATCGCGGATCACGGCGTCCGTGCCGAAGGTGAAGCGACCGGGCGGGGCGACAAGACGATTGCACCAATTGCCGAAACTGTCGCGGTAGCTCTCGATCGGCACCGGTGGGTTCGAAGTCAGGAAATCCGGCCGCTCGAGATCGGACGCGCGGGAATAGTGGACGTTGAGCATCGCGATCAGCGGCGTTTCCTGCGGAAAGTCGAAGCTCATCTCGCAGCCGATATGAATTCGCATTGTCGTCCTGACCGTCCTGCCGGATCACCACCCGGCGAAGGCACGGGCCGTTGCTGCAGTGCAAAAAGATCATCGCACGGACCAGCGTGGTTTACGAGCGAATTAGAAACGGTTGACAGCCGACGGCTGGCGCCGGCGCCAGATTATGCCTCTTGCGGTCGGGCGCTTCTCTTGGTTCATTTCGCTTGCCACAATTGGAGGAAACGAATCATGGCTAAAGGTGCGATGAAGGCGGGCAAAGAAGCCCGCAAGCCGAAGAAGGACGCGAAGAAACCTGCCGCTGCCCCGACCCTGAAAGCGCCGCCCGTCAAGGCGACCAAACTCAAGGACAAGTAAGCCTCGGCGTTTCGGCGCAGTCATGACCGACGGCATTTCAGGACCATCGACATTCAGCGACTGGTCCTGAAGTGTTGTCGGCGCTGCTGTTGATTGGGCATTTCTAAATCAATGCGGCGAAGACGACTTCGCGCTTTCCGAAAAGACCGGGACGACCCGCAATCCAATGGAGCGTTCCGATGTCGTGGATTCTTCTCTTCTTCGCTGGCCTGTTCGAGATCGGCTGGGCTATTGGCCTCAAATACACTGATGGCTTTTCGAAGCCGCTTCCGACCATCCTGACGGTTGCCTCGATGGTCGTCAGTCTCGCCTTGCTCGGACTGGCGCTGAAGACCCTGCCGGTCGGCACGGCTTACGCGGTGTGGACCGGCATCGGCACCGTCGGCACGGCGCTGCTTGGCATCTGGCTGCTCGGTGAGCCTGCGACCGCGATCAGGCTGGCCTGCATCGCACTCATCGTCTGCGGCATCATAGGATTGAAACTCGCGACCTAGGTTTGCAGCAAGGCCGCAGCACAAACGCCTTCAGGGCCGCTGCAAGGCGGCCCTGAATTTGATTGGTGAAATCGCGCTGTAGGAGCGCTAGCGAGCGGAAAAGCCCGGAGGCGTCCTGCCGGTGCGCTGCTTGCGCGCCGCATAGCGCGCGTCGCGCTTGGCTTTGCGCTCAGCCTCGTCGGCAAGCAAACGAGCGATGCGCTCGTTCTCTTCGGCTTCCCGGATCTTCGCTTCCGCCTGCGCCGCTTCTTCAGCAGCGATACGCGCCGCTTCGGCAGCAGCTTCGCGCTCGGCCTTTTCGGCCGCTTCGCGCGCCAGCTTCTCCTGCTTCAGCCTGGCCTTTTCGGCCTCGCGTATCGCACGGGCTTCGAGGATCGCCTTGCGTTCGGCCTGTCGTGCCAGCACCGCTGGATCGTCCGCTGCCGGCTTTGCCTTGAAGCGCTCGAGAAGCGCCTTCTTTGCCTCGTTTGCGGCATTGCGCCGCTCGAAAACGTCTTTTTCCCTATAGATAGCCAAGTCCACTTCCCTGGAGTCAATTTGCGAGGCTTACATACGCGTGAAAACCCAGAGTTCAAGCGCCAAAACGGTATGCCAGCCATGAAATTCTGAGCTGTTGCAGCCGGGAGACGCCTTTTCGGCTGAATTCGGCTGAAACGGACATGCACTGTTCACCATCCGACCCTCTGGCGGCGCGGCGGACTGGTCGCTACCTGTAGCGCGAAAACAAAACACCAGAACAAAACACCAGGATGACAGATGATGGAACTCGGTCTCTACACCTTCGCCGACGTCAGCCCGGAATCAGGCCCAGGCGCCATCGGTGCGCATGAGCGGCTGCGCAACCTGATCGAGGAGATCGAGCTGGCCGACCAGGTCGGCCTCGACGTGTTTGGGTTGGGCGAGCATCACCGTCCCGATTATGCGGCTTCAGCGCCGATCGTAGCCCTGGCCGCAGCCGCCGAACGCACCAGGCGCATAAAGCTGACCAGCGCGGTCACTGTACTGTCCTCCGACGATCCGGTCCGTGTCTTCCAGCAGTTTGCAACGCTCGACCTTCTATCCAGCGGCCGGGCCGAGATTATGGCTGGGCGCGGCTCGTTCATCGAATCCTTTCCGCTGTTCGGCTACGATCTTGAGGACTATGACGAGCTCTTTGCCGAAAAGCTCGATCTGCTGCTTGCCGTCCGCGATCATGTCAAGGTGAGCTGGTCGGGCAGGCTGCGCGCTCCGATCAACGATCGCGGCGTCTACCCCCGCCCGTTCCAGGACAGATTGCCGATCTGGATCGCGATCGGCGGCACGCCGCAATCCGCCGCGCGGGCCGGTGCGCTCGGCCTGCCGCTGGCGCTTGCCATCATCGGCGGCGAGCCGGCGCGGTTCGCGCCGCTGTTCGATATTTACAGGGAAGCGGCCAAACGGGCCGGCAACGATCCGGCTGATCTGGCCACCAGCCTGAACGTGCACGGCTTCATTGCCGCGACCACCGACCAGGCGGCCGACGATTTTTATGGGCCGCAGGCCGAGGTGATGAACCGCATCGGTCGCGAGCGCGGCTGGGGTCCGACGTCAAGAGCACATTTCGACCAGTCGCGCGGCCCGGACGGCGCGCTGTTCGTCGGCAACCCCGAACAGGTGGCCGAAAAGATCGTTGCCCAGCACAGGATATTCGGCAACGACCGCTTCCTGCTGCAAATGGCGATCGGCACCATGGCGCACGCCAAGATCATGAAGGCGATCGAACTCTACGGCACCAAGGTGGCACCGATCGTGCGCAAGGAGACGGCGAAGGCGATCCCTGCTGTGGCCGCGCCGGCCGCCTGATTCGCCGGCCAGGTAGGGCCCAAGGTCATCGTCAGCGCCGGCTAAACGCATCGGCCGAAAATCGGAATCGATTTTCGGGCCGATGGTAGATTCAAAGCGTTGGAGCGTACTTTGAGCGTCCAAGTGGACGCACGTCGCTCCAACGGAACTTTGAAGCCGCAAAGGCGTTTCCGCCAACAGCGTACACCAATCGCAGTGTGCCGCCGAGGGCCAGAATGAAAGCCGAACCCGCCGCTTCGGGCGCTGCCGAGAGCCCCGATCCGCGCGTCGAGGCGCGTGCGGACATGCACCTGATACGTTCGCTGCTAGTCGGCATCTTCATCCTTATGGCGATCTACTCGCTCTCCTTCGCCCGTGCCTTCTTCATGCCGGTCATCCTGGCTTTCCTGCTGGCGCTGACGCTGACGCCGATCGTCCGCTTCCTGCGCAAGCACGGCATGCCCGATGCGATATCGGCGACACTGCTGGTGGTGCTGTCGGTCAGCATCCTTGCCGTGGCCGGCTATCTGCTTAGCGGCCCGGTCATCGACCTCATCAACAACACCTCGGTGATTGGCCAGCAGCTGACCGAACGTCTCGCGCAACTGCGGCGTCCTTTCGAAAGGATCATGGAGATTTCGCGGCAGATAGAGGGACTGACGCAGACCTCCCAAGGGCCGGGCGTCCAGAGGGTAGCCATGGCGCAATCGGGCATCCTCTCGCAAGCCGCCGGCAATTTGCTGTCGGCGGGCACCAGCCTCATCATCGTCTTCGTCCTGTCGCTGTTCCTGCTCGCCTCCGGCACGATGTTTTATGAGAAGATCGTCGAATCCTTCCCCAGTCTCAGCGAAAAGAAGCGGGCACTGCGCGTCGTCTATGACGTCGAACGTGAAATCTCGCACTATCTGCTTACCGTCGCCGTCATCAATACATGCCTGGGCGTGGTCATCGGACTCGGCCTCTGGGCACTCGGCATGCCCAACTCGCAGGTCTGGGGCGCAGCAGCGGCTCTGCTTAATTTCCTGCCCTATATCGGGGCGCTGATTACCATCACGCTGGTCACGATCATCGCGCTGATCAGCTTCGACAGCATCTCCTACGCGCTGCTGGCGCCGGCCTTCGTGCTGTTGTGCGATACCGTCGAAGGCCAATTCGTGACGCCGACGGTGGTTGGCCGGCGCCTAGAGATCAACGCCGTGGCGATCCTCATCGCCATTGCCTTCTGGTCCTGGCTGTGGGGTTTCGTCGGCGCGCTGATGGCGGTGCCGCTGCTGGTCGTCATCAAGGTGTTCTGCGATCATTTCGACGAGCTCAGCCATGTCGGCAATTTCCTGGCGGCGCAACATACGGCGGTTGAGGACGAAGAGATTTCAGAAACCGACACGGCCGCGGGCGCATGATCCGAGAAGCGGGATAAGCTGCGGCAGGGAACCGTGGATTGTAAATTCCAGAGCGCCCCTTTTTGCTTGGGTGGACTCATGAGCGTCAGTTCAATTTTTTAAATTTGCGGCCGTCGCGGTCGGTTCCTACATCCCTCCCGTCCACACAGGATCCCCGCCCATGACCGCTCTTTCCGTTCTCGACCTGTCGCCGATCGTCGAAGGCAGCAACGCTTCGCAATCGCTCGCCAATTCGCTCGATCTCGCCCGCCAGGCCGAGCGGCTGGGATACAGGCGCTATTGGCTGGCCGAGCATCATAATATGCCGGGCATCGCCAGCGCCGCCACCTCCGTCGTCATTGCCCATGTCGCCGGCGGCACCACAACGATACGCGTCGGAGCCGGCGGCATCATGCTGCCCAATCATTCGCCGCTGGTCATTGCCGAACAGTTCGGCACACTCAACGCGTTGCATCCAGGCCGCATCGACCTCGGCCTCGGCCGGGCGCCGGGCACCGACATGGGCACGGCGCGTGCGCTGCGCCGCAACCTCGAGGCCGGCGCCGACAGTTTTCCGCAGGATGTCGTCGAGCTGATGGGCTATTTTCAGCCGGCCGAAGACGGTCAGCGTGTCCGCGCCGTGCCCGGCGAGGGCGAGCAGGTGCCGATCTGGATTCTGGGCTCGAGCCTCTATGGCGCGCAACTAGCCGCCATGCTCGGCCTGCCCTACGCCTTCGCCTCGCATTTCGCACCGGCCGAACTCGACCACGCATTGGAGATCTATCGCTCGCGCTTCCAGCCGTCGAAACAGCTCGACAAGCCCTATGTCATGCTCGGCCTCAACGTGTTCGCTGCACCCTCCGACGCCGAGGCGCGGCTGTTGTTCACCTCGCTGCAGCAGGCCTTCGTCAATCTGCGCACCGGCCGGCCCGGCCGCTTGCCGCCGCCGGTCGACGGCTATGAGCGCGACCTCGACCCGATGGCCAAAACCATGCTTGGCCAGGCGCTGTCATGCGCCGTCGTCGGCGCCCCGGAAACGGTCAGGCAAGGCATCGAGGCGTTCGTGCAGCGCACCGGCGCCGACGAGCTGATGGTTACCGCGCAGATTTTCGACCACGCAGTGCGGGTGCGATCCTTCGAGATCCTGGCCGACGTCCACAAATCGCTGTCGGAAGCGGCCTGACTTTTTGCGAGACTGCGAAGGCGCGTTACGCGCTGACGCTTTGTGCGATCGCGCCCAGTGGCCGGCGCGCCCAGTTCAACAAGGACATCCTGGCTGAGCCCGCCAAGCATCCGGAAGTCGAGCTGATCGTCACCGACGGCGAGGACAAGACGGAAAAGCAGGTCGCCGATGTCGAAAACCTGATCCGCCAGGACGACGCGCTGCTGGTGTCACCGAAGGAATCCGCCGGGTTGACCGGTGTCGTGCAGCAGGCGATCGACGCCAAGATCCCGGTCTTCGTGCTCGACCGCAACGTCGAGACCAAGGACTACACGCAGTTCGTCGGCGGCGACAACAAGCTGATCGGCCGGGCTGCCGGTGAATACGCCGTCGAATTGCTCGGCGGCAAGGGCAAGGCATCAGGCAATGTCGTCGAGATCTGGGGCGGCATGGGCACCCAGCCGGCACATGACCGCCATGACGGCTTCCATGAATTCACCGACAAGGAGCCGGGCATAAAATATTTCCTCGACCAGCAGTCGGGCGACTGGAAGCAGGACCAGGCCTACAACATCATGGCCACGGCGCTGCGCAACAACGAGAAGATCGACCTTGTCTATGGTCACAACGACCCGATGGCCTACGGCGCCTACCTTGCCGCTAAGGATGTCGGCCGCGAGAAGGACATCAAGTTCATCGGCATCGACGGCCTGCCCAATGAAGGCGTGCAGCTTGTTGCCAATGGTGAGCTGACGGCAACGTTCACCTATGTGACGCCGGGCGCCGAAGGGCTGCGGCAGGCAATCAAGTTCCTGAACGGCGAGAAGGTCGAAAAGACCATCACGCTGCCGACGCAGAAGATCACCAAGGAAAATGCCGCCCAGATCCTGAAGGAGCACGGGCTCTGAGACGAAGTCGTCGATGGCGGCGCCCCTCTCCCCGTTCTACGGGGGAGAGGATGCCGGCAGGCAGGTGAGGGGCAGCACTGACCAAGGCCGCGTTCACGCCAGCTTGGCCAAAAGCCTCATGAAAATCGCCGCCTCCTTGGCTGAAAGCGGCGCCAGCGTTTCCTGCGTGATCTCGCGGGCGATCGGGATCAGCCGCTCGACGGCATTGCGGCCTTCAGCGGTCAGATTGACCAGCAGGCGCCTTTTGTCGACCTCATGCTTGGAAAGCTCGACCAGGCCGCGCGCCTTGAGCCGGTCGATGACGCCTTTCACCGTCGCCGCGTCCATGGCGATCAGGCTGCCAAGCTGGTTCTGCGAGGTCTCGCCGACATCGTGCAACTTGGCCAGCGCGGCGAATTGCGGCGGTGTCAGGTCGGCGATGTGCGCGGCGAAGATCGAGACATGGCGCTGGTGCGCCTTGCGCAGGATGAAGCCGACCTGCTCCTGCAGGCGGTAATCGTGCTCGTCGGGCTCCTCGGCCTCGACCAGCTTGAGCTTGATGTCTTTGGCGCTCACCGCAGTCCGTCCCACGCCTTGATGTCCTTTGCCGCGAGGCCGCCCATGCGGTCGTGCACGCGCGGGCCGCAGGTCATGGCGAGGCAGAACAGGATCTCGTCGGGGCGAGGCCCGTCGCTGATGCCGACCTCCATGGCATCGAAATGACTGCGCACATAGGCGGCGTTGATATGACCGAGCGGCACGTCGAGCCGCGCGCCGAAGGCGCCGACCTTCTTTGCCGACGGCACGATCGCCTTGGCGTCGCCGAGCCGCTCGCGCATGGCATAGCCGCCAGGCACATGCCACAGCGCGCCATGCTCCAGCTCGCCGGCGATACCGACGATGGCGCCCTTGCCGTAGCCGTCGATCTGTTTCACGTCGCCGCCCAATGCGGCAATCAGCTTGTCGGAGAGCAGCAGCCCGAGCGGCTTCAGATCGTCCATGGCGCTCTGCAGGTCTTCCACGTAACGGCCGGCGAATGGGTTGTTCACCACCGCCATGGCGGCGGCGCGGCGGCGCGGCACCTTCGCCACCGGCCCGCCCTCATGAAATATCTCCTCGGTCAGCACCGCAATCTTGCGGATCGCAAACTCAGGCATGGGCAATTTCCTTCCTCGATTTCTCGTTGGGCGCAACGAGCGCCATGGGACCGGCGATCCGTGCCTGACCGGCAAGGAACAGCGCTGAAGCGGCAATCAGGCCATGTCGCCGAAAATCTTCGGCGACGGCGAGCCCTCGGTCCAGCGCGGCGGCTATTTCGCCCGATGAAAGCGCGCCGACGGCTTGCGTGACCAGGCGATCGCCAAGGTCGCTGTCGGGCGCCAGATCGCGCGCCGGCACGCGCTCAATGGCAGGGTGGCCGGGCAGGTCGACGGCGTTGGCGATCAGGGTCGCGGCGGCGTCGGCTTCAGCACCGGTCCGCGCCAGCACGGTGACTGCGTCGGCGATGCCGAGCGAAAAGGAACGGCCGCGCCAGCCGCTGGTCGCGATGCCGCGGATCCCGTCTTCGGCGCGGATCGTGATCCGGTCTGCCAGTCCATGGCCCGTCCCGGCAATGGCGACGGTCATGGACCGGCCGTTGCCGAGATGGATGGCGCTGTCGCCGCCATTGTTGACATAGGCGCGATCGAGCCGGCGCCCGGCCAGCAGCGCGCCAAGCATCTCGTCGGCTACCGAACCAGCAACCGCAGCCATCGGCGTGATGAATTGTTTCGCCAGCGGAACAACCGCTGTTTCCATGCGTCGCGCCGTCGGGCCAGCCAAAGCACGGGGTCGCGACGAGGCCGGCCGGCGCAGTTCCGGCAGTTCGTCGACGAGCTCCTGCAGGATTGTTTGAAACCGCGCCACCGCCTGGCCATAGGCGGCGCGGCGTTCGTCCGCTTCGCCAAATGCCTCGACGACCAGGTCGATCGGGCCATGATTGAGATGCAGCCGGCTGCCGTCCTCAAGCCAATGTGCCTGCGGGCCGTTCATCACTTGGCTCCGTTGCCCGCTGCACGCCGCAACTGTGCCAGCGGCGGCCACGGATTGCTGGCTGCCGCGCCAGTGCCGCGGCGCGGGTTGAGATACTCGCCGCCCTTGGCGAGAATGTCGTCAACGCTGCGGATCTCGGCTTCGTAGCCGCCGAGCCTGATATAATCGTCGCGGCGCAGGGTGAACTCGATCGGCGCCACCAGCGCCGGCGTCGGCACATAACCGAAGGCACCTTCCGGCACGCGGGTGACGTCGACCATCAGCGTGATGCCGCCGCCCGGCCAGACATAGACCGGCGCGCCGCCGACCGTCACATAAGTCGTCAGGCCCTGCACCGAGCGGGTCAGATTGACCGGGTTCTCGGTGACGCCGGCGCGCAGCGAGCCGCCGGCGCCGCCGACGAACAGCACGGTGCACAGCGCCGGCTCGCAATTGTCCTCGATCAGGCCGACGGATTTCTGCAGCCGCTCGGGGAATGGTTTCTGCACCGGCTTCAAGGCGTCGTCGAGCTCGTAATAGGCGAACTGCTCGCCGGTGGTCGAGACCATCAGCAGCGACAGGCCGGGACGCGCGCCCTTCTTCGCATTCCATTCGCCAAGGATCGACAGCGGGTCGGAAATGCTGGTGCCGCCCCAGCCGAGGCCGGGCTCCGACACCTTGAAATAGCGGCCCGGTGTCGAACGGCGGCCGATGATTTTTATCCCCGTATCCTGCCAGCCGAGCACCTTGCCTGCCTGATGCTCGGAAACGACGCCGGTGATGTGGTCGTCGACCACCACCACCTCGTCGACCAGGCCGCGCCACTGGGTGGCGAACATGCCGATGGTGGCCGAGCCGCAGCCGACCCGCATCCGCTGTTCAAGCTGACCGTCGATGACCGGCGGCTTGCCGGCTTCGACGATGACCGTGGCACCGCCGTCGATGGTGAGTTCGACCGGCTTGCGGTTGCATAGATTGAGCAGCGCATCGCAGGTGGCGCGACCTTCGGCCTTGGATCCGCCGGTCAGATGATGCACGCCGCCCAGCGACAGCATCTGCGAGCCGTATTCGCCTGTCGTGACATGGCCGATCGCCTCGCCTCCGGCGCGCACAGTCGCCGTTTCGGGGCCGATATGCCGGTCGGTGTCGATCTTCACCTTGACGCCGCAGTAGGAGAAGATGCCCTCGGTGACGACGGTGACGAGATCGACGCCTTCGACCTCCTGGCTGACGATGAATGGCGCCGGCTTGTAGTCGGGATAGGTGGTGCCGGCGCCGATCGCGGTGACGAAACGGCGGCCGGTGTTGACCAACTCGCCGTCCCATTCTTCGCCCTCGGCGACAAACGGCACGACCGCGACGCCGGCCTCAGTCGCGTGGTCGAGGATGGTCAGCGGATCCATCCGCACGATCCTGCCGCCAACATTGCCGTAGCGGTCGCAGGCGCCGGTGCGGCCGTCTGCTATGTAGCACATGACCGGGCAGGCATCGCAGCGGATCTTTTCCGCCACCTGCTTCTCGCCGGGATCATGCGTCTCGAAACGTTCGGCAAGCTCGCTCATCGGCGTGCCTCCTTGTCGCGGATCGCGGCGCGGATGCGGCTCGGCGTCGCCGGAATTTTGCTGACCAGGACACCGGTGGCATGGCGGATGGCATTGAGGATCGCCGGTGCCGTCGGGATCAGCACATGCTCGCCCAGGCCCTTGGCGCCAAAGGGTCCTTCCGGATCCGGAACTTCGATCAGGATGGTCTCGATCGGCGGCACGTCGCCGATCGTCGGGATCAGGTAGTCGTGCAGATTCTCGGTGCGGCCGGGGATGTATTCCTCCATCAGCGCCATGCCGATGCCTTGCGCGATGCCGCCCTCGATCTGGCCTTCGGCGAGCAGCGGATTGATCGCCTTGCCGACATCATGCGCTGCGGTGATCTTGATCAGCTTCACCGTGCCGAGCTTGAGGTCGACCTCCAGTTCGGCGATCTGCGCGCCGTAGCCATAGACGGCGTAAGGCTTGCCCTGGCCCCTGGCGTCGAGCGGCAGGGTCGGCGGGTCATAGCTTTCCTCAGCGCGAAAGACCAAGCCGTCGGCATCGGCCTTCAGCGTGGACAAATCGATATGCCGTGTCGCTTCGCCCTCGCGGATGACCAGGCTTGCGCCATCCAGAGCGATCGCCGCTCTCTCCGACACATTGGCGAAGCGCAGCATCGTCTCGCGCAAGGCACGGCCGGCCTTTTCGGCGGCCTTGCCGGTCACGAAGGTCTGACGCGAGGCGGACGTCTTGCCGGCGTCCGGCGTGATCGCCGTGTCGGCGCTTTTCAAGCGGAATTTTTCGAGCGGCAGGCCGAGCGCGTCGGCGCAGATCTGCGCAATAACCGTGTTCGAACCTTGCCCGATATCGACCGCGCCCTGATGCAGGACGACGTCGCCTTCAGCCGAGATGCCGACCCTGATGGTCGACGGATTGGGCAGCGAGGTGTTGCCGCAGCCGTACCAGCAGGAGGCGACACCGACGCCGCGTTTCCTGCTGTCATTGGCACTGTTGAACGCATCGGCATCGACAAGCGCACGCATCCAATGCGGGCGCAGCGCTTCGAGGCACTCGGCGATGCCGACGCCCGATTCCAGCCTCTGGCCGGTGACCGTTTCGGATCCGTTACGAAGGCAGCTTTTCAGGCGAAAATCGAGCCGGTCCAGCCCAAGCTTTGCGGCAAGCTCGTCATAGAGCGTCTCTTGCATGATCGTCGCCTGCGGCACGCCGAAACCGCGGAAGGCGCCGGAGATCGGGCCATTCGTGTGGATGGCGCGGCCCTCGGCCCGATAATTCGGCGTCGCATAGGGACCGGAGGCATGCACCGGCACGCGGTTGGCGACGGTCGGTCCCCAGCTCGCATAGGCGCCGGTGTTGAAATCGCCTGCGAAGACCATGCCGGTGACGCGACCATCGGCATCGGCGCCGATCGTCGCCTTCATCTCGGCGGGATGACGCTTGGTGGTTGAGATCATCGATTCATGACGGGTATAGGCGAGCGCTGCCGGCCGCCCGGTCTTCATCGCGACCAGACCGATCAGCGGCTGCAACGAAACGTCAAGCTTGGAGCCGAAGCCGCCGCCGGTGGCGGTCGGCACGATCCGCACCTTGTCGACGGCAAGGCC
Source organism: Mesorhizobium sp. WSM2561 (assembly GCF_000513915.1). Lineage (NCBI taxonomy): Bacteria > Pseudomonadati > Pseudomonadota > Alphaproteobacteria > Hyphomicrobiales > Phyllobacteriaceae > Mesorhizobium > Mesorhizobium sp. WSM2561. The sequence continues at coordinate 192,214 of NZ_AZUX01000004.1, forward strand.
AAGCACTTTTGCGACGTCGTCGCGGTCCATATAGGGCGCCTGCGTGCAGGCGACGACGACCAGCGTGTCGCCGTCCATATAGGCATAGCCGGCCTCGGGCTCGATATAGGCGTGTTCGACATAGGACGTGTCGATGGCGCCGGAAACAGTGAAGGCGGCGCCGGCAAGGGCGGCGTCGGGGTCACCACGCTCGACAAAGCCTGATGTGAGCAGGTTTGCCGGCCGGTTCTCGTGGATCAACTGCACACCGCCGGCTTGCGCCTCGCCTGGCTGCAGGACAGGCGGCAACTCGGTCCAACGAGCAGGAAAATCCGCAAGGTCGAGATCGAGGATGGCCTCGCGCTCGCCGGCAACCAGCGCCACCGCCTCGCCACGAAAGCGCGAAAAAATTTCGGCCAGCGCCGGCTGGTCGGCAAAAGGCGCAATGACGCCGAAGCAGTTCTTTCCCGGAATATCGGCAGCGGTGAAGACGCCGACGATGCCGGGATGGACTTTCACCCAGGCGTCGAGATCGCCGAAGGCGAAGCGGGCGTGATGATGCTGCGAGCGAACCACCAGCACCGCCAGCGCTTCGGCCGGGAAGGAATCGCCGCCGAATTTTTCCCCGCCGGTGACCTTCGGCAGGCCGTCGAGCCTGATCGGGGACGAACCGACGGCGTGGCCGGACTGCGGCATGCGATGGTCGAGGTCATCGGCATGGCGCGACGCATCCATCACCGCCGCGACGATCTTGCGATAGCCGGTGCAGCGGCAGAGGACGCCGCCCAGGGCATCCAGGGTTTCGGCCTCGGTTGGATTGGGGTTGCTGTCCAGAAGCGCTGTCGCCGCGATGAGCAGGCCGGGTGTGCAGATGCCGCATTGCGCCGCGCCATGGTCGAGGAACGAGGCCTGCAGCGCCGACAATCTGCCGTTGGCGAGACCCTCGACCGTGGTCACCACGGTGCCAGCGGCAGAAGCCGCAGACATCAGGCAGGCGCAGACAGGTTCGCCGTCGACAAGCACCGTGCAGGCGCCGCAGTCGCCGGCGTCGCAGCCGACCTTGGTGCCGGTCAGCCGCAATTCGTCACGCAGCACCGAAGAGAGACGGCGAACCGGCGGCACGCAGACAGAGACGGCGGCGCCGTTGACCTCGAAGGCGATGTCGGCGCGCTCCATGCCCATGCCAGGCTGAGCTCCGCTCATGCCAGGCTGAGTTTTGGTCATGCCAGGTTGAGCTTGGCTCATGCCGCCGCTACCTTCTCGACCGACGCGTGACCCGCGGCACCGAAAACAGCGCGGGCGACAATCTCGCGCGCGGCGTCCAGCCGGTATTCGGCGCTGCCGCGCACGTCGTCGATCGGCGAAAGCTCGTCCATCGGTGCGGACTGGATCGCAGCGACGAGAGCGTCGTTGACCGGGAGGCCGCGCAAAGCTGCTTCGACACTTGCAAGACGCCTGGCGACCGCCGAACAGGAGCCGACGGCGACGGCGGCGTTGGCGACGATGCCATCCTCAATGGTCAAGCGAGCCGCCGCCATGGCTATCGAAATGACGAGATAGCGGCGCGCGCCGAGTTTTTCGAGAACCGACGTGCCGGTGGCCGCGTTTTTCGGCACGCGGATGGCGGTGACCATTTCGCCCGGCTGCAGTTCCGTGCGGCGGTTCCCCAGGATGAATTTTTCCAGCGGCAGATGGCGGACCATCGCCACCGCGCGCAGTTCGACCTCGGCGTCGAGGACGAGCAGCGCCGGCACGCCGTCGGCCGCCGGGGAGGCGTTGCAGAGATTGCCGGCGATGGAGGCGACGTTCTGGATCTGGACGGAGCCGACTTCCCGCGCCGCCTGCTTCAGCGCGTCGAAGGCCGCCGGCAGCGGATGACGGACAAGATCGGTCCAGGTCGTGCGCGCGCCGATGAGCCAATGGCTGTCGGTCTCAGCAATACCGCGCAGCGTCGCCAGGCCGTTGATATCGAGGACATTGTCGCGGAAAGGCTTGGCTCCTTGTGCCGGGTAGAAATCCGTACCGCCGGCAAGGATGCGCCACGGAGCCTCGCCAAGCAAAGCGAGCGCCTCGTCGACCGTGGTGGGTTTCGCGTAACGGATCACGCTTGCCTTCCCAAAATGGGCCTTCCCAAAAATAAGGGTTGCCGACGGAACCTGCCGGCCTCCGAGCCGGTCAAATTCATTCGTATGCAAATGATATCAAGCCGGCAGGAATTGTCAAAGCCAGAGTTTTGCGCCGGCGCCCGCATCGGCGCGACGGCACGCATTTGTTATGCCGTTGGAGTTGACGCAGCCGGCCATCTGGTCAAGTTTCTGCATCCGTTGCGTCAGCGGCATTTTCGGCGGGTTCGAACACCGGATTCCACGTTTCGGCAGACTTCATGCCTCCGGGACAAACAAGAGGGAGGCTCCATGGCCGACGAAGCGCTTGTCATCATCGACCTGCAGAACGATTTCTGTCCGGGCGGCGCGCTGGCGGTGGCCGGCGGCGACGAGATCGTGCCGCTGGTCAACGACCTGATCCGGCGGACCGAACATGTCGTGCTGACGCAGGACTGGCATCCCGCCGGCCATTCGAGCTTTGCCTCCAATCATCCCGGCAAGCAGCCGTTCGAAACGATCGAGATGCCCTATGGCTCGCAGACGCTGTGGCCCGACCACTGCATCCAGGGCAGCCTGGGTTCGGATTTCCATTCGGGCCTTGCCTGGACCAGGGCCGAATTGGTGATCCGCAAGGGTTTCCGCCCGGAGATCGACAGCTATTCGGCTTTCTTCGAGAACGACTATGCGACGCCGACCGGCCTTGCCGGCTATCTCAAGGAGCGCGGCATCGACACGCTGACCCTGGTCGGCCTGGCGACCGATTATTGCGTCGCCTTCTCGGCGCTCGACGCGGTCAAGCACGGCTTTCACACGACAGTGCGGCTCGACGCCTGCCGCGGCATCGATCTCAATGGCTCACTCGAGACTATGCTGAACCGAATGCGCGATGCCGGCGTGACGCTGGCTTGAACATCACCAATCGCATTCGACACAATTCCAGAGGGGGCATTATGCGGTTTGCGGCGGCTTTGACGGCGGGCGCTGTGGTGGCAATCGCAACCCTGTTTCCGGGAACAGTGCTCGCAGCCGAGGCCCACGAACTGCCGGGCGAAACAATGTCGCTGTGGTGGGCGCTGCCCTTTGCCGGCCTGCTTCTGTCGATCGCCACCGGGCCATTGCTCTTCCACCATGTCTGGGAGCATCACTACGGCAAGATCACCTTGTTCTGGGCGGCGCTTGCGGTCGTGCCTCTGGCGCTGGCGTTCGGCATGGCTTCGGCTGCAGAGGCAGTCCTGCATGCGCTGCTCACCGAATACATGTCGTTCATCATTCTTCTGTTTGCGCTGTTCACCATTTCGGGCGGCATCCTCGTAGCCGGCAACATCCACGGCACGCCGCTGGTGAATGCCGGACTGCTGCTGATTGGGGCGATGCTCGCCTCGCTCATCGGCACGACCGGCGCCTCGATGATCCTGATCAGGCCGATCCTGCGCGCCAACGACAACCGGCCGTTCAACGCCCATGTCGTCATCTTCTTCATTTTCCTGGTGTCCAACATCGGCGGCTCGCTGACGCCGCTCGGTGATCCGCCGCTGTTCGTCGGCTTCCTGCGCGGCGTCGATTTCTTCTGGACCACCACCAACCTCTATCAGGTGACGTTGTTCGTCGGCGGCCTGGTGCTGGCCGTCTTCCTGGCCATGGACATCATCCTGCATCGCCGCGAGGCCGGTGCGCCGAAGATCAAGGATCCGACACCGGACACCAAGGTGCGCATCCGAGGCCTGGCCAACGTCCCGCTGCTGGCCGGGGTGATCGGCGCGATCCTGCTTTCCGCGACCTGGAAGCCGGACGTGGCTTTCTCCGTCCAGGGCGTGAGCCTTGAATTGCAGAACCTGGTGCGCGACGCCATCATCCTGGCGCTCGCCTTCCTTTCGCTCGGCGTCTCGCCCAAGAGCCACAGGCAGGCGAACAACTTCCATTGGGAGCCGATATCAGAGGTGGCGAAACTGTTCGCCGGCATCTTCATCTGCATCGTGCCGGTCATCGCCATTCTCAGAGCCGGCCCCGACGGCGCGCTGGCGCCGCTGGTCTCGCTGGTTACTTCGCCAACGGGTGAACCCAACGACCTGGCGTATTTCTGGATGACTGGAACGCTGTCTTCCTTCCTCGACAATGCGCCGACCTATCTGGTGTTCTTCGAGCTCGCCGGCGGCGATCCGCAGCGTCTGATGACCACCTTCGCCTCGACGCTGGCGGCGATCTCGGCCGGCGCGGTGTTCATGGGCGCCAACACTTATATCGGCAATGCGCCGAATTTTATGGTTTACGCCATTGCCAGGCATCGCGGCGTAAAAATGCCGGGCTTCTTCGGCTACATGGCTTGGTCGGGCGCGGTGCTGATCCCGATATTCCTGATCGCGGGTTTTCTGTTCTTTCGCTGATCAGCCGACGCCGACATAGCGGCGAACCGCCGACGGATCGGCGCGAAGCTCCTCGACATCGACGGTCTCGCGGTTGCGGCCGTTTTCGATGAACGAGACCCGGTCGGCGACGGACAGCACGGCATCGACGCGCTGCTCGACCAGGATCGTCGAGACGCCGAGGCCGCGCAGCTTCGCTACCGTCTCGCGAATTTTTGCAATCATCGACGGCATCAGCCCTTCGGTCGGCTCGTCGAGCAGAAGCACCTGCGGCTCGAGACACAGGGCCCGCGCCATGGCCAGCATTTGCTGCTCGCCGCCCGACAGCGTGCCGGAACGTTGCCTCAGCCGCTGGCGCAGCAGCGGGAAAAGGTCGAGCACGTTTTCGCGCGTCGTCTTGCCCTTGCCGCGGGCCATCAGGCCGATCTCGATGTTTTCGGCCACCGTCATCTCGGCGAACAGCCGCCGGCCCTGCGGCACATAGGCGACGCCGGCCTTCGGCACGTCATGCGCCGGCAGGCCGGTCAATTCCCTGCCGTCGAGCCTGATCGAGCCGGCGCGTGAGGGAACGAGGCCCATGATCGCCTTCAGCGTCGTCGTCTTGCCGGCGCCATTGCGGCCGAACAGGCAAAGCACCTCGCCCTTGTTCAGCACGAGGTCGAGGCCGTAGAGCACCTGGACCTCGCCGTAGAAGCAATCGAGCCCGGAGATGGTCAGTGCTTCAGCCCGCGGTTGTGTCATGGGGTCGTCCCCAAATAGGCGTCCTGCACCTCGGCATTGGCGCGGACCTGCTCGGGCGTGCCTTCGGCCAGGATCTTGCCGGCGTTGAAGACGGTGATGCGGTCGGCAAGCTGCATGACCACCGGCATGTTGTGTTCAATCAGCAGCACGGTGGCGCTTTTGGCGATCTCGCGCACCAGCCCGATGAAATTGTCGATCTCGCTGTCGGCCAGCCCCTGCGTCGGCTCGTCGAGGATCAGCAGGCGCGGTTTCAGCGCCAGCCCCATCGCCACTTCGAGCAGGCGCTGATGGCCATAGGACAATTGCCCGGCCGGCATGTGGGCGCGGCCGGCAAGGCCGGTGCGCTCCAGCGCCGCCATGACGCTGGCATGCACGGCACCTTTCGAGCGGCCGTCGGTCAGCGTGCGCTGCACCGGCAGCGCGACATTGTCGTAAGCGGTGAGATTGGCGAAGACGCTGGTGATCTGGAAGGTGTAGGCGATGCCGAGGCGGACCCTGGCGTAGGCCGGCAGGTTGGTGATGTCGGCGCCGTCGAAGACGATCATGCCCGACGACGGCTGGATGCGGCCGCTGACCAGGCTGACAAAGGTGGTCTTGCCGGCGCCATTGGGGCCGATGACGGCGCGGATCTCGCCCGGCATGAGGGCGAAATCGACACCATCGACGGCGCGCAGGCCGCCGAAATTGCGGGACAGGCCCTTGGTCGTCAGCAGCGGCATCATGGCAGCCATCCGAGCCAGCGCTGGCGGATGGTGCCGAGTATGCCCTTGGGGAAGAACAGCACCAGCAGGATGAGGGCGATGCCGACGATCAGCAGATAGGCCGAGGTGTAGCCGCTGGCGATGTCGACGACATAGTACATGAACAGCGTGCCGATCAGCGGACCGAGCGTGGTGGCAGCACCGCCGAGCAGCACCCAGAGCAGCGGCAGGATGGAATATTGCACCGAGGCGAAGGTCGAGCCGACATAACCGAACAGCAGCGCGTAGGCGGCGCCCGATGCCGCGCAGATGGTGCCGGAGATGACAACCGCGGCAAGCTTGTTGGAAAAAGTGTCGTAGCCAAGCATTTTGGTCCGCTCCTCGTTTTCGCGGATGGCGACCAGCACACGGCCATGCCTGGAGCGGACTATGCCGAGCGTCACCAGCAGCACGATCGAGAACAGGACCAGCGCGCTCATGTAGCGCACGGTCGGATTGGTGAGGCCGAGCGAGGTGTCGCCCAAAACAAGCACACGCGCCGACTGTGGCACCACCAGGCCCTGATCGCCGCCGGTCCAGGCCGCGAGATAGAGGATTATGAGATAGAACACCTGCGCGAACATCATGGTGACGATCATGAAGGCGACACCGGAAGTGCGCAGCGCCAGCAGCCCGATCACCAGCGCGAGAAGCGCGCCGCAGGCAAGGCCGGCGGCGAAGGCGGCCGGCACGCTCCAGCCGAGGTGGATGACGGCAAGGCCTGCGCCATAGAGCCCAGCCGAAAAGAACATGGCGTGGCCGAGGCTGAGCAACCCGACATAGCCGAACAGCAGGTTGTAGCCCATGGCGAAAACCGCCAGCACCATGATGCGGGCGAGCAGCCCGTGGTGATATTCCGGCAGGACGAAGCTTAGGGCGAACAGCAGGACGATGACGCCGAGATGCAACGCATAGGCTTTTGACGGTGAAGCCTCCTTCATCGCGATGCCGTCCCGAACAGGCCTTGCGGCCGGAACACCAGCACCATGGCGACCAGCAGCGTGGCGATGATCTTGGCCAGCGTCGGCGAGAAGAACACCGAGATGATGCCGTCCGACAGGCCGATGAGCACGGCAGCGACGACGGTGCCGCGCAGCGAGCCGAGGCCACCGATGATGACGACGATGAAGGACAGCAGCAGCGGGTCCTGTCCCATCAAATAATGCGCCTGGCTGATCGGCACGATCAGCACCGCGGCCACCGCCGCCAGCATCGCGCCGAGCGCGAAGACGCCGGCATAGACGCGGTCGACCGGAATGCCAAAGGCCTGCGCCGTTTCGCTGTCATATTGCGTGGCGCGCATGACGAGGCCGATTTTCGTACGCGTCAGCACGAACCAGGTCGCCACCAGCAGAAGCGCGGATGCGGCGATGATCGACAGCTTGTAGCCGGAGTAGCCGAACCACGGCAAAAGGATGCGGTAGCTGAAGGGTGGCTCCACCGGCCGTGCCTCCGGACCATAAAAGGTCAGCGCCAGTTGCTGGATGATGTAGAGCATGCCGATGGTGGCGACGATGGTGGCTTCCGGATTGTAATTCAGCCGGCGCAGCACCAGCCGTTCGGAGACCAGCGCGATCAGGCCGACGATCAGCGGCGCCAGCGCCAGGGCTGCCACGAAGCCGAGCGCCGGATGGCCTGATATCGCCGTGGAGATCGCCCAGGCAAGCACCGCGCCGAGCATGAAGAACTCGCCATGGGCGACATTGACGACGCGCATGACGCCGAACACCAGCGACAGGCCAAGCGCCGTCAGCGCCAGCACGGCGGAGGTGACGAGGCCTTCGAGGGCGGCGAGGAGAAGGTGGGGTCCGAAGTGCATCGGCTATACGCTGGCGGGGTGCAAGCTCACAGCGGCTGCGTCGTGTAATCCCCTTCCGGCTCGTAGAGGCCGTCCTCGATCTTGGTCTTGTGGACGACGTTCAGCCGGCCGCCTTCGACCTTTGAGATGTTCTGGATGCCAAAACACTGGTGGATCTTGCCGTTGAAGGTCTTCGGCCCTTGCGGATGCTCGGGGCCCTCGGCGAACTCGGTCAAGGCCTCGGTCGCCTCGACCAGCTTGGCACGGTCTTCCGGGCCCTTGTAGCCGGCGTCCTCCATCGCCTTCTTGACGACATAGAGCGTTTCCCAGCAGCCGAACATGTGCGCGGCGGTGGAGACGTCCTTCGGATCGCCGACGGCGGCGCCATTGTCGTCGATGCCGACAGCGGCGCGATAGGCCTTCTGCGCAGCGGAATCATCTGGCTGCGCGTAACGCGGCGAGCCTTCCCAGAAATGGCTGCCGTCGAGGAATTCGAGGCCGGGGCTGTTGATGTCGGTGGCTTCGAGCGAATCGATGAAGCCGAACAGCTGCGGCCGGCTGGAGCCGTAGAATTCGCCGAGTTCCTTGACGAAGGTGAGTACCGCCGGGCCGACCATGACGTGGTAGATCACCTCGGTTTCGGCCGGGATCTGCGGAAAGTATTTGGTGAAGGACGATTCCGTCGGCGGGATGGCGATCTGGGCGATGACCTCGGCGCCCTGCGCCTTCAGCGCCGGCGGCAGGTAGTCGCGATGGTCGTAGCCGAAGGCAAAATCGGGGAAAATCTGCGTCACCTTCTTGCCGGCATTCGCCGCGATCCACGGCGCCATCGCCTGGATCTGGCTCTTCACGTCGGTGATGCCGGGCTGGAAGACGTAGCGGTTGAGCTTGGTCGAGGCGACGTGGTGGCCTTCACTGACGACAAAATAGGGTATCTTGGCCTCGCCGGCGGCCGGCGCCGAGCCGATGACGACATGCGAAAACAGCGTGCCGTAGACGATGTCGGTCTTGTGCTGGGTGGCGAACTTGCCGACCACTTCGGCGCCGCGGCCGGGATCGGTGCCGTCATCCTCGATGATCACCTCGACCGGCCGGCCGTTGATGCCGCCGGCTTCGTTGATCGCCTTGACCGCGGCTGCGGTGGTCCGCTCGTACCAGCGGCCATAGGCGGCGCCGATGCCGGTGCGGTGGCACTGGAAGCCTATCTTTATCGGAGCCGAGCTTTGCGCCTGGCTGTAACGCACGAACCCAGGCGCGACGGCGAGACCGGCGCCCGCGGCCAACCCCTTCAGCGCAGTGCGGCGGGTGAGACCGGTCTTGGAGAGATCGAAAAACCCATTCTTGTCAGTCACGGCAGTTCCCCTTGTTTTTGAGTTTTGACCAATGGCTGTAGCGAGACGGGCCACTCCTGGTAAGAGCGCCGAAATTGCATGTGTACAAACTAAATCACCAAAGCCCTGATGTGGCAAGCAGGCTTTCCCCAGGGGGGTTCAATCGACGCCGTCGAAGCGGGGTTTTGTCTCACCCGACCGAAGGCGTGGCAAGCAGCCACAGGCCGAAGACCGTATAGGCGATCATCAGTACGGTGAGCGGAAACTGGCTGAGCGCGGCGCCGGCGGGACGCGGGTGCAATCGCCAGGCGAGGCCATGCGCGACGAGCACGGCGAGCATGTGGCCAATGATGATGACACCGGCCTGAAAATTCCACAGCCACCATGCCGAGCCGGCGCCGGCGGCCGCGCCGGCTTCGATCCGCATGTCGGCGGTGCCGAACAGGTTCCAGCCCAGCGCGAACGGGTCGGAAAGCGCAGCCATGGCGTATTGGCCGTCGACGAGCAGCGCCGTCAGATAGTGCGCAACATGATAGGCGAGCGCGATCGGCACGATCGACCAGACCAGCAGCCCTGCGGCCTGACTGAGGGAATGCGGGCTGCCGGCAAGATGCTGGCCAAGGACAATGGCAATGATGAACGCGGCTGCAAGCAAGACGAACGTCAAAACGAGCCCGAAGCTGCCGATGCCGATCACCGCCGTGCGGCCCGGGACTTCCAGCGGATTGATGCCGAACAGGCCGAGCCAGAAGAAGGTTTTCGACAGGCCGTCGAACGACACCGACGACAGTGCCAGCAGCAGGAAAGCAATGCCGCTGAGCGACAGCGGCGCGGCATTGCTGAGCTTGGCGCCCGGCCAGCACAGACTGAGCCGACCGCCTTCTTTGCGCTCGACTTCATTGCGCCCGCCTTCATTGCGCTTGCCTTCATTGCGCTCAAGGAGGGCGAATCGCGCCACCATGGCGAGGAAGACGGTCAGGAACTCACCGCGCCGGGTCCAGTCGCGGTAGCCGAACACCAGCATGGCGGCAAAACTCAGCAACCAATAAAGGCCGGCGGCCCAGGCGAGCCGCGCCGGGTCGTCGGGCGCCGGGTCGATCAACTCGAACCAGGCGAAGGCGAAGAACAGCGCGAAAGCCGGCCAGCAGCCGAGCCACGCAGGCGGTCGCCATGTCTTGCGATTGCCGAACAGGCGGGAAATGACACGCCAGGGCCCGTACCAGGGGTTGAGCCATGACCAGAGATTGCCGAACAGCCCCTGCAGCAGAACCAGGCCAACCCAGAGCAGCGTCCAGATCGCCAGCGGCAGCGGGTTGGAGAGCGGATCACGGCTGCCGAACAGGCCGGCCGCAACCAGAATTGCAAAGCCGGCAAAGGATATCAAGCTGACGACCGCCCGCGCGCCGTCGCCGAATGCAAAAAGCGGCAGGCGCCGCCGCCAGAAGCGGGCAGGAAAGTCTGGCGGCAGCAGCGCCAGGACAAGGAAACTGGCGGCGACCGCGAGCGCGCCGCCGGCGACGTAGTAGCCGGTGGGCAGAAGCAGGACGTGGCCGCGATCGGAGGCATGGGCGAAGGCGGGGGTGGGTGATGCGAAACACAGGGCTGCAAGCAATAGAGCCAGCGAAAGACGACAGCGCTCTACGGCGCCCCCCTCTGTCCTGCCCTCTTTGCCAAAACTTGGCATCTCCCCCACTTGGGGGGAGATCGCCTGGCCGCACGGCCGGCGCCTTCCATGCGACGTTGGAGATTGGCGAAGGTGTAGATGACGGCCAATCTCCCCCCTCGTGGGGGAGATGTCCGGCAGGACAGAGGGGGGCGCGAAGGAACTCGAATTATCCAAGAGTTCCCTCACACCTCACACCTTGACCAATTGCTCCACGCGGTCTTTCTCGCCAAATATGCGTAAATAGCGCTCGATCATCTCTTTTTCGTCGCCCGTGGCTTTGGCGGGATTGTCGGAGAGCTTGACCGCCGGGCGGCCATTGGCTTCGGTGACCTTGCAGACCAGTGAGATGGCGTCGAGCCGGTTGGTATCGGTCGGCGCGCAGCCCTCGAAATCATTGGTCAGGTTGGTGCCCCAGCCGAAGGACATGCGCACCTTGCCGTGGAAATGGCGGTAGGTTTCCTCGATGGTCTCGACCTCGAGCCCGTCGGAGAAGATCAGCAGCTTCTGTCTGGGGTCCTTGCCCTTTCCGCGCCACCAGGAAAGGATCTTTTCGCCGCCTTCGATCGGCGGCGCGCTGTCGGGGCGAAAACCGGTCCAGTCGGCGATCCAGTCCGGCGCGTCACGCAGGAACGCCGCGGTGCCGAAGGTGTCCGGCAGCACGATCAGCAGATTGCCGCCATAGTAGCGCTGCCAGTCCTGCAGCACCTTGTAGGGCGACTGCTTCATTTCCTTTTCCGAATTGGCGAGCGCGGCGAACACCATTGGCAGTTCATGCGCGTTGGTGCCGAGCGCCTCGAGGTCGTTGTCCATGGCCAAAAGCACGTTGGAGGTGCCGGTGAAAGCCTCGCCGATGCCTTCCTTCAGCGCTTCGACGCACCAGCGCTGCCACAGGAAGGAATGGCGGCGGCGGGTGCCGAAATCCGAAATGCGGATATCCGGCAGCGCTTTCAGCCGCTCGGTTTTGGCCCACATCTTGGCCTTGGCGCGAGCATAGAGCACGTCGAGCGCAAAGGGCCCGAACGCCCGCATGGCGGCGCGAGATCGAAGTTCATTGATAATGGCCAGCGCCGGGATCTCCCAGAGTGTTGTGTACATCCACGGACCGCTGAACGTGAGCTCGTACTGGCCATCGCGCTTGGAAAGCTCGTATTCCGGCAACTGGAAATTCTCGAGCCAGGCGAGGAATTCCGGTTCAAAAATCTGCTTGCGGCCATAGAAGGTGTTGCCGCCAAGCCAGATCATCTCTTTCTTGGAGAAGCGCAAGGTGCGGGCATGGTCGAGCTGATCGCGCAATTCTGCCTCGTCGATCTCCTCGGCCAGGCGAACCGAGGTGGTGCGGTTGATCAGCGAGAAGGTGGTGTCGATCTTGGGATACATGCCCCAGATCATCTGCAGCATCAGCAGCTTGTAGAAATCGGTGTCGAGCAGGCTGCGGACAATCGGGTCGAGCTTCCAGGTGTGGTTGTAGACGCGCCGCGCTATATCGGTCTTGGTCATGTCTCGATGCCGCCTTCGCTGCTCGCCCTAGCTTTTTATTTAGCGCAATTTCCTAGGGAAAGCGCTATGCGCTTTTCCCGGGAAAACCGCTGCGCACTTTTCCTGGAATTGCTCCAAATGCCTCTTAGCATTGAATTTTTGAATGCGCCTCCCGCTTTGCGGGCTGGTCCGACAAAAAGAAACCGCTGCGGCAAGCGCGCTGCTTCGGCTGCAGCAACTTCAGGACGCGGTCTTGGCGCCGATCACCCTCAGCGCCGGACGCTTCCTGCGGATGCCGATGCGGCCCGCCACCGGCGCATCGGCGCGGCCGTCGGCCTGCTCCTTTTCGGCAAACAGCCAGTCGATGAACAGCTGCACGATCGGTGCCGACCTCATCTCGTTGCGGCAGACGACGTAGAAATCGTCGACCGCCGGCACCGACAGGCTGAACGGCGCGACCAGCAGTCCCCTGGCAAGCAGTCCGCTTGCCGTCACCGTATCGCCCAGCGCCACGCCATGGCCGTGGACCGCAGCCTCGCTCGCCATGCGCGCGTCGCCGAGATGGTGGCGGCGGCCGCGCTCCAGATCCAGCGCATCGGCGGCGGCCAGCCAGGTGTGCCATTCGCGGCCGTCGTCGCCGTGCAGGAAGACGTGATCGGCAAGGTCGCGCACGGTGCGGATCGGACGGTTGTTGATCAGCGTCGGGCTGACCACCGGGAACAGTTCGAGGCCCGACCATTTGCGCATCCAGCAATCGGTCCAGCTGCCATCGCCATAATGCACGCAGATATCGATATGCGGCGCGCGGACGTCCTTGGCATCATTCGACGGGATCAGCGTCAGCCTGATATCGGGATACTGCGAGGTGAAGCTGCCGAGCCGCGGGATCATCCACAGCAGCAGCAGTGCCGGCACGCAGGAGACCGACAGGGCGCCGGTGCTCGCCGGCCTTGTCATGCGCTGCGTGGCGGCGGCGATGCCTTCGAAGGCGGTCGACACCGCCGGCAGCAATTCGGCGCCGTGCGGCGTCAGCTTCACCCGCTGACCGGCGCGCTCGAACAGCTTGACGCCCAGCGACTGTTCGAGCGCCTTGATCTGATGGCTGACGGCGCCGTGGGTGACGTTGAGCTCAGCCGCCGCCTTGGTCAGCGAGGCATGGCGCGCCGTCGCCTCGAAGGCCCGCAATGGATTCAGGGGAGGCAGACGCTTGGCCATCGGAGCCTCAAAGGAGCACGATCCCCAGAAGTGGGACCCCGTTTTCGGATAAGATCGTGCTCGACATTAATGTGAGATTTTCTCACAGCAAAGACCCTAACAATATCAATTGATTTTTCAATGCAGCTGCAAGACACTTTGGCGCGTACAGCATCAAGACGTGAAATCCGCAGGCAGCCGGCGCGACCGTCATTGATGGCCGCTCTGCACCAGCCATGGAGGACCGACATGGGTTATGATCGCGGCAAGCTCGAGGCGTTGAGCCGCAAATACGGCGAAAGCCATGGCGGCGAGATGTTCGACCCAAAATTCCGCCGCGTCGCCGACAAGATTTTTTCCAAGAGCGGCACGCGGCTGGCGCCCTATTCCGGCATCCCGACCTTCCTCAGCGCGCCTTACCGGGAAATAGCCGCCGACAATCCTGATTTCGGCGATCTGCAGGTGGCGATGATCGGCGTGCCGATGGACCTTGGCGTGACCAACCGGCCGGGCGCCCGCTTCGGGCCAAGGGCGCTACGCGCAATCGAGCGCATCGGTCCCTACAACCACGTGCTGGAATGCGCGCCGACACACGAACTGAAGGTGGCCGACATCGGCGACGTGCCGTTCCAGAGCCGCTACCGGCTGGAGACCAGCCATGACGACATCGAGCGCCGGACGAACCAGATCGTCGACGCCGGCGTCATTCCGCTTTCGGTCGGCGGCGATCACTCGATCAGCCACCCGATCCTGAAGGCTGTCGGCAAAAAGGCGCCGGTCGGCATGATCCACATCGACGCCCATTGCGACACCAGCGGCCTGTTCGACATGACCAAGTTCCACCATGGCGGGCCGTTCCGCAACGCGGTGCTGGACGGGGTGCTGGACCCGTCGCGCACCATCCAGATCGGCATCCGCGGCTCGGCCGAATATCTGTGGGAGTTCACCTACGAATCCGGGATGACCGTCGTGCATGCCGAAGAGGTTACCGGCCTCGGCATCCCAGCCATCATCGCGAAGGCGCGCCAGATCGTTGGCGACGGCCCGACCTATGTGTCCTTCGACATCGACAGCATCGACCCGGCCTTCGCGCCCGGCACCGGCACGCCGGAAGTCGGCGGGCTGACGACGCGGGAAGTGCTTGAACTCTTGCGCGGCCTGAAGGGCCTCAACATCGTCGGCGGCGACGTCGTCGAGGTGGCGCCGCAGTATGACGCGACCACCAACACCGCCCATGCCGGCGCGCAGGTGCTGTTCGAGATCCTCAGCCTGATGGTGTTCAGCCCGGCGCTCTCAGGCAAGCGAGCCTGACGCATCAGGCAAGAACTTCCAAGGCGAGCGCCGCGCTGGAGCCGGCGGCCGCATTCAAACAAAACAGCTTCCAGCAGGGGAACGACAATGGCACTTCACATGAAATCATCCATCGCCGCCGTGCTGATGCTCGCCGGCCTCGGTCTTGCCACCCAGGCCGCCAATGCCGACGCGCTCGACGACATCACTAAGGCCGGCGCGATCAATGTCGGCATTTTCTCCGACTTTCCGCCCTTCTCCTCGGCCAGTGCCGATATGAGCATCAAGGGCTATGACATCGACGTGGCGCAGTTCATCGCCGACCAGCTCAAGGTCAAGCTCAACTTGGTCAGCGTGACCGGGCAGAACCGCATCCCGTATCTTACCGACAAGCGCGTCGATATCCTGATGAGCGTCGGCTACTCCAAGGAGCGCGAGCAGGTGATCGATTTCGCCGCCGCCTACGCGCCCTATTATATCGCCGTCATCGGCCCGGCCGCGCTCAAGGTCGAAGGCAAGGACGATCTCGCCGACAAGTCGATCGCCGTCAACCGCGGCACGCTGGAAGATACGTCACTGACCGAGGCAGCACCCGCCTCGGCCGACATCCGCCGTTTCGACAACTATAATTCCGTCATCCAGGCCTTCATCTCGGGTCAGACCCAGCTGATGGTCGTCGGCAACGATGTCGGCGCCCAGGTGCTCGCCCGCCAGGAGGCACTGAAGCCGGAGCAGAAGTTCCAGCTTCTCACCTCGCCGTCACATATCGGCCTCAACAAGAACGAGGACCGCCTGAAGCAGGCGGTCAACGACGCGGTCGCCAAGATGCTGGCCGACGGCAAGCTGGACGAAAGCTCGAAAGCCTGGCTCAAAACACCGCTCAATCCCGACAACCTCAAGGATTGATCTCCGGGGTAAGGACCTATCATGGGCTACAGCCTCGACTTCGGCTGGCTTGCCGATGCGACAGGTGCGATCGCGCGCGGGGCGGCCATGACGATCCTTTTGATCGCCGTGACCACGCTCGCGGGAACGTTCCTCAGCATCCTCGGCGCAGCAGGGCGGCGAAACGGCCCCTTGCTGCTCAAGCGGGCAATCGGCGTCTATGTCGAAATTATCAGAAACACGCCGTTCCTTGTGCAGCTGTTCTTCATCTTCTTCGGGTTGCCCAGCATCGGCGTGAGGCTCGATCCGCTGCTGGCCGCCATGCTGGCAATGACGCTCAACATGGCGGCCTACACGATCGAGATCGTCGGCGCCGGGCTCGACGCGGTGCCGCGCGGGCAGACGGAAGCAGCCCTTGCGCTTGGGCTCAGGCTGCGTCAGGTCTTCGTCAAGATCGTGCTGCCGCAAGCGCTCAAGGTGATCTTTCCGGCGCTGACCAGCCAGATCATCATCATGATGCTGGAGTCCGCCGTGGTGTCGCAGATCGCGGTGCGCGAACTGACCTACGAGGCCGACATGCTGCAGGCGCGCACCTTCCGTGCTTTCGAGACCTATTTCGTGGTGACGATGGTCTATCTCGTCCTGTCGATGGGGCTGCGCCGGCTGCTGGTCAGCGGCGGCCGCCGCGCTCTGGGAGCCGGCGTGTCATGATCGAATTTACCTTCTGGGATATCGTCCGCAACCTTCTGCTCGCCGCGCGCTGGACGGTGCTTCTGTCACTGGCGGCCTTCGTCGGCGGCGGCGTGGTCGGCATGCTCGTGCTGTTCTTCCGGATCGCCAAGAATAAATGGGCGCGGCGCCTGGCCTCGGGCTACATCGCGCTTTTCCAGGGCACGCCGCTGCTCATGCAGCTCTTCCTGATGTTCTTCGGCCTGCCGATGCTGGGCTTGCGCATCGAGCCGTGGACCGCTGCAGCGCTTGGCCTGACCTTCTTCGCCAGCGCCTATCTCGCCGAGATCTGGCGCGGCGGCGTCGATGCGCTGCCGCGCGGCCAGTGGGACGCCGGCGCCAGCCTCGGCCTTCACTATCTGCAGGAACTCAGGCTGATCATCCTGCCGCAAGCGTTTTCGATCACCCGCGCCCCGACCGTCGGTTTCCTGGTGCAGCTGATCAAGTCGACCGCGCTGACCTCGATCATCGGTTTCGAGGAACTGGTCAGGACATCCAACGCCATCAACAATGCGACCTTCGAGCCGTTCACCGTCTATGGGCTGGTCGCCTTGATCTTCTTCGTCATGTGCTTCCCGCTGACGCAATATGCACGCTCGCTTGAACGACGGGCGACTTCAAACTAGCAAGCCGCCTCTGCGCTTGGCGTTCGAACGCCTTCTTCGCTTCTTCGGAGCTATCTCCTTGTTGGAAGAAGAGTTCTGTGTACTCTCGCAATGCTTAATCAAGGGCTTGGGATGAGAATTGCAATGTTGGTCGCGTTGGCCGCGACAGTGGCTGGATGCGCGACCTCTCCGGTCGACTATGGAGCGTCGCTTTCGAATCAAGACCGGAAATGGGCGTCGCCGGAATGCCAGCAAGCCCGCATGGAGGCTTCGGACTACGACGCTCGGGAAAAAAAGCAGCCAGGCTGGGGAACCGGCGTCTTTCTTGGCCCGTACGGATTAGGGCTCGCAGCAGCCATCAAGGAGCACCAGCAGAAGCAACGAAAATTGTTCGCACGCGCGGTGCACTTGCGGTGCTCAAGCCTTCCACTGCCAAAGGAGTTGCAAAGCGACTTAAGCCCACAGGCCGCGCGTGCAAATCAGACGAAATATCCATAGACGTCACGACCCTCCTCGTGACGAAGCCGCTTTCATCAATGCCCAAAGGAGAGCGGCGGCGCGATCCGATCGCGCCGCAGCCAGCGCGCCAGGAGCAGCGCCGCGACCACCGCCAGCCCCAACGACAGGCCGATCCAGATGCCGACGCCGTCGAGCCCGGAATGGAAGGCAAGCAGCACGCCGAGCGGCAGGCCGATGCCCCAATAGCCGATCGCTGCATAGATCATCGGAACCTGGGTGTCGTGCAGGCCACGCAGCATGCCGGCGGCCACGGCCTGGGCGCCATCGAAAATCTGGAACAGCGCGGCAAAGGCCAGGAACGACACGGCAAGCCCGATCACAGTGGCATTGGCCGGGTCGCCGAGATCGATGAAGGCGCTGATCAGCAGTTGCGGCCACAGGATCATCACCAGCCCCATCAGCGCCATGAACGAGACGCCAATGACAAAGGCGGTCCAGCCGGCGCGGGAAACACCTTCCGGATTGCCGGCGCCATGGGCGAGCCCGACACGCACAGTCGCCGCCTGGTTGAGGCCGAGCGGCACCATGAAGCTGATCGAGGCGATCTGGATGGCGATGGCATGCGCCGCGAGCGAGGCGGCGTCGATCAGGCCCATGAGAAGGGCCGCCGCGTTGAAGATCGTCACCTCGAAGGCAAGCAGGCCGGCGATCGGCAGGCCGAGCTGCAGCAGGCCCTTGAAGCGCGGCCAGTCGGCCCGCCAGAAGCGCCCGAACAGCTGATAGCGGCGAAACTTCGGCTCAAGCATCACCACCGCCGCCATGCCGGCGAACATCAGCATGCTGGACAGCGTGGTGGCGAGGCCGGAGCCGGCAATGCCCATCGACGGAGCGCCGAGATTGCCGAACATGAACACCCAGTTGAAGAAGACATTGCAGGCGACGGCAACGAAGACGATGACCAGCGCCCAACCCGGCCGCTCCAGCGCCGAGATGAACGAGCGCAGGACGATATAGCCATAGAACGGCAGCACCGCCCATTCGAGCCAGCGCAGGTAGATGCCGGCCTGATGCGCCAGCGCCGGTTCCTGGCCCATGGCCAGCAACACGGCCTCGCCGTACCAGAGAAATATCCAGATCGGGATTGAGATGAGGATCGCCAGCCACAGGCCCTGCCGCACGGTGCGGCGCAGATCGCGCACGGAGTGGCGACGGCGGCCGAGTTCCGTGGCGATCATCGGCGAGGTCGCCAGCATCAGGCCGAGCCCGAAGATCAGCGGCATGAAATAGAGGTTGGCGCCGAGCGCGCCGCTGGCCAGCGTGTCCGGACCCAGCCGCCCCATCATCATGACATCGGTGGCGGTCATCGCCGTCTGGCCGAGATTGGTGAGCACCATCGGCCAGGCGAGCGCCAGCGTCGCCCTGATTTCCTGACGCCAAAGATTTTCCGGCGCGCGCGCGCCGGCTTCGATCGCAGACATTTTTTCGCCTATCCGATTGCGGCGCGTCGGCAAACACCGGAAGCCGCGTCTCAGCGCGGAAATGGCCTGATCGGCCCGGATTCCGCATCAACGGCACGGCTTGTTCACGATATTGGCAGCTATGGCAAGAGGCTGACTCAAGGAAGAGTTGAGCCAGCAAATGTGGACGGCGCTGTGCCCTGTCATTCAAATGGACGATGACAGTGCTTGCCTGGAGAAGCGAGAATGTCGGGTTCATCAAGAATTTCGCGGCTAGTGCATATCGCCCAAAAGCGTGCCCCGGGGCTTGACCCTAAGGTGTGCAGCGGTCTTGGGACAACAGCATGCACAAAAACAAAGACTTCAGGCGCGTCGCATGAATCGGTTCAAACGCGACGCGCCTTAAGCGGGAACGAGGAAACGCCCTATGTCTCATGCAACGCTGCGGAGCCTCCGCAGCCTCGTTTCCGGCGTTTGCTTGCTTGCCGCCACTGTCCTCTTCCCTGGCGCGAGGGCCTGGGCAAACGATGTCGACGCGGCGATCGTCTTTGCGGTCGACAAGTCCGCCTCAATGAACATCGAGCATGCGACTCTGCAGCGACAGGGCATGTCGGCGCACTCCGTTCGAAAGAGGTGGCGTACGCCATCGCCGGCGGGCTGGTCGGATGTATTGCCATCACTTACATCCAATGGTCGAGCGTTGGACGCCTCCAGACGGTGCTGCCGTGGACGACAATATGCGACAGTGGGCAGGCTGCGGCCGCGGCCTCAACCATCGACAGGGCGGGCGACACGGGTCAAGGGCGCAGCTCTCGCGGAAGAACGTCTCTTTCCTTCGCGATCGACGTAAGCGGCCAATTGCTCGACAGGTTTCCAGGAACTGCAAGAAAGAACATCATCGATGTCTCCTCGAATGGAACCAACAATGACGGGTTACCAGTGACGGAAAGCCGCCGGCGAGCGGTTACATCATCAATGCAATCGCAGTGGAGCGAACTGAGCCTGGCGTTACCACCGACCTTCCCGGCTACTTCAGGGAGAATGTCATCGGCGGGGCAGGATCATTCGTCATCGCTCCCGCATCACCCGCCGACTATTCGGTCGCCATTCGCAGAAAGCTCGTTCTGGAGATCAGCAGCGCTGCTCCAAGGAATGATCGCACGACCCGGTAGCAGATCCCGCTGTCTCTTCTCTGGATATCTCTGGATCATCCGCCTCCGCCGGCGCATTTCGAAAAGTTGCGATGATCGTCGCCGACCCTCGTGAGATCCGGTCGCGCCGCTTGCAATACCGTCGGAAGCAGCGACTGTAGAAGTCGATGAGGTCTGCTCTTCAGGCGGTTTCTAGCCGGGCAGGCTGTATACCCAGTGTCTCGAAAGGGCATGCGGATGGGCGCGTTTCCCGAAATCCATCTGGTTCGGCATGGCGAGACGGAATGGAGCGCGTCGGGAAAGCACACCGGCCTGACCGACATACCGTTGACGCCAGCCGGCGAGGCGGCCGCCGGGCGGGTCGCTGAGCGGTTGCAGGGGCTTTCGTTCCAGGCAGTCTGGTCGAGCCCGTCGCAGCGCGCCTTCAAGACCTGCGCGCTTGCCGGCTTCGGTTCGGCCGGCATGAAGAAGGCCGATCTGGCGGAATGGGATTACGGCGCTTACGAGGGACTGACCACGAAGCAGATCCTCATCGAGCGTCCCGGCTGGCGTCTGTTTCGCGACGGCTGCCCTGACGGCGAGGCGGCAGAGGATGTCGGCGCAAGGGCCGATCGGATCGTCAATGAATTGCGCGAGGTCAACGGCAATGTCCTGGTGTTCTCAAGCTCGCATTTCCTGCGGGTGCTGACGGCGCGCTGGCTCGGCCTGCCGCCGCAAGATGGCGCGCTCTTCGTGCTGGATACCGCCAGCACAAGCGTGCTCGGTTATGAGCACGACCTTGGCGAGCCAATTATCCGGCGCTGGAACCAGAGGTAGCGGTACAAGCCATTCGAGCCTACCTGATCGCGTCCAGCGCCTGCCGCTGCCGGTGCATCTCCAAAAACACGCGGTAGTCGCGGTCGAACCGGCCGGCGGTCGCCGAATTGGGCTCTCGCGTCTTGCCGCCTTGCTGCATGGCGACGCAGGCGGCGTTCAAATCGGGAAAAAGCCCGGCGGCAGTGGCGGCGATCATGCCGGTACCGAGCAGCACCGCCTCATCGGCCAGCGGCTCGACCACCGTGCAGCCGGTAGCGTCGGCATAAAGCTCCATCAACAGCGGGTTCTTGGTGTGACCGCCGGTGACATGCAGCGTGTCGATCAGATAGCCGTTCTCGTTCAGCGCTTCCAGCACATGCCGCACGCCGAGCGCAATGCTGACGGCGGTGCGCCAATACAGCTTGCACAGGCTGTCGAAGGAGGAATCCAGCGTCAGGCCGCTGATGACGCCGACGGCATGCGGGTCGGCGAGCGGCGAGCGGTTGCCATGGAAATCCGGCAGCACATGCAGCCTTCCGGCCAGATTTTCGCCCTCTATGGCGCGCAACTCGACAACGCGTCGGGCAATCCTGGCGTGCATGGCGGCGTCCGGCTCGCCGCCGGCGCCGTGCCAGCGGATGATGTGATCGAGCAGCGCGCCAGTGGCCGATTGGCCGCCTTCCGACAGCCAAAGCCGGGGAAGCGCCGCGCCGCAATACGGGCCCCAGACCCCGGCAAAGGGTTGTGGGTCGGGCGACATCGCCATGACGCAGCTCGAAGTGCCGGCGATCAGCGCCAGATGCCGGCCGATGTTGGTTTCATCGCCGGCGAAGCCGCCGAGCACGCCGAGCGCGCCGGCATAGGCGTCGATGACGCCGGCGCCGACCCGGCATTGTTCGGTCAGGCCAAGCTCGGCTGCGGCTTGCGCGCTCAGCCGGCCGATATCGGCGCCCACCGGGCTGGCCTTGTCAGGCAGATTGCCATGCTCGAAAAGATCGCCGAGCCCGACGGCTTTGAAGAAGTCGCGCCGCCAGCCGGTCTCTTCATGCGCCAGATAGGTCCATTTGGCGGTCAGCGTGCATTGCGAGCGGGCAAGCGAACCTGTTGCCTTCCAACTGAGAAAGTCGGCGAGGTCGAATAGATAGCCGGCTTCGTTCCATGTTGCGGGCAGGTTGCGCTTCAGCCACATCAGCTTCGGCGTCTCCATTTCAGGCGACATGACGCCGCCGATATAGTCGAGCACGGCGTGGCCGCTTTCGGTGCATTCATCGGCCTCGGCAATGGCGCGGTGATCGAGCCAGACTATGGTGTCCCAGCGCCTTTCGCCTGTCACCGAGACACTGAGCTGGCCACCATCCTTGCCCCGCACCACCAGCGAGCAGGTGGCGTCGAAGGAGATGCCGACGATGTCCTGCGCTGCCACGCCGGCTTTTTCATTGGCCGCGCGCACCGCAATGCAGACCGCCGACCAGATATCCTGCGAATCGTGCTCGGCGTGATCGGCCTTCGGCCGGTTCATGACGATCGGGTGCTCGGCGCGGCCGAGCAAGGTGCCTCCGGTGTCGAGAATGCCCGCACGGGCGCTCCCGGTGCCGACATCGACCGCGCAAACGAAACTGTTCGTCAAGATGTTCTTACTCTCGCTCCCAGGCCTGCAATCAGATCGGGCAGTTGCAGCATGTCGGCGAATA
The DNA here is from genome assembly GCF_000513915.1 of Mesorhizobium sp. WSM2561. NCBI lineage: Bacteria > Pseudomonadati > Pseudomonadota > Alphaproteobacteria > Hyphomicrobiales > Phyllobacteriaceae > Mesorhizobium > Mesorhizobium sp. WSM2561. The sequence continues at coordinate 214,666 of NZ_AZUX01000004.1, forward strand.
TAAAGTCCGGTTCACTCGACGCAAGCCGCGCTTTCAGTGCCAGGTTGCCGGCATGCGAGCCGCCGGTGAAGGCGAGGACGCGCATTCCCGCCGCCCGTGCCGCCGCGACGCCGACGGGGCTGTCCTCGACGACGACGCAATTTTGCGGGATCGCTCCCATTTTGGCGGCTGCGTGGAGAAAAAGGTCCGGCGCCGGCTTGCCCCGCGCCACCATGGCGGCGCTGAACAGATGCGGCTCGAGCAGCCCGAGCAGCCCGGTGACGTCGAGCGCATAGCGGATGCGATCCAGCGTGCCGGAGGAAGCAACGCAGCATGGCACGGTAAGCTTCGGAAGAACCTGGCCGATGCCGGGGATCGGCTTCAGCTCGTCGCGAAATTTGCGCATCAGCCCGACGCGCATCTCGCTCAGATGCAGGTCGGTGATATCAAGTCCGAAGTCGCGACCGAGGATTTCGCGAACGCTTTTCATGCTTTTGCCGAGGAAATGCTCATAGGCGGCATCCTCGCTGACACTGCCGCCGGCAAGCGTGATCATGCTAAGCAGCGCCGAAACGGACAGCCCCTCGCTGTCGACCAGCACGCCGTCGCAGTCGAAAATGACCAGGTCAGGCGTCATTGCAGGGCCCTCATCGGCGGGGACATGCATTGAGCCGATCTTAGAGGTTGCCGGCGAGGTAGCGCGTCAGCGTCGTACGTGCGCCATCGGCCCAGAGCGCCTCGAGCGCCTTGGCAAAGGCTTCAACGAACGGCGTCGAGCGGGCGACCTCGCCATAGATGTCCTCCATGGCCAGCCAGGCGGCAGGCGCAGCCTTTGCCGCCCTGGCGGTCGTCTGCAGCCGGTCCCAGCTTGGATCATTGGGCTCGATGACGGCGCCGCTATCGGTCGTGCCGAAGCAGTAGCGGCACCAGAGCGCCGATTCCAGCGCCAGGCCGGCGACGCCCTTGCCGGCCTTCAGCCGGTCGGCGATGGTCGGGATGATGAATTTCGGCTGCCGGTTGGAGCCGTCGAGGCAAAGCCTGCGGATGGTGTCGCCGATCTTCGGATTGGAGAAGCGGTGCTCGATGAGCTGGTAATAATCCTCCAGCACGGTACCCGGCACCGGCGGCACCGTCGGGATGATCTCGTCGTGCTCCAGTTTTTCGAGAAAACCGCGCACCAGCGGCTCCTGCATCGCCTCGTCGACGAAATGGATGTCCATCAGCCCGGCCGGATAGGCGATGGTCGCATGGCCGCCATTGAGGATGCGGATCTTCATCAGCTCGTAGGGTGCGACATCGCTGACGAACTGCACGCCGACCTTTTCCAGCGGCGGGCGGCCGTCGGTGAAATGGTCCTCCAGCACCCATTGCCTGAACGGCTCGCAAAATACCGGCCAATTGTCGTCGAGCCCGAACTCGCTCGACAGAATGCCGCGCTCGCGGTCGGTGGTGGCCGGCGTGATGCGGTCGACCATGCCGTTGGGAAAGGCGACGTTCTCGCTCACCCAGGTCGCCAGTTTCTCGTCGATCAGCCGCGCGAGCCCGATGACGCCATCGGCGGTGACATGGCCGTTGTGGGGGATGTTGTCGCAGGACATGATCGTGAAGGGCACGATGCCGTCGTCGCGGCGGCGCAACAGCCCGGCAAGAATGATGCCGAACACGGTCTTCGGCATTGCTCCCGGCTCAGCATCGGCGACGATGTCGGGATGGGTCGGGTTGAACACGCCGGACGCCGGATCGATGAAATAGCCGCCCTCTGTTATGGTCAGCGAAACGATCCTTATCGCCGGGTCGGCAAGCCGCTCTATGATCGCGACCGCGTCGCCCGGCATCAGGAAGTCGATCATAACACCGGTGACGCGGGCGCTCATGTGGCCAGAATCCTGCTCGACCACGGTGGTCAACCAGTCCTGTTCCTGCAACTTGCCGCGGCCGACCTTTTCGCCCTCAAAAACGCCGGCGCCGACAATTGCCCAGTCGTGGCCGACGCCCGCATTGAACAGGTCGTCGAGATAGACGGCCTGATGCGAGCGATGGAAGTTGCCGACGCCGAAATGCACGATGCCGGCTTTGAGTGCCGCGCGATTATAGTTCGGGCCGGCGACCTCAGGCGGAAGCTTGGCGAGGATGGAAGAAGAGAGTTTCACGGTCATCTGCTTTACCCTTTAGCGGGACGGCTCTTCCCCCCGTGGAGGAGACGGGGAGAAGAGCGCCTTCGCCCCCTCAACTCATCCACTGGCCGCCATCGACATTGTAGGTCTGGGCGACGATGTATTCGGCGTCGTCGCTGGCCAGGAACACCGCCATGCCGGTGAGGTCTTGCGCCGTGCCCATGCGGCCATAGGGCACGGCCTCGCCGACCAGCCGCTTCTTTTCGCCCTTCGGCCGGTTTTCGTGTTTGGCGAACAGGGCATCGACATGGTCCCAGTGCTCGCCGTCGACGACGCCGGGCGCGATGGCGTTGACGTTGATGCGGTGCTTGATCAGGTCGAGGCCGGCCGACTGGGTGAGCGAGATGACGGCTGCCTTGGTGGCGCAATAGACGGCAACCAGCGCCTCGCCGCGGCGGCCGGCCTGGCTCGCCATGTTGATGATCTTGCCGCCCCGGCCTGCCGCGATCATCGAGCGGGCGGCTGCCTGCAGCATGAACAGCGTGCCGGCGACATTGACGGAAAACAGCCTGTCGTAGCTCGCCTTGCGGATCTCGACGATCGGCGCCAGGTCGAACAAAGCGGCGTTATTGACCAGGATGTCCAGGCCGCCGGCCCTTGTCTCGACCGCTTTGACCGCCGCCTTGATCGAAGCGAGATCGGTGACGTCCAGTTTCACGGCGTAAGCCTTGCCACCGATCTCCGAAGCGGCTTTTTCCGCGGCTTCGAGGTTGATGTCGCCGATGGCGACGGTGGCGCCCTCGCGAACATAGGCTTCGGCGAACGCTCGGCCGATGCCGCGCGCCGATCCGGTGATCAGCGCCGATTTACCCTCGAGCCTCATTGCAACATCGCCTTTCCGTCGGCGCCGAAGCGGTGCAGCTTGGTCTGGTCCGGCGTCAGATAGATCGTGTCGCCGTGATGGGCGGCCAGTTCGCCGTCGGCGCGCACCGTCAGCGGCCCGACACCGTCGGCCTGAACGTGCAGAAACGTGTCGGAGCCGAGATGCTCGGCAACACCGACCGTGGCTTTCCATTCGCCTGAAGTCGTCGAGATGTTCATATGCTCGGGACGGATGCCGACGGTCTTGGCGCCATGTTTGGCCGCCGGCGCGCCTTCGATCAGGTTCATCCTGGGCGAACCGATGAAGCCGGCGACGAACAGGTTCTTCGGCGTCTTGTAGAGCTCCATCGGCGAGCCGACCTGTTCGATGTTGCCGGCGTTGAGCACGACGATCTTGTCGGCCATGGTCATCGCCTCGACCTGGTCGTGGGTGACGTAGATCATCGTCGTCTTGAGCTGATGATGCAGTTCGCTGATCTCCAGCCGCATGGTGCCGCGCAGTGCTGCGTCGAGGTTGGACAGAGGTTCGTCGAACAGGAAGGCCGATGGCTGGCGCACGATGGCGCGGCCGATGGCGACGCGCTGGCGCTGACCGCCGGAGAGCTGGCCGGGTCGGCGATCGAGATAGTTGGTGAGGTTCAGGATGCGCGCCGCGTCCTTGACCTTCCGATCGATGGTGGCCTGGTCCTCGCCCGCCATCTTCAGCGGGAAGGCGATGTTCTTGGCCACCGTCATATGCGGGTAGAGCGCATAGGACTGGAACACCATGGCCAGCTTGCGCTTGGCCGGCGCCTCGCCGGTGACGTCGCGGCCGTCGATGTTGATGGTGCCGGCGGTGGTGTCCTCCAGCCCGGCGATCAGCCGCAGCAGCGTGGACTTGCCGCAGCCCGACGGGCCGACGAAGACGACGAACTCGCCGTTCTCGATGGCCAGGTCGATGCCCGGAATGATGACCGTCGACCCAAACGACTTGGAGACGTGCTTGAGCGTGATATTTCCCATGGTTTCCTCCCCGAGGGGTTATTGTCCGTCGTTCATCGCTTGCGGCGGTGTTACTTCACGGCGCCAAAGGTCAGGCCGCGCACCAGCTGCTTCTGGCTGAACCAGCCCATGATCAGGATCGGTGCGATCGCCAGTGTCGAAGCCGCCGACAGCTTGGCCCAGAACAACCCTTGAGGGCTGGAGAAGGAACTGATGAAGGCGGTGAGAGGGGCGGCCTCGGTGGTGGTCAACCGGATCGTCCAGAACGCCTCGTTCCATGCCAGGATGATGTTGAGCAGCATCGTCGAAGCGATGCCCGGCACCGCCATCGGCGTCAGCACATAGACGATCTCGTTCCAGAGCGATGCGCCGTCCATGCGCGCCGCTTCCAAGATCTCGCCGGGAATCTCGCGAAAATAGGTGTAGAGCATCCACACCACGATCGGCAGGTTGATCAGCATCAGCATGATCATCAGGCCGATGCGGCTGTCGAGCAATCCGGTATCGCGGAAGATCAGGTAGATCGGGAACAGCACGGCAACCGCCGGCATCATCTTGGTGGAAAGCATCCACATCAGGATGTCCTTTGTCCACTTGCCCGGCGAGAACGCCATCGACCAGGCCGCCGGTATGGCGACGAGCAAAGCCAGGATGGTCGAGCCGACCGACAGGAACACCGAGTTGAGGAAGAACTTGAAGTAGCCGCTCTGCGCCTCGACCGCGGTGTAGCTCTCCGTGGTTCCCGACGGGAACAGGTTGAAGCCCTGGATGGCCTCCTGCTCCGATTTGAACGAGGTGATGATCGTATAGAGGATCGGGAAGAAGATCAGCAGGGCGACGATCCAGGCGGCCGCGGTCGCGATCGTCTTGTGCTGGGTGCTGACTGCACGTGCCATCGTTTCCTCCCTTATCTGTCCAGGTTCTTGCCGACCGCGCGCATGGCGAAGAAGGCGACGATATTGGCTAAAATGACGGCAATGATACCGCCGGCGGAGGCCTGGCCGATTTTGAACTCCAGCAACGCCTTCTGATAGACGAGGAAGGGCAGGTTGGTGGAGGCGTAACCCGGGCCGCCATTGGTGGTGACGAGGATCTCGGCATAGACCGACAGAAGGAAGATCGTCTGGATCAGGATGACGACGGTGATGGCGCGCGACATATGCGGCAGCGTCAGATAGATGAAGCGGCTGACAAAACCGGCGCCGTCCATCTCGGCGGCTTCCTTCTGCTCGCCGTCGAGCGATTGCAGGGACGTCAAGAGGATCAATGTCGCAAACGGCAGCCATTGCCAGGCGACGATGATGATGATCGCCAGCATTGGATATTGGCCAAACCAGTCGATCGGCAGCCCGCCGAAGAAGCGCGCAATGTCGGCAAAGACGCCGTATTGCGGATGCATGATCATGTTCTTCCACACCAGCGCGGCGACCGGCGGCATAACGAAGAACGGAGAGATGACGAGGATGCGGACGATGCCCTGTCCCCACATCGGCTGATCGATCAGCAGCGCCAGCAGGATGCCGCCGATCACCGTGATCAAAAGCACGCTGGCCACGAGGATTAGCGTGTTGAGGATCGACTGCAGGAATGCCGGATTGGAATAGAAAAGCGCGTAATTCGAGAAGCCGACGAAGCCGTCGCGGATCGGGTTGAGCGGATTGTACTGCTGGAAGGAGAACCACAGGGTGAATGCCAGCGGCACGATCATCCAGACGAACAGCAGCACCACGGATGGCGCCATCATGAAGCGGGCAAGCGAACGGGTCTGCTGAGTAGCCATGACGGTCACCCTTCAAAGGTCAGCCAAATTTTTCAGTGTTGTGAAGGTGGCCGCCCGAACTGGGATTCGGGCGGCCCCTGCCGGTTAAGATGGGCAACCGGCGTTCGGCACCGGGAGGAGCCTACTGGATATAACCGCCCTCGGTCATCGTTGCGGTGGCAGCGTCCTGGGCCTGCTTCAAGGCGTCGTCGACGCTGGTCTGGCCGGCGAGTGCCGCCGAGAACAGCTGGCCGACGGTGGTGCCAAGGCCCTGGAACTCGGGGATGGCAACGAACTGGACACCGACATAGGGCACCGGCTTGACGGTCGGATGCGTCGGATCGGCGGCGTTGATCGAGTCCAGCGTCATCTTGGCGAACGGCGCCGCCTTCTGGTACTCGGGGTTGGCGTAGAGCGAGGTGCGCGTTCCCGGCGGAACATTGGCCCAGCCTTCCTTCGATGCGACGAGCTCGAGATAGGCCTTGCTGGTTGCCCAGGATACGAATTTTTGGGCGGCGTCAGCCTTTTGCGTGCCGGCGGGAATGGCCAGCGACCACGCCCACAGCCAGTTGCCGCGCTTGCCCAGGCCATTGTCGGGCGCCAGCGCATAACCGACCTTGTCGGCGACCGTGGAGTTCTTCGGGTCGGAGACGAAGGAGGCAGCGACGGTGGCGTCTATCCACATGCCGCACTTGCCCTGCTGGAACAGCGCCAGGTTTTCGTTGAAGCCGTTCGAAGATGCGCCCTCCGGGCCATTGGCCTTCATCAGGTCGACATAGAACTGCAGCGTGTTCTTCCACTCGGGCTGGTCGAACTGCGGCTTCCAGTTCTCATCGAACCAGCGTGCGCCGAAGGAGTTCGACATGGCGGTCAGGAAGGCCATGTTCTCGCCCCAGCCGGCCTTGCCGCGCAGGCAGACGCCGTTCACGCCATTGGCGCGATCGGTCATCTTCTCGGCGGCCTGCTTGACGAAGTCCCAGGTCGGCGCGTCGGGCATGGTCAGCCCGGCCTTCTCCATCAGGTCCTTGCGGTACATGACGAACGAGCTTTCGCCATAGAACGGTGCTGCATAAAGCGTGCCATCGACCGACAGGCCACCGGCAATGGCCGGGATGATGTCCTTGACGTCATAGTCGTCGCCGAGCTTGTCGAGCGGCAGCAGCCAGCTCTGCTTGGCCCAGATCGGAACTTCGTAAGTGCCGATGGTCATCACGTCGTACTGGCCGCCCTTGGTGGCGATGTCGGTGGTGACGCGCTCGCGCAGCACGTTCTCCTCGAGCGTGACCCACTGGAGCTGGATATCGGGGTTCTTGGCGGTGAAATCGTCGGTCAGCGTCTGCATGCGGACCATATCGCCATTGTTGACGGTGGCGATGGTGATGGATTCGGCATGCGCGGCGAACGCGAGGGTGCTGGCCGACAACAGACCCAGGGTGAGCGTGCGAAGTTTCATCAAATTCCTCCCATAGACCAAGCTGAGCATTTGCTTTGGCTGTGAGCAATTACTCACCTCGCGTGATTTATGTCAAGCCGGATTCGTTGCTGCAGTGCAGCACGCAGCCTCGTGCGGGATCTTGCTCCGGAGGATTAGGGCGCGCGAAAATGCCGAATTTCGGTGCCCGCTTGACCGGATGGATTATCAACTATTGGCCGGCAATCTCAGCCAGGATCCATTCGCGAAAAGCGCGGATCTTCGGCACGTTGCGCCGCGCCTGGGGATAGACCAGCCAATAGGCGTGGCCGTCGTCGCCAACCAAATTGAAAGGCTGGATCAGGCGGCCATCGGCAAGCTCGGCCTTGAAAAGAGCGGCCGTCACGATCGCCACGCCCTGCCCGGCGATCGCGGCGTTTGCCTCATAGGCCTGCGCCCCCATGCTGGAGCCGGGGCGCTTGGCCAGTTCCTCGACCGGCAGGCCGGCGGCGATAAACCAGTCCCGCCACCAGATGTCGCCGGGGTCGAGGATCGGCAGGCGCAACAGATCGGCCGGCTCCTTCACCCCGCCGATGGTCGCCGCGAGTTTCGGGCTCAGCATCGGCGTGAAGTCCGCATTGAAAAGCTTGTGCACCTCCACGCCCGGCCAGTTTCCGCCGCCCGAACTGATGGCGATGTCGATGTCCTCGCGGGCGAAATCGACGAGGCGGTTCGATGTATCGAGACACCGCCAGCGACGGATGCGCGACCTGGAACGAACCGAGATGCTGCGCCAGCCAGTTCGAGGCAAAGGTCAGCAGCGTCGAGACACAAAGTACGCCGTCGGCGCCGCTGCGCGCCGCGGCATAGGCTCCACCCAACAAGGCGAACGCCTCGCTGACCGCAGGCGCCAGGCGTTGCCCCGCCTCGGTCAGCACGATCTGCCTTGGCCGGCGCAGGAACAACGGCGCACCGACGCGCTCTTCCAGAAGCTTGATCTGATAGCTCGCCGCCGCCTGCGTCATGCCAAGCTCGCCGGCGGCCTTGGTGAAGGAAAGATGCCGCGCCACCGCCTCGAACACCCGGATCGCCTGAAGCGGAGGGAGTTGTGAGACCTGCCGTGACTTGAGTTCAGGCATAAGCCCTCCTTATGGGCCGTGATCGACTTTGATTGGCAGCAAGGGCCGAGCCGGCCGATATTTGAGGTCGACGATCACTCTCGTCTAGAGATAACGAAGGCTGATGATCATGACCATTGTACAGGAAAAGCTATTTCTGACGCCAGGCCAAGGCTGGTTTTTGCGGCTGGCGCGTGGATTGGCGCGGCACGGAGCCAGGAAACGGGCCTATCTCGACATCAGGGAATTGCCGCCGCATCTGCAGCGCGACATGGGTTTTCTCGACGGCAACGATCCTTATGGCCGGCGCAAATAGCCTTGCTGGGCTTATCGCAAATCAGCTGGCCGCCAGCAAGGCGGCGGCGGTCCGCTCGTCGGTGATGAGGCCGTTGACCAGCCGCCGATTGACAGCCGCAAGGATGCCCGGCAGCTTCCGCTCGCCCATGGCGAGCGCGATCACCAGCGATTTTTCACGCGACGGCAACGATGCCGACGACACCCGGTCATTGGTGATGCCCTCGATCATCCGGCCCTCGCGATCGAACACCCAGCCCACGATCTCGGCGACGCCGCCTGCCTTTTGCAGCGCTTTCAATTCACTCTCCGAAATGAAGCCGTCCTCGTAAAGCGGCGCCTTGGGGCCGAGATCGCCGATGCCGACGAAGGTGACGTCGGCTTCCGCGGCAAGCGCCAGCGTCGGTTGGATCATCGGCTGGCTGAGCAGCATCTCGCGCTCCTGCGGCGAGGAGGCGATGACCGGCAGCGGCATCGGAAAAGAGCGTGCCTTGACCCTGTCGGCCATGGTGAAGATGACGTTGTAGAAGGCGGCCGAACCGTCGGGCGAGATGTTGCCGGTCAGCGACACCACCTTGTGCTGCGGGCATTCCATCGGCGGCAGCTGCTCGATTGCCGCCTTCAGGGTGCGGCCGGTGCCGATCGCCATGACGATCGGCGTCGGCGAGCGCAGCCGCCTCTCGATCTCGGCGGCCGCCGCCACGGCGACCCCAATAGTCGAGGAGGAGGAGGGATCGCTTGGAACCACCTCGACCAGATCGAGCGCGAAGCGCGATTTCAGCCGGGCCGCGAGGTCGAGGCAATTGGCGATCGGGTGGTCGACACGCACCTTGATCAGCCCTTCCGACACCGCCAGCGACACCAGCCGCTGCGCCGTCTGCCGTGAGATGCCGAGCGTCGAGGCGATCTGGTCCTGCGTGTTGCCGGCGACATAATAGAGCCAGCCGGCGCGCGCCGCGTCGTCCAGCCTGTTGCTGCCGCTGTCCTGCCGGGAATTCAACTTGCTGCCTCCCTGCCCCCGAGCACGGAGCACTAGCACCGAGCGGGAGCGCTTAGTTTTACCGGGGAATGCGCTTGTAAGCAATTGCCTGTAGCCGGAGCAATTGCTTAGGTAAGCTCCCGAGGAGCCTGCAGTGTTTCGAGTGGATGATTATAGCCAGGCAATCCTTTGAAGTCCCGCAATGTTGGTGCAGTCAAGGCGCGGCGGTTTATCTCCCGACGCAAACCCTTTAAGGGATTTCGGACAAAGGAGCCTTGCATGACGCCGAAAGCGGTTTTCTGGGACATGGACGGCACGCTGGTCGACAGCGAGCCGTTGCATGAGGCGGCGCTGATAGCGGCGCTGCACAGCGTCGGCATCGCGGCGCCGGCCAACCTGCATGAGCGGGTGCTCGGCATTGCCGCATGGCCGGTCTACGAGATGCTGCGCGACGAGTTCGGCCTCGACCTGGCCTTCGACGACTGGATCGTGCGCAAATACGACCACTATCTGCCGATGGCCGAGACGCTGAAGCCGCGTCCCGGCGCCATCGAGGTCTACAACGAGCTGCGTGCCCTTGGCGTGGCGCAAGCGGTGGTGTCCAATTCCGACCGGCTGGTCGTCGACGCCAATCTGCGCATGGTCGGTCTTTTCTATCCCGGCATGAAGACGATCAGCCGCAACGATGTGCGCGAAGGCAAGCCGCACGCCGAACCTTTTCTGCGCGCCGCCTGGCTGGCCGGTGTCGATCCAGCCGATGCCATGGCCGTCGAGGACAGCGTGACCGGCGCTACGGCAGGGCTGGCGGCGGGGATGAGGACGATCTTCTGGCCGGAAGCGCCCAGGGCAGGGCCGCCCGGCGCGATCGTCATCAACAGCGCCGACGAATTACGGGCTGAACTCGGGCTTTAAGATTGGCGAAACCGGCGATCAGAGCATCCTTCTCCCCGTATAGTGACGGAGAGAAGGAGGCATCAGTTCCGGTAGACCGGCTCCTGCTCGTCGAGGATCGCCTTCAATTCGGACAGGTGCCGTTCGGCCTGACCGGGATAATTTTCCTGCTCCGCTGCTGCCTTCTCGGCGATTTCGTCCGACAGGATCCGCAGCGGACGGCCGGTCCACAGCGCCTTGATGTAGGTCTCGGCGGCGCGTTCGAAATAGAACATGCGGTTGAAGGTGTCGGCGACGGTATCGCCGATGACCAGCACGCCATGGTTGCCCATGACCATCACCTTGACCTTCGGATCGGTGAGCAGCTGCGAGCAGCGTTCGCCCTCTTCCTCGAAGGCGAGCCCACCATAATGGCCGTCGACGACGTGGCGGTTGAAGAAGATCGCCGAGTTCTGATCGATCGGCGGCAACGTCGAGTCGGCGAGCGAAGCGAGCACCGTGGCGTGGATCGAGTGCACATGCATGACGCAGCGCGCATGACGGACATTGCGATGGATGGCGCCATGCAGCCCCCATGCCGTCGGGTCGGGCGCATCCGGGCCGGAGAGCGTATCGGGATCGTTGGCGTCGATCAGCAGCAGGTCGCTCGCCTTGATGCGCGAGAAATGCACCTGGTTGGGATTCATTAGGAATTGCGAGCCGTCATCGTTGACGGCCAGCGAGAAATGATTGGCCACCGCTTCATGCATGTTGAGCCGCGCCGTCCAGCGGAAGGCGCAAGCCAGATCGACGCGTTCCTCGTAGAAGGGCAGGTTGGTCAGCATTTCCTTCTGCAGGCGGGCGATGCTCATCGAAAACCTCCGTGAAAGAAGCAAGGATGCCGTGCGCCGCCGATGCGCGCAACCGGTTTCGTTTGGTGCAGGCGAGCGCTTTGGCTTACGCCGCAGTGCTTCTGGCGGCGTCGATGCGCAGCCCGCCATGCTCGACGACAAAATCGATCACCTGCTGCAGGCCCTTGCCGCGCGACAGATCGGTAAATCCGAACGGCCGCTTGCCGCGCATGCGGGCGGCGTCGCGCTCCATGACATCGAGATTGACGTTCACATAGGGGGCGAGATCGCTCTTGTTGATGACCAGGAAATCCGACCGGGTGATCGCCGGGCCGCCCTTGCGCGGGATTTCTTCGCCCTGGCAGACCGAGATGACGTAGAGCGTCAGATCGGCGAGGTCCGGGGAAAACGTGGCGGCGAGGTTGTCGCCGCCCGATTCGATGAAGACGATGTCGAGATCCGGGAATTTCCTGGTCATCTCGGCGATCGCCTGCAGATTGATCGAGGCATCCTCGCGGATGGCGGTGTGCGGGCAGCCGCCGGTCTCGACGCCGATGATGCGATCCTCGGGCAGTGCCTGCAGCCGGGCCAGCATCATGGCGTCTTCCTTGGTGTAGATGTCGTTGGTGACCACGGCGATCGAGAACTCGTCGCGCAGCGCCTTGCAGAGCTTTTCGGTGAGCGTCGTCTTGCCGGAGCCGACGGGACCGCCGATGCCGACGCGAAGAGGACCATTGGCTTGTGTCATCTAGGGAACTCCGTAATGGCTAGCACTGCAAAGCCGAGCCCTACAACCAGGCAGAGCGGCGAATAATAGCCGACATCGAGCCGCGCGAAAGGCTGTTCGGGCGCCAGCCGGCGCCACCAAGGCGTGAAGCCGGCAATGCCGCGCCCCAGGAAGACCAGCGCGATGAGCAGCGCTGTCGCGGCGAGCCCGGCCTTGGGAAAGGGCGTGGCAAACACGCCTTGGAGCGCCAGCGGCCACAGCGTCGCCAGGCCGAGGCAGGCGGCGACGGCAAAGCTGGCAAAGGGCGCCGGCATTTCGTCGACGCCGCGAAAGCCGACCACCGCGCGGGCGCAGGAGGCAGCGTCCCCGCCCGGCCAGATCCCGCCAATGCCCCAATAGACATGCAGGGTGGTGATCAGCAGCAGGACGAAGGAGAGCGCGAAGGCGAGGACGATCATGAGCGGAACAGCCGCGAATATTGCGTCTCGTGCTTCATCGCCATGACATCCGAGACAAACGCGCAGCCGCCGAGATCGTCCAGCGTCGAGCCGGCAGCACGGGCGGCGACGCTGAGCGCCAGCGGTTCGAAGCCGGCGAGCAGCGCCGTGGCGCCGGTCTGGCCGACGACGCCGAGCCGGATCGCGGCCTGGACGAGGTTGGAAAAGAAGCTGTGCAGGAAGGCCGACAGTGCATCGTGCAGGGCAATGGCGTTGCCACCGGCAGTTGCACCGACGGCAACGCAATAGGCGCACTCGGCCGGCAGACGGTCGAGCACCTGACACGGCCATGCCGATGCCGCCTTCAGGAAGGCGGCGCCCTGCAGCATGGTCTCGGTGTGGCGCTCGCGCGAGCCGGCCAAGGCCTCGGCGAGGGCGGCGATTTCGGCGAGATCGCCGGCTTGCCGCGCCCGCCGCCAGCTTTCGGCAAACAGCACGGCATCGTTCCAGCCCGAGCCCATGTCGACCAGCGTCTCCAGCCACGCGGCGAGGTCTTTGCTGTCGGCGATCAGCCCGGCATGCACGGCTTGTTCGAGACCATGGCTGTAGGAAAAACCGCCGACCGGGAAGGCGGGCGACAGCCACGCCATCAGCCGCAACAAAGCGACGTTGGAAGGCTGGTCAGTCATGGTCGTGCGAATGGCTGTGGGAATACGATTCGCTATGGGTATGGGAATGCGACTCGCTGTGCGCCTCGGCATAGGCATGACCGTGACTGTGCCCGGAATAGGCGCCGCGCAGCGGCTTGAACGGCTCGGAAACGTCGCGCACCGTGGCGCCGAGCCCCTCCAGCATCGCCTTGATGACATGGTCGCGCAGGATGAGAATGCGTTCCGCTTCGATGGCGGCCGCAAGGTGGCGGTTGCCGATATGCCAGGCAAGCTCGGCCAGGTGCACGGCGCTCTCGGCACGGACGTCGTAGAGCGGTTCCTCGGCCGCAACGATCTCGATATGACGGCCATCCTCCAGCACCAGCCGGTCGCCATCGTTCAAGGCCACCGGCTCGGGCAGGTCGACCAGCACTCTATCGCTACGGGCCGTTTCGATGGTGCGGCGGCGCAGATGCCGCTCGTCATGGGCCAGCACCGCATGATCGTAGGGCGCGACGGTTCCGGCTTCGCCGGCGGTCAGGACCGAAACGGCACGCGGGAATTTGGTGAAATCGGTGCGGATGTCGAGCTTCATGTAAAACTGCCTCTCCCAACAAGCGTAGCCTATCGCGTCCGTCGCCCCAATGGTGCTCAAACGATCGTGTCGAAGAGCCGCAGGATGAACGATATCTGGTAGACGATGGCGGCGGCGACAAAGGCGATGTGAAAGCGACGATCGCTGACCAGTATGGCGATGACGCAAAGCGTGACGAACACCGGCGTGCGAAACAAATATTCGACGCCGAAGCGGGCGAAATGCTCCGGCCCCTTCAGCAGCGTATCGATCACGTCGAGCAGATAGGTCGCCGCCAGCAGGCCGAAGAACCAGGCGCGGCGCGAATAGAAAAAATCCTCGTAGCTGGTGTAGTCCAGCATCTGGTCCGGAAACAGCAGCGCGCAGAGCAGGAACAGCGTGACGGCGTAGAAGATGATGAACAGGTATTTTCCGAAGGTCCAGGTCTCGATCTGGAACAGGCCGAACTCCCACCACCAGAAATGCACCAGCATCAAAAGCACCGACACAACCCAGGCCAGATGCACCGAATAGAGCCGGTACTGGCCCGGATGCTGGACGATGCGGGCCAGCCCCGACAGCAGCCGGGTGACGCCAAGCCCGATCACCATGCCCAGAACGATGCGGATGTGCGGGAAGATGTCGTGGGCGTAAGGGAGTTGCTGGTTCATTAGCTACCCCCTTTGGCAAGGAACGCAGTAAAGAAGAAGCCAGCTAATCCCGCAGGAAATCGCCCATCGATAGCGGGTTTCCCGGCCAAAATCGTTCATCGAGCGCCTGCTTGCATGTGAATGGAGGTTCGCCTGGAAAGTGAGATTTCCTGAGACCCGTCTCCCTGACCGCGACAAGCAAAGCGTCTTTATATGCATCGTCGAAAATCTGAGCGGGATATCGGCGAAGACTCGGGCTGTCCTTGATGATGTTTCCGATCCAGATGCGCTGTTCGGAAATTGACGACTGCCAACTATGACTTCGATGGCCGGGTTGGAATTCCCATTTCAGGAGATGTGCAAGCAGCACCTCCATCCGACTGCGAATCTCTCGTTTGTCACGTCTCCCCAAGCTCTCGATCTCCTCGGCAAGATTCTCACGATCGAGGTCGGAGAAACGAGCTTCGCGCAACAATGCGCTTTGCTCGGCGCACCACTGGACGTAGTCCGCTTCGTAGGGAGTGAGGGCCCTGAGACGATCAATCCTGTTCATGAGGCCCATCATGCCGCAATTTCGAGACAATCGCAAAACGGCACGTGAGAGCCTTGGACAACTGAGCACCGAATTTGACGCCCCGCCAACAGGGCGTTTGTAGGGATCAGAACAAAAAGTACCTCTGCGCCATCGGCAGCACGGTGGCCGGTTCGCAGGTGAGCAATTCGCCGTCGGCGCGGACCTCGTAGGTTTCGGGGTCGACCTCGACATGCGGGGTTGCGTCGTTGAGCACCATCGAATGCTTGCCGATGCCGCCGCGGGTGTTGTCGACGGCGACCATCTGCTTGTCGACGCCGAGCCGGCCGCGCAGGCCGGCATCGAGCGCCGCCCTGGAAACGAAGGTCACCGACGAATTGGTCATCGCCTTGCCATAGGCGCCGAACATCGGCCGGTAGTGCATCGGCTGCGGCGTCGGGATCGAGGCGTTGGGGTCGCCCATCGGGGCGGCGGCGATCATGCCGCCGATCAGCACCATGTCGGGCTTGACGCCGAAGAAGGCCGGGTTCCACAGCACCAGGTCGGCGCGCTTGCCGACCGCCACCGAGCCGATCTCATTCGACAGGCCGTGCGCGATGGCCGGGTTGATCGTGTATTTGGCGATATAGCGGCGGACGCGGAAATTGTCGTTGTCGCCGGTCTCCTGCGGCAGCGAGCCGCGCTGGCGCTTCATCTTGTCGGCGGTCTGCCAGGTGCGGATCGCCACTTCGCCGACGCGGCCCATCGCCTGACTGTCCGACGAGATGATCGAGAAGGCGCCGATGTCGTGCAAAATGTCTTCGGCGGCGATGGTTTCCTTGCGGATGCGGCTTTCGGCGAAGGCGATGTCTTCGGGGATCGACGGCGACAGATGATGGCAGACCATCAGCATGTCGAGATGCTCGGCCAGCGTGTTGACGGTGTAGGGCCGCGTCGGATTGGTCGAGGACGGGATGACGTTGGGCAGGCCGCAAACCTTGATGATGTCAGGCGCATGGCCGCCGCCGGCGCCTTCGGTGTGGAAGGCGTGGATGGTGCGGCCCTTGATCGCCGCCACCGTGTTCTCGACAAAGCCGGATTCGTTGAGCGTGTCGGTGTGGATCATCACCTGCACGTCATAGTTGTCGGCGACCGACAGGCAGCAGTCGATTGCCGCCGGCGTCGTGCCCCAGTCCTCGTGCAACTTAAGCGAGCAGGCGCCGCCCAGCACCATTTCTTCAAGCGCGGCCGGCAACGACGCGTTGCCCTTGCCCGACAGGCCGATGTTCATCGGGAAGGCGTCGAAAGACTGGATCATCCGCGCCAGATGCCACGGCCCCGGCGTGCAGGTGGTCGCCAGCGTGCCATGCGCCGGTCCGGTGCCGCCGCCGAGCATGGTGGTGATGCCGGACATCAGCGCCTCCTCGATCTGCTGCGGGCAGATGAAATGGATATGCGCGTCGAAGCCGCCGGCGGTGAGGATCTTGCCCTCGCCGGCGATGATCTCGGTGCCGGGACCGATGATGATGGTGACGCCGTCTTGCATGTCCGGATTGCCGGCCTTGCCGATCGCGGCGATGCGGCCATCCCTAAGGCCGATATCGGCCTTGAAGATGCCGTCTGAGGCATCGACGACCAGCGCATTGGTGATGACGGTGTCGACCGCGCCTTGGGCGCGGGACACCTGGCTCTGGCCCATGCCGTCGCGGATGACCTTGCCGCCGCCGAATTTCACCTCTTCGCCATGCAGGGTAAAATCCTTCTCGACCTCGATGAACAACTCGGTATCGGCAAGCCGCACCTTGTCGCCGACGGTCGGGCCGTACATCTGCGCGTAGGCGGCGCGGGTGATTCTAGCCATCAGCAATTGCTCCCGAAATCCGGCCCCAAATACGGACCCAAGATACAGCCGGTCGAAGCCCGGCCCCACATTGTCGCCATCCTATGGTCACGCAATGACCTGCTGGGCGACACCTTCCGATCCCATTTAACGTTTGAGGTGGCAGGGTCACCCCAAAACGACCGTTTGCCAATCGATGGAAAGGAAGTTTTATGCGCAAAACGATATCTCTCGCCGCAGCCGCCACCCTCCTGCTCGCGACCGCTGCCAGCGCCCAGCAACAGCCTGCGCCGCAACCCGGCGAGCCGCCGGCTTCGCCCGCTCCCGCGGCGCCTGGCGCTCAGCCGGCTGCGCCGGCGATTCAGACCGTCAACGTCGTCGACATCGAGGAACTGCCCAAGGAAACGCAGACGAAGGTCAACGAAGTGATCGCCAAGCGCGGCGAGGACGGCCTGCAGAAATTGCGCAGCTCGATCGACGCGACGCCCCAGGTCAAATCCGCGCTCGAAGCCAAGGGACTCACCTCGGCGCAAGTGATCGCCGCCAGCATGGACGCCAACGGCTCGCTGACCTTGATCACCAAGAAGGCGAGCTGACGACGCGCTGTGGCGGGCCGGCACAAGGTCGGCCTGCCGCATCGGGGAGGGAACCTTCGCAGGGCGGAATACGTTTCGACTTTTTGGCCTAGAAACGGGTCTCGAAAGAGGCTCTGAGAGCGAGCGATGGCGATCACCACCTTCCCCGACACCCGATGGCTGCATATGATTGCCGCAACTGCGTTTCTTGCGGCGAGCGTTCCCCACGCCGGGCTGAATGCGCAGGGCCTTGAAGGCCCCGAGACCCAGAACAAGATCATCGGTTCGGAGGTCGGCCAGGAAGAGACCAACACGGCTGTCGAGGCCGGTAAAGTCGCTACGGCGATCGACCGGACGCGTGAAAACATCGGCGCGGTGCGCAAGACATCCAAGCTCGACAAGGTCGATATCGTCTTCCTCACCGACGCCGCGCGCACGGAAGGCGGGCTGCCGCCGGCGATCGAAAGCAAGGTCGAGCAGCATCAGGAGGACATTGCGGAACTGCGCGATGAGATCGAGGCGAACGCATTGCTGTTCAACGCAATCGACTCGCGACGCGTGCAGACCGAAGACGTTCTCGCCGTCGAATTCGACGATCCTGGCAAGGTCGTCATCTACGCGGCGGCCAAGCCGCCCGGCTGAGCCGAAACCGCTGAACGCTCTGGATCGCACAACGCGACCAGGGGATCGCACAGCGCGCCCATGGGATCTCACAACGCGCCCATGATCTTCTGCTGGAACCCGTAGACCTCGCGTTTGCCGCCGAGCGGCACCAAGGTGACGTCGCGCTCCTGGCCGGGCTCGAAGCGCATCGCGGTGCCGGCGGCAATGTCGAGGCGCATGCCGCGCGCCTTGTCGCGATCGAATTTCAGCCCCTCATTGGTCTCGAAGAAATGATAGTGGCTGCCGACCTGGATCGGCCGATCGCCGCTGTTGGCCACCTTCATGGTGATGGTCGGCTGGCCCTTGTTGAGCTCGATGTCGCCGCCTGCCGTGATGATTTCGCCCGGGATCATCGCCAGCCTCACAAGGCGCCGAAGACGAGGCCGGAGGCGAGCAGCAGGATCGCCGAGAGGGACGTGCGTTTGATCGTTGCGGGGACCATCGATATGCCTTCCGTTGTCAGCATCGTGCCGTCACGCGGCGTTGCGGGCCGGGCCGCAGCCTTCGGCCTTGAGCACGCGCTTTGTCGAGGCGGGATATTTGTTCAGCATCGCAGCCGGCCTGATCGGGCGCGGTGCGAAATCACCGCCGCAATTCGGGCAGACGCCGCCCAGCACATTTGCCGCGCAATCGGCGCAGAAGGTGCACTCGAAGGTGCAGATCAGCGCATCCGTCGCCTCAGGCGGCAGGTTCTTGTCGCAGCATTCGCAGTTGGGGCGCAGCTCAAGCATTTTTTCCTCTCCTCACCTTATCGGCTTTCACCTTATCGGCTCGTGCACGGTCACCAGCTTGGTGCCGTCGGGAAACGTCGCCTCGACCTGGACGTCGTGGATCATCTCGGCGATGCCCTCCATCACCTGCGCGCGGGTGACGACGTGGGCGCCGGCCTCCATCAGCTCGGCGACCTGGCGGCCGTCGCGGGCGCCCTCGACGACAAAGTCGGTGATCAGCGCGATCGCCTCCGGGTGATTGAGCTTGACGCCGCGTTCGAGCCGCTTGCGCGCCACGATCGCCGCCATGGCGATGAGCAGCTTGTCCTTTTCCCTTGGCGTCAGGTTCATGCGTTTCCCCGCAACAGCATAGTCAGGATGGCATAATCGGAATCAGAGTGACCATAATTTGGGCAGACCCGCCCGTCCGTTGAGCAATTCGACGAGCGGAACCAGCCGCTTGCGGAGTTGGTAGCCGTCCTCGGCAAACAGCCTCGCAAGAAGCTTGCCAGATTTCTTCACGCTCCAGACGCTGGCGTCGCCCTGGCCGCCGATGATCTCCCGGGCCGGATCGAGCAAAGCCTCCACCCGCGGCGAGATCATCAGCACCGTCGCCATGGCAATGCCGCCGCCGGCCACCGCCGAACCGCCCAGAATCGCCGCTATGTCCGGCCCGATGCGGAAATCCTCGGCATGAACCAGCGCTCCGTCCTGACTGACGCGCCAGCGGTCGTGGAAATTGCCGTGCGCCGCGCGTTCGCCCATGGCGAGGCGGCCGAAGACGGTCGCCTCGAGCACCAGCGCCTCGGCACCGGCGGCTAGCTCCAGGTCGAGCCTGCGGGCGAAGGCCGATCGATCAAAGACGATGGTTTCCTGCGGCAGCCAGGCGATGCGGCCGCCGGCGCCGACGGTCAGCTTCACCCGCACCTCGGCACGATCGGCTGCGGCGCGGTAGACCTTCTCGCAGGCCTGGGTGGTTATGCTGGCGCAGGCGCCGGCGCCGACATCGACCCCCCAGCCGAGACGGTCGCCGCCGGTCAGCCCGCCGGCGGTGTTGATCAGGACCGCTTCGAGCGGATCGGCCGAGACGGCCGGCATGCGGATCTTGGCGGAACCATCCTGATAAAGCCGCCGAAGACGCGTGCGGCCGCCATTCCTGTCACAGCCGAGCCGCGCCGTTCCGGCGACGCGCTGGGCCGGCGGCACAAAGTCCAGGCCAGGTTCGATCATATCCATGCCGCCAACGATAACCACAGCGCCGGCTTTGTCGACATATAAGCTTGTTGCTTGACAACGTTTCGGTTTCTATAGAGGAGCCGTCTTGGTACGGTCACACAGCGCCTCGCGGGATAAAAGGCGATGATGACAATTTGAGCCTGGGGAAAAACAGGCGCCGATCCGTTGGCGTCGGGGAACGACAAGGGTTGGGGAAGGAACCGAATGGCTGACCAGCTGGCAACGGACATCATCGAGAAGATCAAGGCTCATGCCGAGCCGGGTGGCGAAGAAATCACCACCAGCACCGAACTGACCTCACTTGGCATCCATTCGCTGGAACTGACGGAGATCATCTTCGACCTCGAGGAACAGTATGGCATCGAGATCGAGATGAACACGGTCGATGCCTGGAGCAATTTGAAGAACGTCGGCGACATGGTCGAGGCGGTTCGCGCGCTGATCGCGAAAAAAGCCTGACTGAATGCACAAGCGCGTCGTCATTACCGGCATCGGCGGCTTATGCGGGCTCGGCACCGATGTGCCGGCGATCTGGGGCGAGATGCGCGCCGGCCGCTCGGCCATCGGCCCGATCGTCAATTCGGAGCTGCATGACCTGAAAATCAGGGTCGGCTGCGAAATCAGGACGCTTCCCGAGCACGGTATCGACCGCAAGCAGGCCGTGTCGATGGACCGTTTCAGCCTTTTGGCGACGATCGCCGCGCGCGAGGCCGCGCAACAAGCCGGGCTAAGCTTGCACGCGGCCAACACCTACCGGATGGGCGCCATCGTCGGCGTCGGCGTCTGCGGCTGGGAGGCGATCGAAGAGAGCTATCGCGCCATCCTGCTCGAAGGCAAGAACCGCACCGGCATCTTCACCGTGCCGAAAGTGATGCCGGGCGCTGCGGCCGGCCATGTCAGCATGAATCTCGGCCTGCGCGGACCGGTCTTCGGCATCACCTCGGCCTGCTCCTCGTCCAATCACGCCATTGCCTCGGCGGTCGACCAGATCAGGCTTGGCCGCGCCGATGTCATGCTCGCCGGCGGCACCGATGCGCCGCTGGTCTGGGGCATCCTCAAAGGCTGGGAGGCGCTGCGGGTGCTGGCGCCCGACACCTGCCGGCCGTTTTCGGCCGACCGCCAGGGCCTGGTGCTCGGCGAAGGCGCCGGCATGGTCGTGCTGGAAACCTATGAGCATGCCATGGCGCGCGGCGCCACTATACTTGCCGAAATTGCCGGCGCCGGGCTTTCCGGCGATGCCTCCGACATCGTCGCGCCCACCGTCGAAGGGCCGGAGGCGGCGATGCGCTTCTGCCTCGTCGATGCCAGGCTCAACCCGGAAGACATCGACTACATCAATGCGCATGGCACCGGCACCAAGGCCAACGACCAGATCGAGACGGCGGCGATCAAGCGTGTCTTCGGCGACCATGCCCACAGGCTTTCGATCTCCTCGACCAAATCGATGCATGCCCACTGCCTCGGCGCGTCGGGCGCCCTGGAGTTGATCGCCTGCGTGATGGCGATCCGCGAAGGCATCGTGCCGCCAACGGCCAATTTTCGCGAAACCGACGCCGATTGCGATCTCGACATCACGCCGAATGTGGCGCGCGAGCGCAAGGTGCGCGCGGCGATCAGCAACGGCTTCGCCTTCGGCGGCACCAATGCGGTGCTGGCGTTGAAGGCGGTCTGACCGCAATCGGTTGCCCAGCTACGGCGAGACTTCTTTGCCACGCGCTGCCGCGCGAAAAATCCCCGCCCAGGAGTTTCGATGACCGACCTGTCCGCCTTTCCGATCGCCACGCGCTGGCCGGCCAGCCATCCCGACCGCATCCAGCTCTATTCGTTCCCGACGCCGAACGGGGTAAAAGTGTCGATCGCGCTGGAGGAACTCGGCCTGCCCTACGAGGCGCATGCGGTGAACATCGGCAAGGACGAGAGCTGGACGCCGGAATTCCTGTCGCTGAACCCGAACGGCAAGATCCCGGCGATGATCGATCCGGACGGCCCGGGCGGCAAGCCGATCGGGCTGTTCGAATCCGGCGCCATCCTGCTCTACCTCACCGACAAGACCGGCAGGCTGATCCCGGCCGACCCGGCGCGGCGTTACGAAACGATCCAGTGGGTGTTCTTCCAGATGGCCTCGATCGGGCCGATGTTCGGGCAGGTCGGCTTCTTCCACAAATTCGCCGGACGCGAAATCGCCGACAAGCGGCCGCTGGCGCGCTATCGCGACGAATCGCGGCGGCTGATCGGTGTGCTCGAGACGAGGCTGAAGGGTCGCAGCTGGATCATGGACGACGACTACACCATCGCCGATATCTCGATGCTGGGCTGGGTACGCAATCTGATCGGTTTTTACGAGGCAAGGGAACTTGTCGGCTTCGACGATTTTTCCCATGTCGCGGCATGGCTGGAGCGCGGCCTTGCCCGGCCGGCGGTGCAGCGGGGTCTCAACATCCCCGCCCGGCGTTAGCTCAATCGGCGGCTGGTGCCGAGAACCGACTACTTTGTCTTGGCTTTGTGTTTTGAGCCGCCCTTGCCCATGACGGAAGCGGCAAGCGATGCAGCGCCCCTGGCGGTAGCGACAACCGCGCCGGCCGCGACATTGGCCGTCGTCTTGACCGTGCGCATTGCGCTGTCGGCCATCGAGCCGCCGCTTGCCGACTTCCTCGGCTTGGCCGGTTTTGCCGTGGTTTTGGCGGCCGTCGGTGTCACTTTCTTCGGTGCTGCCTTGCCGAAACTGGGCTTTGCATCCTTGGAGCGGGCGGCGACGGCCGGGCCAGCGCCCGCCTTCGATTCAGTTGTCTTGGATTCAGTTGCCTTTGATCCAGCTGCCCTGGATCGAGTTGCCCTGCCCTTGCCGGGCGCAGGCTTTCTTGCCTTGGTTGCCATCGGAGTAGCCATCGGACAGTTTTCCTCATGTCAGCATCATTGCCGTATCTGACACAACGGCCGGAAAGTCCTAAGGTTCCAGGCGCGGGCCTTCCTTGCAAATCAGGCGTGATCGCCGATCACCAGATCGGCGGGGCGGCGGCGGGCAAGCACGCGGTCGATGTTGGGCATGTCGTTGGAGGCGATCCAGGCGCGGGCGTCGTCATCGGAGCGGCCATGCTCGTGCCATCGCTCGAGCAGCCGGCGCTCGAGCTCGGCGCGCGGCACATCGACGAAGATCGAGAAATCGAACAGCGGCGCCAGCCGCGACCACGGTTCCTCGTCAAGCAGGAGATAATTGCCTTCGACCAGGATGAACTTGGTGTCGGCGGCGATGATCGACGCAGCCGCGCGCGACAGCTCCATGCTGCGGTCGAACACCGGAATGGCGATGTCGGGCTCGGCCGCGCGGATGCGCTTCAGCAGGGTTTCGAAGCCGGCGAAGTCAAAAGTTTCCGGAGCGCCTTTTCGCGCCCGCAGGCCGCGCCGCTCGAGCACGATATCGTCGTAATGGAAGCCGTCCATCGGCACGATTTCGGCCGCGCCTTCCGGCAGCAGCTCATGCAGGCGGGCCGACAGCGTCGACTTGCCGGCGCCCGGAGGACCGGCGATGGCAACGACAAAACGCCGCGCCTTGCCGGCGCGCTTGAAGATGGTGGCGGCGAGGTGGGCGATCTCGGACATGCGTGATTCCGGGTGATAATTTCGGCTGCATCTTGGCGATAGTTGGCAGGAATTTCAAACCCGGGATTGAAGTTCGCCCAATTGTCGAGGTCGCCGCCGCCCCTCATTGGCCGCGACGTCGGCGCCGAGCTTCTTCCTTCTCCCCTTGTGGGAGAAGGTGGATCGGCGCGCAGCGCCGAGACGGATGAGGGGTGTTGGACGGAGTGCTGTTGGTGCCAAGCTGGAACACCCCTCATCCGACCGAGCTTCGCTCGGCCACCTTCTCCCACAAGGGGAGAAGGGAAAGCTGCACGTGGCCGCTCGCCCCAGAACTGGCCGTGAGGCGTAATTCAAGTTAAAGCAATCGCCCAGGCCAGCCCAATCAACCAGGAACCGATCGGCCAATCCTCAGGAAATCGCCGTCGAAAGCGACATCCCGCGTCGTACCGTCAGCGGCCGCAAGGCGCATATGCCCCTGCGTAGTTGTGATGTCGCGCGGCGGCTCGCCGTCCAATAAGGGCATGGCGCCGATGACGTGGCGGAACGAGACGTTGCGGCCTTCGCCAAGGGCAAAGGCGGTCGCCACCCCTTCCCGCTTCAGCCAGTTGTCGCCCAGCGACGCGGCATGGCCGAGCGCGGTGCGGCCGTCCTCGATGCCGAGCACGCCGCGATGGCGGCCGCTCCACGGCGCGTAGTCGCGCCCGCCATTGCTGATCCACAGCATGGTGACCGGCAGCTCGGCCGGGTTTTTCAGCACCACAACGAGATCGGCTTCCGCCTTTCGCGCCAGCGCGGTCCAGCCCGGCCCGCCATGGTCGGCCTCGACCAGCGTGACGAAGTCCTCTCGGCTCTGGTCCATGCGGTAGTCGGTCAGGTCGAGGATGCCGCCATCGGCGGCGGGAAAGCGCGTCAGGTCGGCGGACCGCGCGGGATAGGCGAGCAGAAAACGGCCGCGGGCCGGATCGGGCTCCAGCGGGTCGTCCGGCGTTGCCGCAAATCGTTTCGGCGAGAAGGCGAGCCTGCCGCCGTCCTTCATCACCGTCATCGGATGATGGGCGACGGAGATCGCGCCCGAACCGCCGGAAAAGACATGTTCCTGGTAGAGAAAGGGATGGTCGTCGCGCAGGGTCAGGATTTTTTCGACCGTCGCGCCCAAGACCTTGTGCTGCAGCCTGAAAACGGCCCGCCAGCCGTCGGCAGTCGCCTCGGAGGCGACGACATCCCAGGGGCTGTTGGCCGGCCAGCCATGCAGGGGTGCTTCCTCGACATCGCTGCGCGAAAACGGCGCGCATAAAAAATCGCCGGACAGGCGAACGGTGCCGGCGGGCAGGTCCTGCGGCAGCGTCTGGCGCGGCTCGTCGATCCATGGCGCGCGATGCAGCGGTTTTAGCCGCCGCCCGTCGATATCGACCGTCATGTCGGCGAGATGGCCGACGGTGAGATCGACCGTTACCGAAATGCCTTTTGCCTTGATCGTGAGCGTATCCATGGCGCACCTGCTGATTCTGCCGGCGCCAGCAAAGCCGCATGACGCCGGTTGCGCAAGCCGGGTGATGGGCTTTGCATGTCAGAGGCGCATTTGCCCGGTGACGTACCCCTCGCCTCGAGGCTTTCGCAGTGGAGGCCGAGGCTTTCGCTCTACGACGCACCCCCACCCCTAACCCCTCCCCACAAGGGCAGCGCTACCGCAGGTAAAGCCGAGGCTTTTGCTCTACGATGTACCCCCACCCCTAACCCCTCCCCACAAGGGGGAGGGAGACTTCCGTTGGCGCTGACCTCGGCAAATTGCCTGCCTTCCGGCGCGCCCAAGGGAAAGTAAAGGCGCGCGGCAGCGTTCCCTCCCCCTTGTGGGGAGGGTTAGGGTGGGGGTCCATCGTAGAGCGAAAGCCTCGGCCTTTCACCGAGATAGCCCTGCCGTAAACGGGGAGAAAGAAACTGGCCGCAATGCCGGCAGGGCAATGAGGGGCAGCGCCAACGCCGGGAATTCAACCCGAAGCGATTGCCGTGAAGACCGGCATTAACCAAATGGACGGCGCCATTGGGTTAGGCTAGTTTCCCACTCGTTTCAGCAACAGCTTACCTTCAGAATGTCCAAACCGCGCCACTTTCCGCTCCTCCAGAAATTTGTCGCGGCGTTTGCGCTGCTGGTGCTCGTCGCCGGCTGCGCGACGACGCCGACGGAGACCATGCTGGCGGTGCCGGCGCCGGCGCAGAAATATGCGGCTGTCGTCATCGATGGCGGCAGCGGCAGGACGCTGTTCGAGGCCAACTCGACGGCGCCGCGCTATCCGGCCTCGCTGACCAAGATGATGACGCTCTACCTGCTGTTCGAGGCACTGGAGCAGGGCCGCGTCAGCAAGACGACGCTGATCCCGGTGTCGGACAACGCCGCCAGGCAGCCGCCGACCAAGCTGCGCTTCAGGCGCGGCGAGACGATCGACGTCGAATCGGCGATCCGGGCGATCACCGTCAAATCGGCCAATGACGTGGCCGTCGCCGTCGCCGAATATCTCGGCGGCAGCGAAGACGCGTTCGCCGCGATGATGACGGCCAAAGCGCGCCAGATCGGCATGCGCAGCACCGTCTTCCGCAACGCCTCGGGCCTGCCGGACGTCGCCCAGCAGACGACCGCGCGCGACATGGCGGTGCTCGGCATGGCGCTGCGCGCCCGCTTCCCGCAGCATTTCCACTATTTCTCCGAAAGCGATTTTATGTTCCGGGGCCGGCTGGTGCGCGGCCACAACGACATGCTCGGCCGCGTCCGCGGCGTCAACGGCATCAAGACAGGCTTTATCAGAGCCTCCGGCTTCAACATCGTCACCTCCTACGATGCCGACGGCCGCCGGCTGATCCTCGTGGTGATGGGCGCCGACAGCGCGCGCCAGCGCAACGACCACGTCGAGGCGCTGATCCAGCGCAACCTGTCGCCGGCGTCGAACACGACGACGCGGCTGCTGTATGCCGGGGAGCAGTGAGGCGTGACGTTCGGCGGGGGGCGAGCTCTTGATCGGTGGTTTCAACTTGACAGGTGACGGCAATTATGCTAGGAATTTATTCATGGTGTGATTTGCGCCCGCCCGCCGGGTTTTCATTTCAGGCTTCGGCGCCATTCTTCATCCGATAAAACCGCAGGTTTGCCGGCCTTTGTCCTTGGCTTCTCGCACCTTCGAGGGTCATGGCAGGCTCCAGATCGTGGGCTTCCCTGGAATGAGCAATCCGGAAAATGCATTATTCCGAGTTCGCAGCCCTGCCACCGGCCACTTGCCCGTTGAAGCCCGCGCCTGCTTCCGCTAAGAAGCCGTGGCTGGCCGGTTTACCGGCTGGTTCGTTTTCCGGATCGTCGATCCTGAAAGCACCCGTAGCTCAGCTGGATAGAGCGCTGCCCTCCGAAGGCAGAGGTCACAGGTTCGAATCCTGTCGGGTGCGCCAATAAAATCAATGGCTTGGGCGATTCAACCAGCTTCCGAAAAATCACACAGGTAACGCATAGGTAACATGAGACATGATTTCGTGGCCTCGAAGTCGTACTATGGGCGTCTCACGTCGCTGGGTGTAGCAAACCAAGGCCGTCCGCGAACACGGCACGCGCGAGCTGGTCAAGGCCGTCGAATCCGGTGCGGTCCCTGTCTCCGCGGCCGCCGACGCGGCCATACTGCCAGCCTCACCAAGAGTCCGCCCTTCCTGGCCGCAGCACTCGCATTGAGCCGGCAGCCGGGGCGACGACGCAACATGGCAGCAGCGTTGAGCTTCTTCGCCGCCTCGTCCTGGCTGGCGGAAGTGCGCAAATTTGCGCGGTGGGAACAGTTCAGCGAGCGGGTGCGCGGAGAACCTCATGCGGCCCCTTCTTCCGCTTGCGATAGAGCCTCATGTGGTTCTCGGTGCCCGCGCGGGCCGTTTTTCGCGGCTGCGCGGCTCGAAGCGACAATTTGGACGCGACCGCCGCAGCGGTGCTATTGTTGCGTGGATGTCCTCTCGATCAAACTCGAGCCGGCCGCCTGGCAAACCGCACGGCAAACTCACGGCGCAGCAAGCTCGTTTCGCCGAACAATACGTCGTTGACTTGAACGGAACGCAGGCTGCCATCAGAGCCGGCTACTCGCCAACGGGCGCGGCCTCGCAGGCCAATGCCCTGCTTCATAAATCCCAAGTGGTCACGCGCGTGCAGGAGCTTCAAGCTCAGCGGACTGAACGGGCTAAGATCGATGCGGACTTCGTTCTGGCGCGGTTGGTCGAGGAAGTGCAGGCTGATGTCGCCGACTTGTTTGAGGCCGATGGCACGCTCAGGCCGGTCGAGACATGGCCGCTGCCTTTCAGGCGCGGACTTATCGCCGGCATCAAGGTCAATGAGTTGTGGGAGACAGGCGCAGATGGGCGAAAGGCGAAGATCGGCGTAACGAGGGAGGTCGTGTTCAGCGACCGCATCAAGCGGCTTGAGCTTTTGGGCAAGCACGTCAATGTCCAGGCCTTCAAGGAGAAGCTCAGCCTGGGCGCGGAAAACCCACTGCGTGCCCTTTACGATTAGATACAGGGCCAGTCGATCAGGCCAGCCATCGAGCACCAGCCCGAGGCCGAAACCGAGGGGGATGCATGATGCGCAACCCCAAGCAGCACATGGCATGCAGCATATCGCACGAAGGTTGCGACGAGCAGCGGCATGTGCTGCGGCGAACGAAGAGGAACGGCGTGCTTCGCACTGGTTTGTTAGTTGGTCTGGCGTTTCGGTCGGAGGTGGCGGGTAGGCTTCAAACGGAACGGGGACCCCTCGGTGGGACTCCATATTATTTCCCAGCTGCAGAAACCCGGTGGTTTGGTTGCGGTGGTCGAAAATTGTTTTCCAAAACAGCCACCAGATTGTGCAGGTTCTATGTCGATTACCTCCCCTATGCGGGTGGTCAGCGTGGGAAAAACGACGCTGGGCTATTTTCCTACAGCGGTACGCAGTGTTGCGTTGATGCGGGTTTGCCAGCCTTTGCCGTTGGCTTTGAAGGCAGCGAGCAGATCGGTGTCGATGCGCAGGCTGACGAGTGTTTTGCCCGTAGTGGCAGGTGGTGGAGAGGCGGCTGGCGCCGGTGGTTGTGGTCTGGACGGCTCCGGCGATGGCGCGGCGAGCGCTGCTGGTGGGGCTGGCTGCGCCGCTGGCTTGATGAAGGCGGCGAGAGCGGGATCCTGTGGTGCATATTTGAGGACCATTTTCGGGCTCCTGGCGTAGCTACAACTGTAGCTACAATACCATGGGACGTCGGCAGCGATCAGGCATGATCTACCATAGCATCCTCGAACTTGCGTTGGCCGTGGCGCAGAAAGCTCCTTGAACCACCAACTGCGCTCATGTCGGCAATGACCCCACGGGCGAAGCAAATAATAGCGGTGCAGGCCGAGCGAAGCTGAGCAAGATCAGTTCCAGTTCCGGACATGAGTTTGGAAAAGTCCGCTTGCCCGCTGTACAGCGTTGCGACTTCCTGTCGAAGGGCAGAGGTCTTCGTTTTGCCTTGGTATGGATACCACACCCCTTCCGCCTGCCGGTACTGGATGTCGTTCCTCATCTGGGAGGGCCAAGACAAGTTGCGACCGTTCTTGGAGATGAGGGCCAGTAGGGACTTCAACTGGGCCTCGATCTTCTTCTTGTCGGCGTTTAGATATGGGGCGCTGGCGACAGCCGCCTGAAGGTCGGAAAGCGCCCGATGAAACTCCCGCCACACGGACTCATGGGAACCGCCGCCGCTGCTGTCGGGCAGCATGTCGACAGCAAATGCTTTCATACGAGCCGTCAACAGATATTGCCCCGTCTGAACCTTAAAGGGTGCGGCGACCCCGTAGGCCGTAAGCGCGTTGCGCAAAGGCATCAACTCCAATGTCCGGAAGTAGCTCGGCGATCTGCCCCAAATACGCAGGGTTGCGTGCGCGTAGAACAGTGAAGCGTAGTAAAGCTTGACATAAGGCCACGCCAACGACTTGGGCAGGGCATCTATTTCCATGATGTTCTTAAGTGTCTCGCTGGCCGCCGAAGCTGTGCGATTGATGTCGGCACCCAACGCTTCGAGAAAGCGCTGGGTGTGGATGCCGGAAAGCACAAGGCTCTTGCTCGCTACAGCCGGCGCGTAGGTTCCTGTCGCCAGCCAATCATGAATTGTCCCCCGGGGCTGCCCGGTCAGTTGCGCCAGACCAGGACACCACATCAACCTGGCAGCCTCGACGATGGTGAGTGCCATCAGAAGATCGACTTCGTTTTCAGCCCGTCCATGAAAATCTTGGCGTAAGAACTGACGCTGTTGCCGACGTTCTTCACGGAGGAAGGCTTCACACTCTTCAGCATATCCGACACGATCACCGCGAAATCGTCGGATGCATAATTGGTCCCAAAACGGTCGCGAACTCTTTGGGCAATCTCTGGGAAAATGGAGAGTATGGCCCGAAAAGCGATCGGCTGCGCGACGTCTACCTCCAGTTTCCGTTCTGTGGCCTGGCCCATGAAGGCCGTGAGGTAGGCCGCCACTACCCGGTAGATTTCCGATGACGAAGCTTCTCCGAATAGGCCCAGGATCGGCTTCATGGCCGCATTGAATGTCACCCGCGAGATCTGGTTTTTCTTCCGTTTCGATGGCGACATCGACCCGAACAGCGGGCTCGATGGCTCCGTCGTGAATAGGTCGAAAATGTCCCCGAGCCGGGTCTCCAGGTCGTTCCGATATTCCGCGAGTTTCCGGATGTCGAGAAGAAGCTCGTTGGGAACCGGCTTTTGCTTGGTGTTGATGTCAATGAAAAGACGCGACTCGTCCACGCGCGTAAGCTCGTTGTAGATGACCACCGGCACGCGAAGCAGGGATTTGGCCAGATGGAAGCCATAGATGCGGTGCTGACCATCAAGAACGAGGAAAGACTTAGGATTTTCCAGGAAGCGAACTGTCCTCTTACTGCGTTGGTAGGTGAATTGCGAAATGCTCTGTGCCGAGAGCACGACGGAGGTCGGGATTGTCCCGAACCCAGCATCGATGTAGTCGGCGATTTGCTGCGCTCGGTCCTTGTCCAGAAGCCGTTGGAACCCCGCAATCGGGTCTTCATCACGATCCACGACAAAGCAGGTCCGCGCAAGCACGTCAGAGGGTATGGTTAAGCTGTAGAAGCGGTGCTTTCCCTGTGTGATCAGAGACGCGGTGTAGCTGAGCGACCCGCCTTCCTCATTCGCGTCTACCACTAATTCCCCCTTCTACGCCGAGCCGGCCCAAGCCTGTATTCTTCACCGTTATTGGTGCGATCCGAACGAACGTCCAGCGGACCCGCAACGATCCGCGTAACCAGTTGACGCAGGCAGAGCCGTGCGACGCGGCATGTCAGTGCCTGCCATTTATTCCTCGAACCCGCTCGATTCCGCCTTCAAGCTGCTTCGCGTTGTCGCGGACGACGCTCACCTCGCTGTCGGGAACCCCCCAGGCGCTTCTGCCTCGATCTTGCATCTGCGCTGCCTCCGCGAGGATCTCGCGGCTCGTCACTTTGATCCCCCAGCGAACAGCGCATGCGTCGACCCCAAAACTGTGTCGACCAGCAAGCTCCTGTCCAATCGTGTGTTGCGGGCCTCGCACGAGGTCTCCGGAATGAGGAGACATGCATGGCAGGCTGCCCCGTGGAGCGGTCGGTCATCATGATCGTTGTCAGGACCGTGTTCGGCGCAGATCGGGTCGTTCGAGCAGAGGTCCAGTTTCGTGATTGATCGTTCCAACAGTCGCTGCACATGTTCCGCCATGTTGCTCAGTCCGCCCAATGTCCCCTGCCCTCCAGCAGTGGACGTATAGATGAGGATTGCAAATCGATCTGGCTGTCCCGTCCCGCTTGCATAGATCCGCTCCTTCAACGAGGACAACGGATAGCCGCACTCCAGGGCGAGTTCACCCATCAATGCGTGGGAAAGCGAATGAAGGGCCCAATAGGTGCCGCCGAGGTGAATGGGCGGACGGTTGAAACGTTCAGCGTCACGACGCTCGCCATCCTTCAGAAGCATTGCCCTCGCACCAACCGCCGGCTTGTCCAACCACCGTCGGAGATACTCGGGTGCGATGTGTAGAAAGATGCCCTCGCCGAACTGTTCCAGTGCCGGCAGCCAGTCGACGACGCGGGCGAGGTCTGCACCGTCAACGGCGAGCTGGATTTCGTCGAGCTCACTTTCCGCGGACGTCGGAGGTGGTTCGAGGCGGGTGAAGCCGTAGAGGCAGGTGACCTCGCGAAGCTTGTGGACCTTGACGATCCCTTTCAGGAGTTCGCTCCAGGGAGCGCGCAGGTCGAGGCGGTTTCGATCGATCGTCTCGGCAAATAGAAACGACCCAGCACCATCGTTTCCAATGATCGGTGCGCCCGAGGCAAGGAGATCGAACTCTGCGATTCGCGGATTTGCCGCCGTTGGTGAAGGTTCAGAGGCGTCATTATGCAACGCGCGCAGGATCTCGTCGTCGGAAAATTCTGCGAAAGCCTCCCGTGTGTTTGGGAGCGAACGGAGGACGTCCAGGAAATTTGGCAGAGCCCGAATGCTATCGATTGTCGGCCGATGCTCCTGAATGGTTTGACGAACCCTGTTGTCAGACTTTGTCAGCGAGATGACCGTGACGGTCTGCGGAAAATAGGTGTTGGTCGCCGAGCGCGGAAGCAGCCGCAATTCTTCAGGGCAGATTTCATCCGGTAGCCGGCGCGGCTGCAGCCAAGGGCTATGGCAATCACATTTGCCAAGGAACTTCGGCTTATAGAGATCTCCAAGCGTCACCGACGAGCCGCAGGTGCACCTGATCGAGATATCCGAAGGGTCCGAGCTTACGCCGCGCTCGACCCAATAGAGCGGCTTGCGACATGTCCGGTCCCCATTCCGATGGGCGAGGAACCGCCAATTGATGTCCTGCAGATGGCCCTTGGCGCAGGCGGCGACAAAGCGGACGGGATTGACCTCGGCCCTCTTTCCGTCGCCCTTGTATGAGAGCTTGCCTGCCTGCGTGACAGTGAGGTCGGAATACTCGACCATCCGCCTCCGCTTCTCTATGGCTCCTGGCGCAGGCCCGTCGTCGGCCCCCCCACCGCCCGCTTGCTTCAGTTCGTCCACGGTGAACCAGGTCGGGAAGATCTGCACCTCGACACCGGGCGCCCTCTCGTCGCGTCGTTCCTCGTCCTGGGCCGGGGGTTGGCGCAGCCCTTGGAAATCCGCGGCAAGCTTGTCGCCGAGTTGCTGCCTAAGAAGCGGGACGAGACGATCTTCAGCGACCGGCTGCCATTCGCCGGCGTACCGCCACCCTTGCAGGCCCGAGACGATGACCGCGTTGTCGGGGAGGTCGAGCATCGCACCCGGACCGTAGGTCAGTAGGATTTGACTGAAGCTTTGCGTAACGTCGGCCATCGTGTTCCTAAAAGGGTCTGCCGTCAGGGTTTCTCAGCTTGAGAAGGGCCACCGGCTCCGTATCGCGCATGGACCGGCCGGAAACGAACCATGCCCGATTGGGTGGTTGTGTCACCCGCCTCCCGAATGGATCTTGCAAAAGCCTTCGAACTGGTTCTTCGCCGTCATAGGCGAAGTTCTCGCCATTCTTCGTTTGCCTCTCGGCAATCTCGACCCAAGCGTCTCGTAAGTCATCCAAACGCGCGAGGCACCGCTGCACGGTCTCGGCGTCCTGCTCGGCAACCCGCATCTTCTCGGAAAAGGCGGCCTTTACGTCCGCAAAGGCGCGATCGTTTGCGGCGATGTCGGCGGCTGCATTCTTGGGCGTCAGCACCGGCTCAACGTGTCGCGCCGCCGCGACCAGCGTCGCAGCAAGAGCGCGGTCGAGCGCTCTGGGCGCGAAAGGCGTGACGGACGTCGCTTCCACCGCCCGGTAGAAGCTCATGTGGAAGGCGCGAAACTGCTCATAATGTGTCCGGTCGCGTGGCTTGTGAATGTTGAGCAGTGTCACGACAAGCCCGGGCTTGAGCGCCTCGCGCCCCACGCGGGAGGTGGCCTGGATGTATTCGGCAGCCGTTTTCGGCTGCCCCTGAACCACCATCAGCCCAAGCCGACCGATGTCGAGGCCGACTGAGATCATGTTGGTCGCGAGCGCGACGTCGACGGCGTTCTTTTCGAGGGCCGGATATCCGAGCCGCGTTCGAGCTTCGGAAACCTGGTCGGTGCTGTATCGCGACGTGAGCTCCTGAATTTCTCGCAAAGCTCGGTCGGCAAAGGGATTGCCGGCCGGCTCGCGCCGCGCCCGGCTGGAGCCGTAGGCGGTGAGATGCGCGCGAACCTCGTCATCGACGATGCGTCGTGCTCCGCCGAGTTCGCGCAGCGCGTTGAAATAGCAGAGCGCCGTCAGATACGGATCGGCCGGGTCGTCCTTCGCGCCGGTGGACAGCGCCGCAGCGCCCGAGAGTAGGGTCTGTAAAGTGCGAAGAAAGACCAGCTTTGGACCGCGCCCAGGAGATGCGATACCCGCATACAGCCGGGATGGCGTATCTCGATCGATCTTCGCGAAGAACGAATCGTCGCGGCCAACGCCGGGCGGCGGGAAGATCGCCGTTTTCGAACGCCCGAACAGGTTGCGGATCTGCGTCTCGGCGCGCCGCACTGTCGCCGTCGAGGCAACGATCTTGGGTCCGCGCCGCTCGCCGTTAATCGTGCGCGACGCGAGAAGATCGAACGCGGTTTCGTAGAGGCCGGCGATCGTTCCAAGCGGCCCGGAGATCAGGTGCAACTCGTCCTGGATGATGAGATCGATCGGCCGCAGGGGACGATCGAGGCGTTGCCCGCTGGTGGGCAAATCTGCACCGTAGAACCCGGTGTTATCGTGGCGTTCGACATGACCGAAGAACGCGCCGGATTTGCCGTTCCACGGCACATTCGCGAATTTGTCGATGGTCGCGATCATGAAGGCCGGAAGGCGGCGATAGATCTCCTCGTCGACCACCACGATCGGCAGCCTGTCCGAACCGGAAAAATCGCAGTCAACGTTGTGGCAGCGAATGTCGAGACGCTGGGGCATTGTACCGTTCGGGTGGAGATGAAAACTGTCCGCCTTGAAGCCGGAGCCGCACCACGGGCAAGACTTGAGAGGCGCCGGCGCAGGGCCGCGACCCGACCGATGCTCCCTGAGCCAGTAGTAAGCGGTGCCCTCTTTGGCATTCCTGCTGCTGCCAAGATTGTTCGGGGTCGCCGCGCTTCCCACCCACAGACCGATCTCGATCGGCCACGTTCCTAGCCGCTTTCCGGACAGGCGCTCCAGTTCCAACGCGCAGACGAGGCCGGCGGCGCGCTGCAGCTGATCGAGCGTGAGCAGGCGGAGCGTATACCGCATGACAACCGACAGTCCGGCACCATCCAGACCGGGATTGTCCAGGCGGCGACGCGCGATGGCGAAGGCTGCGAGGCCGAGATAGGCCTCGGTCTTGCCGCCGCCTGTCGGGAAGAACAGCAGATCGACGATGGGACGGTCAGCATGCGTCGGGTCGGCCAGGCCCTCCAGATTGAGCAGAACGAAGGCAAGTTGGAAAAGGCGCCAGGTCGGGGCCTTCTGATCCTGAGGCGGCTTGCCGTTGATCGACGAGCTTCGCTGGCGATTGGACCGATCCATCACCCTGTTCATGATCGCGAAGGCCTCGCGGCTCACGGGATCGGCGAGCAGACGCGCTATTCCGCCTTCGATACGGCGTCGCGCCGCCTCAATGTTCTTCAGGCATATGTCTGCGGTCGCTTGTCGGTGCTGGCCCTCAATCCCGGCGACCAATTTGGCCTGTTCGGTCGCCCAAGCTGCGTATCCGACAGGCAATCCTGCCAGCGCCGCGCTGAGCGTTGACACGTCGCCTGCGGCACCAGCCAGCGCTTCCATTACGCGCTCGACGCCTGGAGCGTCCATATCGGCGCCGAGCTTTTCCACTTCCTGGCAGGGAACTGGATTGGTGAAGACAGTGGTCACCTGGCCTTCCGGATCAGCCTTCGCCCAATCCCCGGACGTATTGTGCCCGACCGCGTAAGAACAGACGTCGCGGTAGTGCAGATCCGCCAGACGCTCGTCGAAATCTTTGGCATCGTAGGAGGCGCGGTCGTCGCGCGGCTCGAAACCGTCGGCGAAATCGAGTTGGAGGCGGGCCTGAAAGCAACCGGCGACGTCGCCGAAACGCCGCAGCGCCTCCGTTCGCGCATTGACCAGGAAAACCGAAACGGCGAGGAGATCGCGGTGAACGCCATCGATTCCTGCGGTCCTCGTCGGACGCGCAGAGACGACAAGCTGCAGCCCGCCTCCGGGCGCCATCGGCGCGGCGCTGTTCGACACCAGGATCATCCGGGGCGCGCCATCGCCGTTGCCATCCAGCGGGATCGTCAGGCGCTCCTCGCGCGGGATGCGCCGCCAGTCGACTGAACTCTTGGGCGGCTCCTTCGTCTTCTCGCCGGCCGCTTCAGCAGCTTCGCGGGCATCCGGCAGAAACACCGCGTCTTCGAGGCGCGGCTCGGTCACATAGTCGCCCCAGGTGACGCGCGCCGCCAGGGAACGCGCACCGCGCGGCAGCAGCACGGTCAGACCAAGTGAAGACGGCTCGAACGAGCGAGCGGGCGGCCGATCCGCAGCCCCCTCGTCCGGCGCGCCGCCCTTGCCAGTCGCCCCTTGCTCCATGTCTTCTGTGCCGCGTTGGGTTTCCAACAGCAGTTCGGATTGTTCTTCCCCGGCAGTGGCGGCGCCGAGGATGGCTTCCGCGCGACGGGCCTTGGCACCTTGCCGCTTGGGACCGAGATAGCCGGTCAGGTACCAGGTGGACGGGCTCGTGCCGGACAGCACCTCCCGTTCGAGGTCGGGGTCGAAATCTGGATGCGGGCCCACGAGATCGCGGCGCAGCATGTCGAGAAGCCGCTCACGCGCCTCGACAGCCCTCACCGGCTTAGGCAACGTGGTCAGACGATCGACGAGCGGCGCGATTGGACTCGCCGACGCGCTATTTCCCGAATCGTCCATTGCTTCCCCCTCGACCCGTGCAAAGCGTATCCAGCTAAACGGTCGGGAGCAACCCGACATGACTGGCATCCGGAAACAATTCGTCAGTCGAGATCAAGACTATCCTGCGCTTCATCTTCGCCCTCTTCAGTCGCACGGCGTGTGCCGCTCGCCGGTGCGATACCGGCAGCGACTTCTTCGGTATGGCGCTCGGCATTGAGAGCGAGGAGGCGAGATAGGACGAGGTCGCGCTGGTCTGCCGGCCAGAAGTAGCGGTTCTGGTAGGTGTGGTCGTCTTCGGTCTCTGGCGTGAGGAATTGCGGTCGAAGCGTTTCTGCGAGATCGTCCCAGCCATAGGCGCGCAGCACGGCGCGGTCCATGTCGTCGTGGAGGTCGCGTAAACGCTCTATCGCTGCGCCGCGTTCTTCCGACTTGTGGAAGCGGTTGTAGGTCTTGGTCATACCCTCGTTGGCGGCGATCATCAATTCGGCGCGGTGGTCGTGATAGGTCTGGCCCGCGACCTCCAGCTTGGGGTCCGTCTCGTAACAGAGTGGAAACGGGAAGGTCTCGAAGCAGTCGGAAGGCGCATAGCGCAGATCGTCCTTCATCGACGACGAGAATGACCTCCCCCAAATCTCGTGTATGCGCGATTGAAGGACAGAAAAGGGAGAGAAGCTTGGATACAGAAAGGAAACGATGGTCAAAGCATTTATCTGCTGAGCTGGAATGCGGGCAAATGACCACTGTCCGGAAACCATTGAGCGTCCTATGATAACTGAGTGGCCTTGGCTAGCGTTCTCTAGACCGGTAGTTCTCCGACCGTACTGCCACCAGAATCGCTTGCGACGCTTGGCATCCGGATTATTACCAAGCTTGTCGCGAGATGGTTTAACCCGGCTCGCGACTATCGCAAGGAGATCTGGCCAATCCGCTGCCACTGGTCCACGATAGTCTATCGGAACGACGCCCTCTCTTAGCGCTTCCTCTTTTTGCTTAGATGTCATTTCCCCCCAACTCACCAGTTCGTCGCTCCGCCGAAGCGGAAAGTCCTCAAAATCGATAGCAAACCTGTGATACGATTGCGCTGGTGATGTATTGACCTCCTCACCACCCAGATATGGCCGAATACGCTCCCCATTTCTTGCATCTTTGGTGATTAAGGCGCGCATGGTTTCAATGCTTTCTGCTTCTCCTTTCGCCGCCGCTGAGTCGTCGAAGGTAAGCCCATGCCAAGAATGTAAGGGCCAATAAACGCCTTACCGAAATTTGAGGCCAATTGTGCTGGGGCTTCGTCAGAGCCACCTGAGACTAGATATGCTGAGATGCGGCTGACTTGCCGTTCGTTCAGAATTGGTAGCCGCGACGGTCTTCCATTTAAGATATGGACGATCGAAACGATGACTGCTGCGCTTTCGTTAGGCCATTGGTAGCGCTTGCGAGCCTGAAAAATGGTTCCTCCATCCCTTACTATCGCGGCCAGCCCAGTCTGGCGCGTGTCGCCCTGGCCGATTGTGTTTGTAGCGATCAGACCGAATGCGCCGCCAGCGCGCAGCAGGTAGAACGCCCGGCGGAAGAAATGCGCGACCAGATCAGCGTTGCCGTGTGCTCCTACATGCAAGTGTAGCAGCCACGGGAGATAGCGCGGGCCGGAGGCACCGCTGATCGTATTCTTGCCGGCGAATGGCGGATTGCCGACGATTGCGTCGAACCCGAGATTGTCGCGCGCAAAGACTTCCGGAAATTCGATCTCCCAATGAAACGGCTGCCAGCCCTGTTCGGCGCGGAAGGCTTTCGCCTTCGCCTCTAGCAGATCCCATTTCGGATTGAGATGCCCGGTGATCCAGCTTTCCACTGTCTGCCGCGCATGCTCCCGCGCCGCGGGCTTGTCGGCAGAAAAAAATGAGGCGACGACTGCATCGCCGACGATGCGCGCCGGCTCGACCTCCTCCACCACGCGGCGATGACGCGATTCCTGCACGGCGCGCGTCACGTCGTCCGGCGCGGTGCGGATCGCCTCGCGACCCACAAGCGCCTTCTCGACCGCCTCCTTGATCAGCTTTCGATAGAGCGGCAGGCCAGGCTTCGACGCATCCCAGTTGGCGGCGGTGATCTCGCGCTGGGTGAGGCCGACAAGGCTGTCGCCCGCCTTTAGCGCGTGGTCGAGGAAGCTGAACTCGTGTTCGCGCGCCAGCGTCGCCAGCCAGAGCGATAGACGGGCAAGATCGACCGCCATAGGGTTTCGGTCGACACCGTAAAGGCAGCGCTGCGCGACCAGCCGGCGCGCATGCGTCGCCTCGTCCTCGTCCGCCGGGATCGTCGGCTTCTCCGCCTTGTGCATATCCCAGGCCTGTTCCAGCCGGGCGCCCAATTGCCGACAGGCCTCGACCAGGAAGGCGCCGGAGCCGCAGGCCGGATCCAAGACTTTCAGGGACAGCACAGCTTCAGGCGAGGCGTTTGCGCCGATCCGCTCAAAGGCCGGCTCCAGTGCATAGCGAACGATCGGCTCGGTCAGCGAACGCGGCGTGTAATGGGAGCCTGAGCGGCGGCGCTCCTCAGTCGGCTGGAGGTAGGGCGCGCCGGCGCCAAGCAGCAAGCTGCCGGGCGAGGCGCGCTGATCGACGGCGCCGCCGAACGCCGCCAGCAGCGCTGGCACATCGGCCGCCTCCTTGAGCTCCTTGATTTGCTTTGCCGATAGCTTGATCGCCAGGTCCTTCAGCCATTTCTGACGATCGCCGGGCTTTTGCGCGAGCAGGCTGTCGAGGCCGACGAAGGTCGGGAGTTTCTTCTCGTCGCGCAATGCAACCATACGCTCGGTTGCCCGCGCTGTCGTGAAGCCCATCACGGTCTCGTAGACCGAGCCGATGCTTTCGACGTCGAGCGATCGGTAGGACAGGCGTTCGCGGATCTTCTCGCCAGTCAGGCTCCGCCCATCGACGGTCATCAGCCCGTGCAAGATGCGCAGGATTACACCGTCGGAGACCGGCAGCACCTGCGCATCACCGCGGTCGCTTCCCTTGTCTCGTCCTTCCAGGAACGGAAAGACATCAGGATCGAAGAGCTTGCCGCCGCGCCGTGCCACCCAGTCGCCATAGCCGTCATGGACGAGCCGGAAGACTGCCATAAGCTGGCCCCACCCGCCGCGACGTTCGTCCATCGTGTCCGGGTTCAGCGCTTCGTCGACGAGCAGCCGACCATAAAGCGTCTTGACCGAGTAGCCGCTCTCCCAGAGGTGCTTGAGTTGCGTATCGGTCGAGGATGGCAGCAGGTCGCGGTCTTCCGCGTATAGCAGGAAGACGAGCCGCATCAGGCAGGTTAGCAGGCCTTCGTAGAGGTGATGCGGCTCGCTTTCCGCCAGCGCCTCGATCCTGTCGGGTGCCGCGCGGTGGAGGCCTCGCAGCAGTTCGTGCAGGGCGCCGAGCACTTGGCCGGACAGCTTTTCCGAAACTTCATTCTGGGCTTCGCGCGAGGCTTTCAGCAGTGGCCGCAAACGCGCATCCGGCGCGCCGGTGAAAAAAGCGTTCCGCCCGAGACAAAGCTTCAGACCAGCGAGCATTGGCCGCCCCTCCACGCGGCCGAGCGCGGCCAGCGGCCAGGACATCCAGCCGGCCGTCTCGCCCTTCGGTGCATGGATCAGGCGCAGCGTGTTGCGGGCGACGAGGATTCCCACGCCAACGCCGGTTTCGCGCAGCAGCCGCTCCAACCTCTGGTGAGGGCTCGCCTCCCATTCAGAACCGCCGAATTGGTTGCGTCCGTCGGGATCGAGCGAAGGGTGCAGGCCGACCAGCGTCTGCGCCGGCACGCCATCTTCACCCGCACCATTCCAGAGGACCGCCATGTCCGGGGAAAGCAGCGTCTCATGTTCGGGAACGGTTCTGGCAAGGTCCACGGGCACTCCCGGACCGTTCGGACTGCCGGCGACGAGCTTGACAGGCCACTGCAGCACACGCTCGAAGAATGCCCAGGGATCACGCAAGACGAAGTGACGATCATCTTCACGCTCGGCGCTATCGGGCAGCCCAAGCGCCTGCTGCGCTTCCTCTGTGTCGACGGGGGTTTGCCTGATGGGCGTCAGGGCGCGTTCGCGCAGAACGTTTGCGCCGACAACCAACCCTTCCGGCTGGAGGTAGTTCAGCCATTCCGTGGTTTCGTCGAGGTGTCCGTGAAATGCCATGCTGCTGCTCAGTTCGTGGCCGGCCAGAGATAGATGAGGCCGAGCGGTTCCAGTTGGCGCGCGCGCACCTCATACCCGTCGCGCACATTTTGAGGCTCATGTTCGAGATCATCCTGCAGGCGCAGCAGCTTGCCGTCCCATGATCGGCGGTCTGCCTCGAACTGCCTCGTCTCCTTTTCCGCCTGTTGCCGCTGCTCATCCGATGAAAGGTCAAACTCCATCTGCGCGGGAGGCTGTTTCTCACGCATCGCCTGGCGCACCTTGTCGATCTGGCGGCGGAGCAGCAGAGACATTTCATCCCCCTCGCGGCGACCATTTTCGGCGAGCTCGGTCTTGGCCGCAGCCTCCAACTCTGCCGCCCGCGCCTCCAGATGCGGCCGCAGATCGGCGATGTCGCGCCCCGCCGACGCGGCGAGCCGGGCGATCACGCCCGAGCCGAGTGCGGCTCCGTCGCGCAAGGCGTCGTCCAGTTGCGCGATCGTCGCCGCTTCACCCGCTTGAGCGAAGGGCGCGAGCGGGGCTTCGTCTCGGCGGCTATCGCGCCACGCAGCGGTGATCGGAATGATCTCTTCATGAAGGCGTCGCGCGCCTGGCCCGAACAGCGAGAGGCGGCCGATGAGCACGACGCGGGGCTGCGCGCCCGGCCCGGCGATCGCCGTGATCCGGCCGACATCGGCGCGAAAGCCCTGCGACGCAAAGCGCGAAATCAGTCGCTTGACCAAGCGATGCTCAAGATGAAGCTGAACGACGTCCTGCGGCTCGGGCTCTCCTTCAATGATGCGGGGAGGCTGGAAGACAAGCCCGCGTACAGGCGTTTCGCGACGCCATCTCGCACGATCCTTGGGCCGGGCAGGCCTACCCGGCCGCAGTTCATCGAATAGCGAGGCCCAGCTTGCATCCTTGGCAAAAGAGGGATGATCCGGGTCGAGCATGACTGCCTCGGGGACGCTGAAATGTCCGGGCGAAAGCGCTGCGTTGTCGGCCTTCAATGCGATCTCAACCACGCGCCGGACATCATCGCCATCCACCCCGACGCGGCGGCGCGCCTGTTCCAGCGCACGCTGCAGTCGCTCCTGCTCTTCCTTCAGCCGCGCGATGCGACGTTCGGTCTCGTCACCGAGTTCGCGCTCTGCAAGAGCGACGCGAGTGGAGGTTTCGCTCGATCGAGGCGGCAAGGCTTGCGGCCTCGCTTCGCCTGATGCCTTCGCGCGTCAGCGTCTTTTCCATCGTCTGACGCAGCACCTCGCCCGATGCACCAAGCTGCCGTCGGATGGTCTCGGTCTTGCGGACGAGCGCATCCAGCACGCGATCCTCCTCGCGCTGCTCGTAGAAGAAATACCGGCACGTCACGACCTTCGACGGCTGCAGTTTGCGATCGATCCGCCCGTTACGCTGCTCCAAGCGCGACGGGTTCCAAGGCAGATCGACATGGATGAGATCGTGGCATCTTGCCTGGAGGTTCAGGCCCTCGCGCGCCGCATCGGTGCAAACCAGGATACGGACCGGCTCCTTCTCGAAGGGGGCGTTGAAGGCGATCTTGATCCGCTCGCGTTCGTCAAGGCTCGTCTGACCAGTAAAGACGAGGATCCTTCCGTCAAGATTGACCTTGCTTCGACTGCGCTGCAGAAGCCCTTCCTTCAGCCTTTCGACAAGCCAGCGTCTGGTGTCGTCCCACTCCGTGAAGAGAAGGAGCCGGCGGTTCTGCCACGCATGGGAACGATCGAGCATTTCGGCCTCGACCCAGTCGAGGATCGCCTCGATGCGTGCATCGGGCAGATCCCGCGCAGGTCCAGTGACGGCCAGCATCCGATCGACCTGAGTAATCGCCGCGTCGAGGTCGCCGAGCTCGCCGCGCGCCTGATCGGTAGCCGCTTCGATCTGGTCATTGTCATCTGTCAACTCAAGAACGGCCTCGACTTCTACGACCGTCTCCTCTCGGCGCTTCCTCAGGAGCGTCTTCCGATGCGTGGTCAGCGTGCGGTCGAACGCCGCGATCGAGGAAAACAACCTCTGCTGGAGGTTGGCGAAGAGGAATCGAGCACGCGAGCCTCCGGAGGACGACGCACGATAGTCGTCAAGCAGCGCGGCAAGACGCAATTCAGGGGCGTTGGCATCGAGACCACTGATGCGGATCGGCTCGACGATCCGTTCGGGAAAGGGTTGTCCGAGCCGACGCAGGTCTTCCTTGAGGCGCCTCACCATGACCGGCTCCAGTTCCTTGGCCTGGACATCGATTCCCCGCGTGAAGCGTTGTGGATCCAGTATTTCCAGAAGTGTGGCGAAGGAGTTGGAATGGCCATTGTGCGGTGTGGCGGAAAGGAACAGCCGATGCTCGAACCGCGTCGCGATCTGGCGGACCGAACGGGTCATCTGGCTCTCAGTTGCCCATGCCGTTCCAGCCGAGGGCGCCGCATGATGAGCCTCGTCGAGGATGAACATGGTTCGCGCCCTGAACTCGCCGAGCATATCTCGCAGGCCGCCCATATAGGCTTCGTCGGCAAGCACACCGTGGGAGACGATGAACCGGGAACCGATGCTCCAGGGATTGGCGGAGAAGCCGCGAGTTCGGCGCGTTTCCAGGAGATGCTCGCGATCGACGATCGTGAAGTCGAGGCCGAACTTCTGTGCCAGTTCGTCCTGCCACTGCAGCAGCATCGATGCCGGCGCGGCGACGACAATCACCTCCACACGCCGCCGCAGCAGCATTTCGCGGACAATCAGCCCTGCCTCGACCGTTTTGCCCAAACCGACGTCGTCGGCGATCAACAGATTGACGCGCGGAAGTTCGAGCGCTTTGGCGAGCGGGAGCAACTGGTATGCATCCAGCCGAATGCCCGCACGAAAAGGCGCCTGGAAGAGCTTCCGATCCGCCGCCGACGCTGTCCGCCACTCGGTGGCCCGCAGGTACGCGCCGAGGCGTTCGGGGCCTTCGAAAGTCGTCTGAAGGAGTGGCGACCAGTCGTTTGGGTCGAGTACCTGCGCGCCTATCTCCGACCGGAGCGCAATGCGCAGCGTCTCGCCCTGCGAATCGTCTTCGACCGAGACGAGATCCAGCGTGGGGATGCCGCTGAGGGTCTGCCTGTCCTCCACAATCCAGGTTTTCGATCGGGCCAGCAGAAATGTTCCGGGGGATATGGCCGAAACGGCGCTGTCTCTGTCGCCGACGCGATCTGAACTCAAGATGTCCCCCACAGTGTTGGTCCGTCGTGGGCCAATACGAATGGGACTTTTTTCACAGGTCAAGCTGGGGGGCAATCCGAATAGGTGATCTTCTCATCTGGCTCTCGCAGCAGCGCCATTGCGCGCTGACGCGGACGATCGAACCACATTGCGCTTATTTGCGGTGCCTGAGCCGCCGCCAGCCTGCATCCAGAGAGGCTGTGGCCCGCCAGTAAGGTGACCAATGCGGACGCACATAGATCGTCTACCGTCACGGCTCGTTCTCGTCGAACGATGGCATCCCGGCCGGCGCGGCGAAGGTGGCCGCCCATCAGATTGCCGTTCGCCCTGAAAACCAGATTGAGGGCGTCAAAGTCCGAAGCGCGA
Organism: Mesorhizobium sp. WSM2561; assembly: GCF_000513915.1. Lineage (NCBI taxonomy): Bacteria > Pseudomonadati > Pseudomonadota > Alphaproteobacteria > Hyphomicrobiales > Phyllobacteriaceae > Mesorhizobium > Mesorhizobium sp. WSM2561. The sequence goes on from NZ_AZUX01000004.1 coordinate 258,690, forward strand.
AACCGATACGATCTCCGCCAAGGCCAGATGCATCGAGGCCTCTGATCCGGGCTCCCGGCTTGATGTCTTCGAACGTGCTCATGCCGCCCCCTTACAGCATGGATCGCCGAAAGGCTTCTAAAAGGCAATGTGTTGGACGGCTTGGAAGACTAGTCCAACCGTGGATGGTGCCCGACGTGGAGGAGATCGCCAAATGGTTGCTTTCTGTGGGGTACTCTGACTTCGTCTATGATGATGGTGATCAACATGTTGGCGATGATCACAATCATCATCGCTGGCAAGGTCGGTCGGGCTAGCCATGCTGTGACCGCCTCGGCCCACAGCTGGTCAACGACCTTGGCAACGCCCGCAAGATCGATGTCTTTGACGTGGATCGGCCAGAACCGCCGGTTGCCGGTGATATCGACATTTGCTGGGTCTACGGTTCCTTTAGATATTTCCAGCGCCGCCTGTCGGCCTCGGTGCGGGCTGCATCGAGCCTTATCGCGCCGGCGAGCACCTGCCCGACCAGATCCTCGTGCTCGAGCAGTGAGCGGGCGTCAGAAAGGCGCTGTTTCGTGACATCTGGAAATCGTCCGGAACCGGACGCTTTCTTGCCTCGATGCACTTGCTCGACATTGGGATAGGCAAGCGCCATCGCCATCGCTGGGTGCCCGGTCGTCAGATACCGGCGCGCGACGTTGACGGCCAGGATGTATTCGACCGGATCTTGGCCGTTCAGCTGCTCGAAGCGCGGTTCCACGTTGACGATGACGCCTGACCAGCAGCTTGAGCAGCACGCGCTCAACGTCGAGCGTATCCCGCGGGATGCGATTATTGACCTTGGGCGGGAACTGGCTGCGGCACAGGAGCTCGGTCATGTCGATTTCTTGGCTGGGTCCCGGCAGATTCGAGCCGCTGCGCGCGTCGGAGCGTTAGGTCTGCGGCCCAGAAAAGTCCGTGCAAACCGGGCCGCTCAGTCGCAACGGCTATCTCGAGGACACTCCGCCTCGGTCGCAGTCTCACTCGAAATCGGTCCGAAGGTTACGGAAATCGCTGACGCGATCGACGAGCGGCGTCATGCGCTCGGTGAACTGCATGGGTACGATGCGGTCCGTCACTAGGGCGGACCTGACAACCAGCCGTGCCGGCTCAATTCTGGTGTGCCGCGCGACAAGGGCTGGATTTTTTTGCAGGTACTCCACGCGATCAAGATGCTTCTGGATCGCCGTCCGCTTGCCGGTTTTCTTTCCGGTGACCGTATAGTCCAAGAAGCGCTCACCGATCTCGGCGACGGTGCGATCGATCTGTAGGCGCTTGCATTCTATCACCCAGACTTCGCCGGTTGCCGCTTTCCAGGCCAGCACATCGGCATCACCGAAGCTTCGATCAGCTCCGAAGCGGGTCATCATCTGGTCCGGCGCGGCCTCGAAACCGACGCTCTGGAGCACCTCTGCAACCCGGTGATTGAAGGCATGCCCCCTGTCGTTGACAACGGTACCGATCCATTGATGGATGGCCGCCGTGTCGAACATTTCGGCCGGTAGACGCCCGTCGACCAGCTCGAGCACGCGCCGCACCACCCGGTCCATCAGCACCGGAAACAGGAGCACTTCTGGATCCTCGCCCTCGTCGACCTGGATAAGCGGGCGGCGGGTCAGCGAAAGCTTGCGGTTCATGCGCCAGGGCTGCCAGTCCCGTGCACGTGCCCCCACGGGCTTTTCTTCGTCCCATCGCGCACGCGGCAGAAGCGTAAGGGCCTTGTATGCGCGTTCCGCGTCGACGCGACCGTTCCGCTCCTCCGCGGACAGCCTTCCCAGCACCTCGCTACGACGCAAACTCAAGTACGGCTGCCCCGCCTCGAGGGCGTCCTCGGCGAATTCCTGGCAGACGTTAAAGAGGTCTTCGAACCCGAGGCCGAACTCGTCCTGCATTGCGGCGACAAGCAGCGGATCGATCATGGGTGGCGCGACGGCATCGGGATCCGTCGCGGCCTTGGCAAATGCCTCAGCATAGTCCGCGGCAGCATCCCGGAAGAGACGCTCCCCCTGCGCGTCATTGAATGGCCGCTGGATCCGATCGAGGAACTGTCGGTCGAACTGGAAGCTGCCGTTCGCAGCCACGTTGAGTGGTTCCGATGTCAGTTCATAGTAGTAGGCATCGCACTGGGAAGCGCTTTCGACCATGGCTGCAACGTCGGCCAGCAGCTGATCGAAGTCGACATCGGTGATCGGCAGACCGCCAGTCACCGGAGAGGTGCAGATGGCCATCTCGGCGATCGCACGACTGGCGATACCGGCAACCCCTCTTTGATATTCCCGGTCATTGTGTGTCTCGACCACATCGGCCTGGTCATGCAGCGCTAGCAGCGCCGCAGCCGTGTGTCTCCATTCCACGCGATCCTTGTCGATCGCCTCCTGGTTGAGCAGAGCCCGCACGACGACGCTCTTGCGGTTAAGCCGTCCAAGGGTTGGCCGGATGCGCTCCCAAAGCCGAAGCACGGTCGTGCGCAGCAGCGGCCCTGCGTCCGTCGGCGATACGGATGCTGGCCCGGGACAGCCTGAGGCCGCCGCCAGCCCGAACATTGCCCAACCGATATCCTCATCCTTGACCAGGCGCGCAGGCGGCAAGGGCGCGTAGAACTGAAGCGCCTGCGTTGGTGTTGCTGCGGGGATGGCGTGCACGAACCGTGCGTCGTCGGCCCGCGTGATAAGCATGGCCAGCGCGTCCGCCCAAGCCTCGTTACGGTCTGCCTGGGCCAGCTTTGCGGCGCCAAGCGCCATGGCTGCGATAAGCCAGCGTTCGGCGGTGTTGACCGGATCGCTATGGGCGCGGAGCACCTCAAGGGAAGACGCGACCCGAACACTGCCGTGATCGTCAACTCGGACGTCCGGTCGTGTGGCTGCACCGTGCTCGGCGCCCATTCGCGAGGCAACCAACTCTACGTCGGGAAACTCCAGCTCGATGCCTATGGGGCCGGACGGAAGTGTGTCCAGATCCCGTTCCAGTTCTGGGGCTAACCGGACCATCCAGCGCTGGGCTGCATCCCAGACCTTTCCAACAAGGTCGCGCGCCATTGGGTCTTGGGCATCGCGGGGAGTTCCAATCCACCAGGTACGCGCCTCGGTTTCGACTGCCGCGAGCAACCTGCCCCCGAAAAATTCCCCCGGCGCCACGAAGAGCGGCAGATCGCTGATTTCCTGAAAGAAGGGGGCTGTGGATCGCCGCTGCACTTCGATCCAGCGGCTGTGCGTTGGGTCGGCGAGCAGGTGGTAGTCCAGAGCCTTGCGGATACGCGAGCGCACGGCCGTGACATGGCCTGGCGAGAGGGTCATCAAGCCGGGCGAGCCTAGCTCAGGCGGCACCGGCAGGAATCCTTGGGACTCCAGAAAGCCGTAGTGGTTGAGGAAACCGTTGACGTTGATGATTTGGTAGCCGCGGGCTACCATCTGGTCCTCATGTGTGCGTAGCTTCCAAGCCCTGATTGCCGTAAAATCGTGGTCCCAGCCGAGGCGCAGGGCATCGGCCATGCTCATCGCCACCTGCTGCCATTCCGGCGGGGGCTCTGGAAACCCCAGGGTAAAGCCGCGACCGACACCACCGAGCAGAACGATCGTCAGGCCACGGCGGTAATCGTCACGGCCAGCCAATTCTTGCTGCAGCGGGAACACCGTCTTGTCGAACGCGGCTTGAGGGGAATCGACCCCTTGGAGGCCAGAGGCGAAAACTGCCCCAAGGTCGCCGGTCAGGTAAACCACGGCGGCGTACCCGCCCACGTCGAACTCAGCGGTAAACGCCGAAACCCCGCCCGGGTAGTGCCGGATGTCAGACGGGTTTCGCAGCTTCCAACCGGCAATGCCGACGGTCATGACTTCCTGCAGCTCGACATCTCGAATGGCAGCGCTCAGTTGCTCTATTTGGCCGTTCTGTTGCGCGAGATCAACAATGAACAGCCGAGCGGCGGCGCTTAGCGCAGTTGGCAGAATGACCAGCCAACCGGCCGAATGGTGCAGCAGAGGCAGACGCTCGAGCGTGGTATTGCCGAGTTCCTCGTCCGCCAGGCGATTAGCCCTTTCCGGCGTGAACGCGAATGGGAGCAGCGCCCGTTCATCGATGTGCAGCTTGGCTAGATCGTCTGCGGTGAAGCTAACGCAAGCCTGTCCGCGCTGCACGTTGTTCGGAGCAACCCTTATCGGCGCCTGGGGTTCGCTCGTTGCCAACGTGTAGCGAGGGACTCCCGAGCGTCTCGCGATCTCTTCTGAGAGCCGCAGCAGCGGCATGACGTGGACCAGAGCGGACTGAACCCAGCCGTCGCGAGGAAATCGGAGCAGTGCCGCAAGCATGGTCTGGAGATGGTAGCTGTTTTCGGTCCACTTACCCTCGAATAGCCTTGCCGGACCCGTCCAGGACGGAGTGATGGTAACAAAGACGTCTTCTGGTGGATCTTCGCCACTTCCCAGAAGATCTCTCATCAGGATGTCGTTCAGCCACTCCCGAAAGTTGGCAAGGGGGGGAGCCTGGTGACCGCTACAGTGCAACGCTGCCAGATGGATCAGGCCTTCAATTCTAAGCGTCGCCGCGTGCGTCGCGGGCTGTGTCAACAAACCTGAAAGGATGCTTGCCACTTCCAGAAAGGAGTACTTGCCGAGTCTCTTGACGATCCTTGGCTGCCGCCTGCTGAGTTCCCCAATGTGCAAGGCTGCGTCGAGCATGTTCAAAGTCCCAGGTTTTCGGTCGGCACGACTCATCGGGCGCGTCCGTATCTGGTTCACCTAGCACCATGTCAGCGCTCGCGCATCCAGACCACCAACTCACGGCGAGGAGGATCTGCGACATGCATCGCTGCTCGGTTTCAGCGATGAGCACCAGTGAGCCTCTCCACAGTCTCTGTGACCGGCTTGGCCCGCGCCTCGCCTTCATGCACTCGCTCGGGACCATAGAGCAGCACGACGGCTTCCTCGCTCGGCAGCACGCCGGCCGGGCAGGTCTGCTCAATGGCCATGCGGACCAGTTTCAGTCCGGCCCATGCGTTGTGAAGGTTTAAGCCCGCGCCGTCACGATCCAACTCGCCGAATCCAGGCGCACGACGCCGTCCTCGTCCACATGCGGCCGTAATGCCTGGCGTACATCATCGATCACGAGCGCCCGCTTGTCAGGGTGCTCGAGCAAGGCGCGGCCCAGGGGGCCGACTTTGAGGCTGACGGCCAAGGTCTGCTCCAGGTCGCCAGCGCCAATCTTCTGGTCGTGCGGGGTCAGATCGATGTCGCGGAAGCCGGCGCTGGCGAGGATGTGGCGCACCTGCGCAGGGTCGGCGAACGCAAAGGGGCCAGGCGCGCCGGGCTTTGGCGGCGGCGCAGGCGGAAGCTGCGGCGCAGCCGCCATATGCGGCAGGATCATGAAAATGTTCTCGCCGGGTGTGCGCCAGCAGACGAACGCCAGTCGCCCACCTGGCCTCAGCGCCCGACGGATGTTGACGAAGGCCGCTGGCGGGTCGGCGAAGAACATCACGCCGAAGCGCGAGAATACCGCATCGAAGGTCGACGCGAAGACGCAGGTCTGGGCGTCGGCCTCGCGGAACGAGACGTTCGCAACGCCCGATTCGGCGGCGCGGCGGCGAGCCACATCCAGCAGCGGCCGCGAGATGTCGAGCCCCACGACGGCGCCGCTGGCATCGACGGCTCGGCCCAACTCCAAACTCGTCTGGCCAGAGCCGCAGCCGACATCGAGTATGCTCTCGCCTGGCGCGGGAGCGAGAGCCTCCATCGCCCTGAGCCCATGGGGCTCCAACTGGGCGTCCATGTGCTTCTGCAAGGCCGCCCAAGTCTCACCGGCCCCGGCGTTCCAATAGGCGATTTGATCGGCGTTGTCGGTTTCAGACATGACCCAGACCTCAAATGTCCGCACGCAACGCGCGCCGGAGCCCTGAACTTAATTGGAGGGCGCGGAATCTCCTGATGGTTGTCAACGAGCGGGCGTAGGGAATATCCGGCATCACGACGCCGGCGTCAGGCAAACTCGAACAGATCACGTAGCCATGCAAGCGCTCCATCATGCTAATTCGGCTTGCCGCATCTTGCGATGGAGTCAACCATCCTTGGCAGGGAACGCATCACTCTAAGAGCTTTCTCGATCCAGCGGAAACGAAATTGGGTTGGCCTCTAACCCGGAGTTTGTGCACCTGTTCTGGTGATTGTCGACAAAGGCGTGCTCGTTTCCGCGTCGCTCTGTTCCTACGTTCCCTCCTGTACCCACCGATTCCCATGAAGTGCTGTATTTCCCTATCGCTCACGCTCTAAAGGGAAGGGTAGGAACAGTAGGAACGCCAGGAGCGGAACCGCCGATTTCTGCGGTTTTGGGTGTGATTGTTCCCACTCAGTCGGAACATCCGCGGATCATGATTACTCGATCACATCGTCGGCAGCGGGTCGGCTATAAGCCCATCTCGGCTTGTTGTCGGGTCCACCGCGCTGTTTTTTGCGCGCACATTTCAGACGCCTCAGCACTGCGCCCACACGCATCTCGGCAGCCCTGTCGCGACGGCTCATATCGACGTTGAGCTGTCCGAGAACGTCCGCAGTCGTGAACCACATGCCAGCCATGCGCGTGCATACGTACTCATCGATCTTGTCGTGCCAAGGATCGGTATCGATGCGACTGTCGGTCTGACCTGCGGCGATCCTTTCGATCTTCGGAGTCAGCCACCAGATTTCGCCATCTCGCCATGCCGCGACCGCCTCGGCCCATAGCTGATCCACGATCTTGGCGACACCGACAAGGTCGACGGCCTCGATGCGGATCGGCCAGAACCGGCGGTTGCCGGTGGTGTCGACGAGATAGGTTTCAGCGTTCGTCGTACCGCAGAAGATACATTGCCTCGGTACCGTGACCACGCTGCGCCCGTACGACGGTCGGTATTTGTCGCTCTGGCACGAGAGGAAAGATTTGACCGTCTCGATTTCGGAGCGCCTGAACTGGGCGATTTCGCCGAGTTCGACGATCCACCGGCCGGCGAGATGCTGGCGCGCATCCTTGCTTTCGAGGTCGTGGGGGAGGCTGTCGGAAAACCACTCGTCATTGAGGGCCAGCATGCGCAGCAGGCTTGACTTCAAAGCACCCTGCTTACCTTCGAGGATCAGCGCGCAATCCGCCTTAACACCGGGTCGCAAAGCACGCGCGACGGCCGAAATGAAGAAACACCGGGTTACCGCTTCAATGTAGCTGATGACATCGGCGCGCTCCTTGTCGTCATCACCGTCGACCACGGCGCCGCAGTAATCGAGGAAGAATCGCGACAGCCGTTTGGTGCCGTCCCATGACAGCCCTTCGAGGCGCTCGCGCAATGGATGGAAGGGTTGCGAGCGTGCTTCCAGTTCGATTACGTCGCGGACCAGATTACGACCGATTCGTTTGAAGCCGCGCTGGTTGAAATGCTCCGCAAGCGCGGTGTCGTCGGCGTCGGCCCAAGGGCGCGGCGCAAATGCCTTCGGCGTCTTGAGATGGGGACGCGGGATGGGGCGCAGTAGCATGACTTCGCCCGCGAACTCGTCGAAGCCGACGAGGCCTTTGGTAAGAGCGTTGCCATGCAGTTCGCGGCGGAGGTTCAGCGGATTCGCGACATAGTTGGTCTTGCCAGCGCCCTCATCACCACCACCGTCCGGCTGAAAATGGATGACGTTCTCGTTCATGGCGCGACCTCGTCGGCATAGTCGCGTCCAAGCCCTTTCGGCCAGCGGATGAAGACTTCCCGGCCGGCTGCAGCGTATCGCTCCGCACACCCCTGCGCGGCTGACAATCCAGGACCGTCGTGGTCGGCGAAAAGCGTCAGGCACTCGATCCCACCAAGCAATGGGAAGCGACGCATGATACCTTCCGTGGTCGCCGACCAGATCGGCCAGTTGCCGCCCTTAAGGCAACCGAGCGCCGACTCGATGCCTTCGCCAAGATTGAGGTTCAGGCAAACGTGCTCGTCGGCTGTCAGCTTCACACACTGGCCAGTCACCGGACCAAGCATCTGCTTGGCCACGTCGCGGCGACGATCTGATCCATCCATGCAAAGCGCGGTGCGATGGATAGCGCTGGGCGGCGCGTCGGGATCGTGGTCGCCTGCAATCGGCGCGTAGCGGCAGATCATAGCCGGCAGGAATAGCCGCTCGCCATCTGCACCTTTGAACGGACAATGCCGATGGAAGCGGATCACATTTCCCGCCACTTCGTCGGGAAGGGGCAGTCCACGTGCGGCAAGATAGATCTCGACCAGCGTGCCGCGCGGATCGTGGCTTTCACGCCAGAGCCGGTAAGCCTGTTGCGCGCCGGCCGTCGTGTCGATCCTGTGGTTTACATGCTGGCGATGATCTACTCGCGGTTGGACCCGCGTCCTGTCCGGCGCGAACGCTGGAAGACCGCAGGTCTGGCGCACGTAGTCGATGCAGTCCTGCCAATCGTCATCGGCAAAACTTTTGACGTGAAGTGCGCCGTGCGCATCGATCCACACCTTCAGCGAGCGATCGCGGTCCGAATGCCCTGGTCCGGGCGCCAGGGCGTAGCCTTGATGGACGTCACCGCCAAGTGCGCGAGCGACCTCGGCAGCGGTCAGAGCGATCATCCGTCCCGTCTCCTCGCGCGCCCGCCGCCGGTCGAGCCACGAACGGAACCGAGCGGGATCAGGCTGGTCGGACGGTGGAAACCGATGATCTGCAGCGGCATTAGTCAGCGTCCTCCTCATCTTCGGAGTCATCGTCGGGATCGTCGCCCGAGTCGTCGGCACCCATCAGGTCGAGCAGCGCGACGTCCCACGGCAGTTCCGGACGTTTCTCCAGCCGGCGCCGCAACAGCCGCTCCAGGTCCTTCGGCAAGCTGACGGTAGCCGACGTCTTCGAAACCTCGCGGATGGCTTTCTGCATCTCGGCGATCATTGCAGCCCGCCTGGCGGCAAGTTCGAGCGTCCGGCGGTCCGGAACAACCTTGCGGACACCCGCCTCGGTGAGCTTCCGCTCGAGGAAGGCAACGAAATCGGGCGAGGTCATCGCGTTCAGTTCGACGCGCTGCTGCCTCTCGAGCAGGAAGGCGCTCTCGTCCTTGGTCGCGCCATACCGATGCAGCGTCGAGGCAATTGCATCGAGGTCCGCCTTGTCTTTGAAGAAGACGTCTTCCGGCTCGAGGCCCTCGACGTCGGCGAGGCGCAGGCCGAGATCGATGACCTTGAACGGGCGCGTGAACTCATAGCGCCGTGTCGATTCCTGTAGCGTGCCGGCGATCGTGAAGCCGGAGACGTCAAAGTCGTGCAGGACCAGCAGCGGGATCTCATGATCGGCGCATAACTCTTCGATCAGCTGCCTTGATGCCGTGACCGACATGCCCTTTGTCGACATGATCGCGATGTCGAAGCGCTCGGCAATACGGGCCGCATCGAGTAGCGGCTTGAAGCCCTCCTTCTCAATGAACAAGATCGCGCCGAAGCGATTCTGCGGGCCGCTCGTCGGAAAGCGGCGGCTGATCACGATGTTCGGAATTTCATCCAGACCGTCGTCCAGTTTGATTGTAGCGAGATACTTCCTGACCTGCAGCGTGCCGATCGGCACCGGGCGCTTGCCGTGCGGCTCGAAATAGGTGCCGCGTGCGTCGTAGACGACGTCCCAGTGGAGGCCATACCGCTCGATATAGTCGGGCAGCAGCGACTGCGAGAAATAGCCGTAATTGACCGGCTTGCCGGTGATTTCCTGTAGCGCGCCACGAGCCGCATAATAAATCTGCCGCGCCGAAGCCGGATACAGTCCGTCACCGGACGCCTTCGCCCACGCTTGCGGGAGGATATGGGCCGCGGCCTCGATCAGGCTTGCAGGCCGCCACCGCTTCATCGCTTGGCGGCGGTTGGCGCGCGCTGAAGCTGCCCGCTCTTCGGCCCTGCGCTGTTTTGCCCATTTCTTGGTGACGCCCTCGACGGCGTCGATTATCGACTGGCCCTTCATGACCGCACCGCCACCGACGACTTGCCGCGGTCGAGGTAATCGACGCGCGGGCAGGCGACGTGCAGGATGAAGGTCACCGGCTCGTCACGGCCGACGCGCTGGCGCTGCAGGATCGAGTCGAGGCTTTGGCCATAGCCGCCGAGCACACGGAACGGGTTGGTGATGCCTGGCGACCAGTTAACGCCGACAATGTCGCGCCGGCGGCCGTAGTCATCATCGCCGCGCCAGGCAAACGCGGTCTCGACGAGGTAAGGAATGCCTTCATCGTCCTCATCCTCGATCTTGCGATAGTCGAAGGACTCCATTTCGCAGCCGAGCTCGCGACAGCGACGTTCGAAATGGTTGCGGCCGATGGCGCCGAGAAGCTTGGGCTTGATCGGCTTCGACTGCGACTTCATGGCATCGAACAGCGCGGCAGTGGCAGCGGCGTCGATCGCGCCATTGCTTACGAGTGCAGAGAGCGGCGCGTGACAGGCAAAGCGCCTCAAGCACCGCCTTCTGCTTACCCGTCGAGGAAAGGCCACGGAACTGCGCGACAAACTCCCGGACGGTGCGGTCACGACCGTTGTCGGCGTCATGCGCCACCTGCGCCGCGATCAACCGCTGCTGCCGTTCCGGCGGATACCAGTGTGGCGATGTCGGGTCCGATGCCTTCCACTTCGCCCAGGTGGAATCGGTCGGCGCGATCTCGAGGACCTCGCCGAACCAGTCAATGGAGAGCGTCAGGTTGGGGTTGAGCCATGCGTAGTCTTGGACGATTTGTAAAAATCGTCCGCGGGACTGTTGCAAGATTGAGCAAGCTAAATCGGGCCATCCAACCCGGATTTCCGTGCCAATCTTGCGGTCTGCCGGGGAGGTCCGGTAGGTGATCGCCGGCTGCTGCCGGATCTGGTCGACCCTGAAATCAATGTGATGCTGCATCCCATGCGCCGAGATCGTAGCGGTGCCCAGCCGGCCCCCCGACAGCACATACGGCATCGCCACCAGCGTCTTGAGCGCATTGCCCTGCGCGCCACGTGTCGGCGACACGTATGCTTCGCGGCTGGAAACCCTCACATTGAAGTCGAGAACCGATTCCACGGTAGTTGTCGGGATTCCCGGCCCGTTGTCGGCGATCGTGATGCCATCGGCATCGACGCGGATTGCAACAGCGGGGGCTATGTCGGCGTCCTCGCAGGCATCGAGCGCGTTGTCGACGCCTTCCTTAGCAATCACCAACGGCCAGTCGGCCATCTCGTGCCCGGTCTGCGCTTGGAGCTCCTTGGCCGAGCAGAAGTCGAGCAGCCTGCTGGTCCGGAAGGCTTCGCGGTTGAGACGTTGATGCATGGGTCCTTCCTCAAACAAGGACCGTCCGCCCGTCGAGGGCGAACGGCCATCAGTTCATCTGCTGCAATCCGACTGTCGCTTGCTGACGACGTCGATCTTGGTGGACAATGCCTCGTGACCGCTCCCGTCCCGGCGGTAGAACCGGCCTCCAAAAAAGGTGAGTTCCGTCAGCTGCAGCTTCATCACGCGGCGTTCGACATCGGAGAAGCCACCGGGTCCCCAATTTCGGATCAACCGCTTGCCGTCCTCATCGAAGAATACCGGCAGCCCGAGTTCGTCCCTCGACTCGATGATGCCGACGGGATAGCCGGGCCTGATGCATGGTTTCGGGGAAGTTGATGTCGGGTCGGCCAGTGCCTGACGCCCGACGGCCGCAGGGAGCCAGCGCGGTGCCGCGCGTACGTTTTTGTCGGAGGATTGGACCTCCCCCAGATCCGCACGCCTTTGCCGGCGCCGTTGGGCCTTCGCGCGACATGAGGCGTTGCAGCAGTGCTGGTCAGGCCGGCTTGGGGTGAAACTCGCACCGCAGCCCTTGCAGGTGATCGTCGGCGCGCTCATGCCGAGCCCCACTCGCCAAGCACGCCCTCGATCACTTGGAGCGCCCGATCGGGCTGGCCCCTCTTGAGCAGCCTCGCCAGCTCGGCGAGCACCGCTTCGTGGCGGGCGTCGAGCCGACGCCAATCCGCCTCGCGCAAGTCGAGCAGCGCCTGGAGCGTCCTAGCGCGGCGCTGCAAATCAGTCGACTTCATCAACGCGGTTCCTCTTTTTGGAAAACCTCGCGCCGCTTGACTTGTGCTGACCGGATTTTAGTTTCGCGGGCGTCTGACTGTCCGCAAGATCCCGGAGCCTTCGTCGCGCGACATGCGGCGGGGCTTCGGGTTCAGGCCGCCTGCTCGGCGGCGGCGCGGCGGGCCTTGTATTCGGCGCTGGAAGAGACAGCTTCGCCGAACAGTTCTTCGACCCACGCGTCCAGATTGTCAGTGTCGTAGAACGGTACGTTGTTGGCCTTGTGGTATCGCGGCCCACCGCCGGTAACGGCGTACTTCGCCAGCGTCTTTGGCGTTCGGCTGACACCGTGGACGGTTAGCAAATAGGCGGACGCATCCTTCCGCCGCAGGCGCCTGGGGAAACCCTTCTCCATCGTGAAACCTCCGATCAACTTACCGACTCGCGGCGTGTGACGAGGTTCGCTGATCTGTTCTGGTTTGACCCGAAACCGAAACTCGGCCGATTTAGCCGGAGTTTTCGTTTCGGGCCTGCCGCAGGGCTCGCGTCGCTTCGGCCACGGCCTTGGTCAGCGCCGCGTCGGTCTTGTTGTGCCGCGGCAGTCCTGGCGGGAGCGCTTCCTGCAAGATGCCGACGAACTCGATGAAGCGGGTTGCTGTCCGTGACTCGGCGCCATTGTCGTCGGCTGCCGCATCGACCAGCATCATGTTGGTTGACGGTTTCCATCCGCGGTCCTGGGCCAGCTTCCACAGTCGGATGATCATGTTGCGCCACTCGTCGCGCTCGTCGAAGCGCGGGTGACCGTCGCCGCTGATGTCGGCTCGGGCGCACGTTATGGCTCGGCCGGCCGCCGAGGCGCGCTCCAGCAGGTCGCTGAACCGCGCATACCCCGCTTCTGCGAGATGTTCGTTCATGATGCTCTCGGCATAAGCCTTGGCGCCACCGCCGCCTGAGCTTGTGTACGCAGCCACAAGGTTGAGCAGAGCCTTGTCGACGCTATCGAGCCACTTGGTTGCATCCTCAACACGAGGCGCGTTTTGGCTGAACGGCGCATCGTCAATGTAGCGCTGAGCGATCCAGGCTATCTGGTCGCGCGCTTCCGGCTCCAGCTCGTCCTTGCCCAAAGCGGCCGCCAGCTCATCCCACAGCGCTGGATGTGGCGGCAGCCATCTGGCGACCTTATGGACGGCGCGGCCAGCGCGTGATGCCGGCAAGCGCGACTTCTTCGGGCGCCCCATAGCTCACACTCGCCGACGGCGCCTCGGCATTTCGATGACGTTGCCAGCCGCTGGTTCGGCCAGTGCCTGCTCGTCCCGCTCGCGAACCGCGTCGCCCATCATGACCGCGGTCTCGTCGGCAATGTCGTCGGCGGCGGCGATAAGCGCCTTGGGCAGGGCATGAACGTACCCGTCATGCACACCATTGCCAGCGTGCCCGACGAGCGCCTTGACGATAGCAGCTGGATATCCGAGGTCGGCTTCGGCCACGGATGTGAAGCTGTGGCGGAGCCCGTGCAGGGTCATGCCCGAGACACCGAGGGCCTGTTGGATGCCGGACACGGCGGGGCGGGTCCTAGTGGCCGGAGTGCCGCGCCATACCTTCGGGAGCCCTTGATAGAAGCCGTCGCCCTTAGCGGCTGGGAACACCCACTGCGAGCTGCCGGCCTGTTCCAGCGCGTTCCGCAGAACGTCGAGAGCTGTCTGCCCGAGCGGGCGCGCGCTCTCGCCCGTCTTGGAGTCGGACAGGCGCAGGCAATGGCCGGCGAAGTCGATCTCCGACACCTTGAGCGCCTGAGCCTCGCCTAGGCGACAGCCGGTCAGGGCTATGACTCGCAATTGACTGATCGCTTGCCAGCGAGCACCTGTGGCAGCCAGCCGACGCAACTCGTCACCGAGGCGCAGGTATCCGTCTGCATCGAGGCGGACCTTGCGCTTACCGTCGGCATGGCGCTTGATTCCGAGCACAGGGTTGTCGGCGCGGTAACCCTGCTCCACCGCCCACGTGAAGATGCCGGACAGCAGTCCCGTGGTCCGTGTGGCTGTACCTGTCCCGCCCACGACAACTGCCTTGCCACGGGCTTTCGTCTTGTGGATGCCGGCCGTCTTGCCGTCTGCCACATCATCTTGAAACTTACGGATGTCAGTCGGCGTGATCGAGACGACCGTGCGGCGACCGAGAAGCGGGACGATGTGACGCTCGATCCGCCCGCGATCGGTGTAAAGCGTAGTCGCCTTCTTGGGTTTCCGGCTCTTGGTCAGCAGCTTGCCGGTTTCGGCAGCCGTCAGGTATGCCTCGCACAGTTCCTTGACGGTCACAGCGTTGCGGCCGGCAATCTTCTGCTCGGCGGGATCTTCGCCGCTGGCGACCTCCAGCAGCCGCACCTTCGCCTGCTTGCGGGCTTGATCCGGCGTGATCACACCGTACCGACCGAGCGTCAGTTTTCGCACACGGCCGTTGGCATTGCGGAACATCAGGATGAACGTTTTGGCACCCGACGGCCACACGCGAATACCGAACGCCGGCAGATCGTCGTCCCACACGAGAACGTCACGCTTCCCGTTGGGCTTGATGGCGTCGATCGTCCTTGTGGTTAGCTTCGGCACTGGATGGCTCTCCGACACAGGCCTGCCGCCCTAAAGGTAACGCATAGGTAGCAGCAGGTAGCAAATTGAGGCGATCAGCAGCGATCACCGTTGCCTAGCCGGTAAGCCATATCTGTTTGTACGTCAACGATTATCGAACGTTGGTAAGCTCGCAGGTAACAGGGTCAATCCGATGACGCCTGCCCTCCGAAGGCAAAGGTCACAGGTTCGAATGCCGCCGGGTGCGCCAAATTTGCCCGGTCCATTCTGGACACATAGGTTACGGTTTATATCGGAGGAGACATGGTGGACTGCACCCCTCTCTCGGGAAGAGCTCGATCTGCCGACTCTCCCTGTTTCAGCCACATCTCGTAGAGCCGAACCTCGAATCCAGTCTTGCCCGCCCCTGACGGCCGCCTTCTCAGCTGTGCTCTGGAACCCGTTCGGCCTCAAGTGAATTCTTCGTGGGTAGATCTTGAAGGAGACCCCACCATTGTCCGCACCTGACGAAATGGATGTCGTCCTCGAAAAGCTGCCTTTGAGGATCGGCGCCTACATACCCGACGACTTGCTGGAAGACTGGTTTGCGCCGGGAACGGGCATGAACCCGGTCAGCAAGGAAGCGCTGGCGGCCGCCAAGACTTACGGGTGGCGCTTCGAATGCGAATTCAAGCACTACCCCGAACGGATGGAGGGGGTGTTCTGGAAGTGGGTGCCTGCGATCTGATCCGCACAGGGCGAGCCTAGGTGGAAACGGGCAGGCATGGCCTCCTCAGCCGCCGCCTATCGGCGTCGTCACCTTTCCGGTTCCGCCGCATTCGGGGCAGGTGCGGCCGTCGATCATGCCTGTCCCTGCGCAGCGGCGACAGATATTCTCGCCGGCGCCAGGAGTGCCTGCCGGAACTTCGTCGACATTGGTCTGATCCTGCGCAGCTTGCGCAGGTTTGCCCTGCAGCTTGTCTCTTAACCGGGCGACCGCGGCCTCGTCGACTTCAAGCGACGTGCTGCTGTCGTCCGGCAGACCTTCACCGGATTGGCCTATGGTTTCGTTGCGCGGCCGGTCGTTCGTGCCTGTCGTTATCTTTGGTTTCCGAGCCATTGCAGTACTCTTTTGTCGATTGCAGGCGCAGCTATCAGTTCCTGCGGTTTCGAACGCCTCAGCTCCGCAGAGGTTCCGGTTGGCAATCGTTCGCCGGCGGGGCTCGGACGGAAGCGGCAACAGCCAAGCGGATCAAGGCTGAAACGGCACACGATCGGGGAGGCGCTCAAGCAGGGCCGGGACTTCCCTTCAATGCGCCGCGCAGCCTTTGCGTCAGCGCTACGACAGCCGCTCCGAGCGCACTTTCACGTCGTCGCTCAGCTGCCGCACGATCTCGGCGGTCTTGCGGATATCGGCTTCGTCGAGAGCGACGCCCATGGTCGAGGCGATCGCCAAGAGCTGGGCGTTGAGCTCGCCGTAGCGCGCAGCACCCTTGCGCGTCAGCTGCACAAGCTTCGAGCGCCGGTGTTTTGGATTGTCGATGATTTCGACCAGCCCCTCGGCTGCAAGCTCATCCGCCAGCCGCTGCATGCGCTGACGGCTGGTGGGCCGCATCTGGGCGATCTGCGGCACGGTGAGCGGGCCAAGCAGCGCCAGGCTTCGCATGAAGCCGAACGCACCGCCGCCCCAGCTGGTGATGAGCCCTGTCTTCTGGCCGAGAGCCCGTATCCTGAAGAAGCACTGGGCCACTTCGAGCATCAGCTCGGTGATCGCCTCGGCCTTGCCGTCAGCGATGGGGTCCGTCCCGGTCCTCTGGTCGTGTCTTGCCGACGCCATCGCTTCCTTCCTTTTGTCTTGCGAATTTCTGCGATTGACACCCTTGTTGTCAACTTCTAGAGTGACACCTTAGTTGTCATTGTAGGTAGCTGTGAGCTTCGTAGCCCTCCAGCATTTGCGGGAGCACACATGGCAATTGAACCGGCTGGGCAAACCGACACCGGAACCGCAGGCGTCATCGCGAGACCGCCCCTGCTCTTTCTCGCCGCTTTGCTGATCGGCTTCGTCCTGGATCGCCTGCTGCGCTTGCCGTTCCCGGTCCCAAGGGCCTGGATCATCGGCGGCTCGCTGATCCTGATCGGTCTGGCGCTTTTCGCCGCGGGCATTCGCAACTTCATGCGCGTGGAGACGCCGGTGCCGACGAATGAGCCGACGCGCGTGCTGGTGACGACCGGCATCCACGGCTGGACGCGCAATCCGATCTACCTTGGCATGTTCCTCATCTATGGCGGCATCGGCATCGCCGCGCAAAATAGTTGGATCCTTGTCCTCACGCTGCCGCTGGCGATCCTGTTCCGCTACGGCGTCGTCGCCCGCGAGGAGGCCTATCTCGAGCGGCGGTTCGGCGATGCGTATCGCGGCTACAGGCAGACCGTGCGGCGGTGGCTCTGAGCGTCGCAAGAATGCCGACAGTTGCGCACGTCAGGAAACCGCAACGAGATGACCGTTGCCAAGATCCCTCAGGGCCAGTTTCGGCGGCTCTTCGCCAATTTTTCGGGTCGGGCTCGGGATCTCCTGGTCGAGACGCGCGAAACGCGGCCGGCGTCTTGCCGGATCGGGCACCGGCACGGCTTCGATCAAGCGCTTGGTGTACGGGTGGCGCGGGTTCGAAAAGACCTGGTCGCGGGTGCCCATTTCGACGATCTGGCCGAGATACATGACGGCGACACGATCGGAAATGTTCTCGACCACCGCCATATCGTGCGAGATGAACAGGTAGGCGATGCCGAATTCGCGCTGCAGTTCCTTCAGCAGGTCGAGCACGCGGGCCTGCACCGACACGTCGAGCGCCGAAACGCTTTCGTCGGCGATGATGAGTTTGGGCCTGAGCGCCAAAGCGCGCGCGATGCAGATGCGCTGGCGCTGGCCGCCCGAGAATTCGTGCGGATAGAGCTCCATCTGATCGGCCGAGAGACCGACGCGTTCGAACAGCGCCGCCACAAGCTGGCAGCGCTCTTCCTTCGAACCTATGCCATGGATCAACAGCGGCTCGGCAACGAGGTCGCCGACGCGCATGCGCGGGTCAAGCGAGGCATAGGGATCCTGAAAAATCATCTGCACGTCGCGGCGAACCGCCTTGCGCTGGTCACGGCCAAGGCCCGCCAGATTGCGCCCGCCGATGACGATATCGCCGTGGTAGGGCACAAGCCCGGCCAGCGCCTTGGCGGTGGTCGACTTGCCGCAGCCGGATTCGCCGACCAGCGCCAGCGTCTCGCGCGGCGCGATCGAAAAGCTGACGCCTTCGACGGCGTGGACACGGCGGTTCACTTGGCCGAAGAAGCCACCGCGCAGGTCGAAGCGGACATGCAGATCGTTGACCACCGCCACGCTTCCGGACATTTCCGCTTCGACCGATTTTTGGCGGCCGACGCCAGTTCCGATGCGCGGCACGGCGGCGAGCAGTTCGCGTGTGTAGTCGGCTTGCGGGCGAGCAAAAATATCGGCGGCTGTTCCCTCCTCGACCATGCGGCCGTGCCGCATGATGATGACGCGATCGGCCATTTCAGCGACCACGCCCATGTCGTGGGTGATGAGGATGACGCTGGTGCCGTGTTCGCGCTGCAGATCGCGCAACAGTTCCAGCACCTCGCCTTGAACGGTGACGTCGAGCGCCGTCGTCGGCTCGTCGGCGATCAGCACATCCGGTTTCAGCGCCAGCGCCATGGCGATCATCACGCGCTGGCGCATACCGCCGGACAGTTCGTGCGGAAACTGTTTTAGCCGGCTTTCGGCTTCCGGGATGCGGACGGCCTTCAGCGCCTCGACGGCGCGCCGGCGCGCCTCGGCGCGTGACAGGCCGGTATGGGCCTCGATGGATTCGACCAGCTGCCGGCCGATCGACAGCACCGGATTGAGCGATGTCATCGGCTCCTGGAAGATCATCGCGATGCGGTCGCCGCGAATGCGGCGCATCCGACGCTCATCGAGCCCAGCCAGATCGATGTCACCTCGATGCATATCGCGAAGCCAGATCTTGCCTGACGATATGCGGGCGGCAGGCTGCGGCAAGAGCTGCATGATCGCCAGCGCGGTCATCGATTTGCCGGAACCGGATTCGCCGGCGACGCAAAGCGTCTCGCCGCGCGCAAGCGAGAACGATAGCTCTGAGACCACCGGCCGCTCGCCGTCTTCGCCACGCACGCTGACGGTCAGGCCGGAGATTTCCAGCACCGGTCCAGCCGTGGTCGAAACGGCCGGGGCAAAAACCCCGGTCCGCTTTTTGCCTGCGCTTTTGCTCATTCGAAGACGCAGCGCGGGAAGTAGAACGACACCACCCAGTTCGGCATGTCGACGATCTCGCTGATCCGGAGATCGCCGCAGACCGAAACCAGCATGTAGGCCTCGACCGGGTCCATTGCGTAGCGGCCGGCAAGCAGGTCGATCATCTGCGAGACCGCTTCCCTGGCGCCCGTCATCAGGTCCGGTCCGATGCCGGTCGTCACCTCATAGCCCTTGGCATCGAGATGGCGCGTCACCGGACCCGGCGTGGTGAAGCGCGGCGTCTTCAGCCGCGCATTTTTAACCAGGTCGAGCTTGAGCACGACATCCATCGGGCTTTCGATCGCCGTGCCGCACACTTCGCCGTCGCCCTGCGCGGCATGCGTGTCGCCGACCGAAAACAGCGCACCGGCCACCTCCACCGGCAGATAGAGCGTGGTGCCGGCCGCGAGATCGCGGATGTCGAGATTGCCGCCGACGCGCCTTGGCGGCACCACCGAGTGGAGGCCCATTTCAGCCGGCGCGTTGCCGATGGTGCCGGCAAAGGGTTTCAGCGGCACGCGGGCATGCTTGCCGAACAGCGCCGGTTCGAGCGAGGCGTCGTCGTATGTCCAGATGTTCAGCGCCGGTTCCGGGAAGTCGTCGGCGAGCAGGCCGAACCCCGGAATGTTCGCCGTCCAACCGAAGCCCGACGGCTTGAACGCCTCAATTGTGATCTTCAGCGCGTCACCCGGCTCAGCCCCGTCGACATAGATGGGCCCGGTGACGGGGTTCACCTTGGCGAAGTCGAGCAAAGCGACGTCGTCCACAGTGCTGTCCAGCGTCAACTGGCCTCCGGACGAGTCCAGGCACTGGAACTCGATCGTCGAACCGGGCGCCACCCGCTCAGTCGGGACAAAGGAATTGTCCCAGCCGAAATGGTGATGGCGCCCATGGATGGTGTAGTCGCAGTTATTGCACATCGGTCACATACACATTGTCGTAGTTGATCGGGATATGGACGGGGTCGACATAGAGATTGTCGGCGCCACCCATCCGGGCCGATTTCATGGTGAAACGCTGCTCGTTGAAGACCGGCGCCCAGGGCGCGTCTTCCATGATCTTGCCGTAGATCGCGCTCCACATCCTGGCACGTTCGGCTGATTTGGCCGGGTCGACGATCGAGTCGGCCTCCGCCGCCTTGGCGTCGAGATCCTTGTTGCAGTACCACGACCAGTTCCAGCCGCCCGGAACCGCGCCGGCGCAGCCGAGGATCGGCCCGTAGAAGTTCGATGGATCGGGGAAATCGGCGATCCAGGCCATGCCGCCGGACCAGATCATCGGCGCGCCGGCCTTGTCGCCGCCGGCGGCGATGACGTTGGCCTGCGCGAGCGACTGGATGCTGGCCTTGATGCCGACCGCCGCCAGATCCTGCTGGATCGCCTGGGCGATGCGCGGGTTGGGATCGGTGTTCATGGCGAACAGCTGCGTTTCGAAACCATCGGGATGACCGGCCTCGGCAAGCAAAGCCTTGGCCTTGGCCACGTCATAGGGATAGCCCTTGAATTCCTTGTCGTAGCCGGGCATCGACGGCGGCAGCGGCTGGTTGGCCGGCACCGCACGGTTGTTGATCAGCTGGACGATACGGTCCTTGTTGATCGCCATGTTGACGGCTTGCCGCACGTTGAAATTGTCGAACGGCGCCATGGTGGTGTTCATGGTGATGTAGCCGGTGTGCAACTGGCCGCCCTCGACGACGCGGGCCTTCTGCTCGGGATCGGCCATCACCTCCTGGAACTTGGCCGGCGGGATGCCGTCGCCGGGAATGTCGATCTCGCCTTTCTGCAGGCGCAGCAGCGCCACGATCGGCTCCTGGCCGATCTCGAAGCTGATCCTGTCGAGATGCGGCAGGCCTTTGTGCCAGTAATCCGGATTGCGCTCGAAGACGACGCGCTGGCCGAGCGTCCATTCGGCGAACTTGAAAGCCCCGGTGCCGACCGGATGCTTGCCAAAATCCGCGCCGTATTT
Organism: Mesorhizobium sp. WSM2561; assembly: GCF_000513915.1. Lineage (NCBI taxonomy): Bacteria > Pseudomonadati > Pseudomonadota > Alphaproteobacteria > Hyphomicrobiales > Phyllobacteriaceae > Mesorhizobium > Mesorhizobium sp. WSM2561. The sequence continues at coordinate 279,530 of NZ_AZUX01000004.1, forward strand.
CTCGACCTCCTCCTTCGGCACGACATGCGAAAAGTTGATGGCCATGACATGCAGGAAGGTGGCATCGGGCCGGGTCAGTTCGAACTTGATCGTGTAGGGATCGACGACGGTGACGCCCGCCAGGCTTTCCGCCTTGCCGGCAGCGACTTCGTCATGGCCCTTGATCGAGCCGAAGAAGCCGGCGCCCGGGCTCTGCGTCTTCGGATTGGTGACGCGATCGAGCGAATATTTCACGTCGTCGGCGGTCATCTCGCGGTCATTGTGGAACTTCACCCCCTGGCGCAGCTTGAAGGTGAAGGTCTTGCCGTCTGGCGCGATCTCGTAGCTCTCGGCAAGGTCGGGCCGCAGGTTGGTGGTGCCCGGCTCGTAGTCCATCAGTCCGTCGAACAGGCTCTTGATCATAGACCAGTTCTGCCAGTCATAGCCGATGGCCGGATCGAGCGTGGCGACGTCGTCCTTGTAGGTGACGGTGATCGCGCCGCCCTGCCTGGCGTTCGGATCGACGGCGTCTTCGGCGCGTACGCTTGTCATGCCGAGCATCAGCGCGAGCGCCGATACCGCTACGGTGGAGGTCAAGATTTTTTTCATCTCATGTTCCCTTTCTCTGGTTGTTATCGTCTTTTTTGGCTTTCATCTGAGCTTGATGCGCGGGTCGATGAACGGTGCGACAGTGTCGGCCAGGAGATTGCCGAGCACGATGGCGAAGGCCGAAACCAGGGTCACACCCATGATGATCGGAATGTCGACGCGCTGGATGGCCTGCCACGCAAGCTGGCCGATGCCGGGCCAGCCGAACACACTCTCGACCACCACGATTCCGCCCATGAAGATGCCGATGTCGATGCCGATCATGGCGATGACCGGCAGGATGGCGTTGGGCAGTGCATGGCGGAAGATGATGGCGCCGCGCGCAAGGCCCTTGGCGCGGGCGGTCCGCATATAATCCTGGCGCAGCACGTCGATCATCGACGAGCGCATCATGCGGGCGTACCAGCCGGCGCCGAGTATTCCCATGGTCAGGGACGGCAGCACCAGATGGCGCCAGGTGCCGTAGCCGCCGATCGGAAACCAGCCGAGCCGCACGGCGAATACGTAAAGGAGCAGCAGGCCGACGACGAATTGCGGCGCCGAGACGCCGACAAAGGACGCGACCATCAGCGTCTGGTCGGTGGCGGTGCCGCGCCTGACGGCGGCAACAAGGCCCATCGTCAGGCCGATCGCCAGCTCGCAAAGGATGGCGCCGACCATCAGCAGCAGGCTTGCCGGCAGCCGCGAGACGATGAGCTCCGTGACCTCGGAACGCTGGATGTAGGAGCGGCCGAGATCGCCGCTGAGCAGGCTGATCAGATAGTGCCAGTACTGGATGAAGAAGGGCTGATCGAGGCCGAGCTGCCGGCGGATGTTCTCGACCGTTTCGGGCGTGGCACTGCGGCCGGCGATCTGGCGGACGGGGTCGGCGGGCAGCAGGTAGAGCAGTGCAAAGGTGATCAATGAGACGCCGAGCAGGATGAGCACGGACTGGATAACGCGGCGGCCGAGATAGGCGATCATGCCCGGCCCCTTTGCGTCGGATCGAGGATGTCGCGCAGCGCATCACCGATGAGGTTGAAGGCTAGCGCCAGCGCCAGGATCGCCGCACCAGGAAAGAAGACCAGCCAGGGCGCTGCCTGGAAATATGTCTGGTTCTCGAAAATGATGTTGCCCCAGGATGCGGTCGGCGGCTGCACGCCGATGCCGAGATAGCTGAGCGTTGCTTCGAGCAGCACCGTGGTCGAGATGCCGAGCGTGCCCCAGACGATGATCGTCGGCAGCAGATGCGGCAGGATATGGCGAAACAGGATGCGTGGCGCGCTCGCCCCGATGGTGCGCTCGGCGTCGATGAACTCGCGCTCGGCGAGCGAGCTGGTCTCGGTGTAGATGACCCGCGCGGTCTGCACCCAGTTCACCAGTGCGATCACCATGGCAACGATCCACAGGCTCGGCTGGAGCACCGCCGCCAGGCAGATGGCGAGCAGCAGCGCCGGAAAGGCCATCATCAGATCGGTGAAGCGCATCAGCGCGCTGCCGATCCAGCCGCGGAAATAACCCGCGGTGACGCCGACCAGCGTGCCGATCAGAAGCGCCACGCCGTTGGCGACGATGCCGATGATCAGCGAGGTGCGTGCGCCGAAAAGGATGCGGGTCAGCAGATCGCGGCCGAGCAGATCCGTGCCCAGCCAGAAGCTGGCATTCGGCGGCAAGGGCGCGCCTTCAAGCGTCAGCCCGTCGAACATCTGCTCGTTCGGATCGTAGCCCGTCAGCCACGGCGCCAGGATGGCGCCGGCCACGACGACGGCAACGATCACCAGGCCGATCAATGCCAGAGGACGCTTGACCAGGCGCCGCCAGACGCCGGCGCGTGCCTTGACCGGCATGCGCCCGGTTGCCGGAAGATCAGGCGCGATGGGACTGGTCATTGCCGCCTTCCTCTTCCGTCATCGCCACGATCCGGCGCGCGGCCTCCTCGACGCTGATCTGCCAGCTCATCGCCAGCGACCGCAGCTGCGCATAGGCGCGGCCGTCCTCGGCGCCTTTCGACAAGGCTTCCACCGCGCGCACGATGGTCTGGCGCTCCGCGACGCGCAGGCGAAGCGACGATATCTCGCTTGCCAAAAGCTTGCGCGCCTCGAAACTCTGCCGCGCGATCAAAAGGGCGCTGTAGACGCCGGCATTGCCGACCGGCTTCAGCAACTGGGCGTCGGCCTTGTGCGACAGCGCCCATTCGATGCGGCCTGGCGCTTCGGAGCCTATCAGTGCGACCAGCGGCATCGGCGCCTCACCCGGCGCCCATGGGAATTGTTCGTCGAAGCCGAGATCGGCATCGAAGAAGACGAAGTCCGCCGCCAGCGCCTCGGCCGGCAGTTCCGGCCAGCAGCCGACCGTCTCGAGGCCGATGGCCGACAATTGCCGCGTGATCGCCTGCACTGTCGGATGCGGACGATGCAGGACAAAGGCCCTGGCGCCGCCGAGATTTGGGATGCGCGGGACCTTGCTCACGACACCACCCTCAGGCGTGGGCGGCCGAATGTCTCGGTCCGGTCATAGCGGGACAGATAGGGATCGGGCGCGACACCTTTGGTCAGCGTGACGGTCTTGAACGCGGTCCCCTCGATGCGCCCGATCTGCACCGGCAAGGTGGCGTGCTGGGTTTGCGGATCGATGGAGATGTCGCCGAGCGGGGTTCGAAACGAGGTTCCGGCAAAGGCCCCGGGAAGCTCCGGCCATTGTGCGCCGGGATTGCGGGCGAGGATTTCGGCAAGCGTCCGCACCGAGGCATAGGCGGCCGCCTCGAAGGACGAGGCAGGCATGACGGAGGGCGCCGAATCGCCCTGGCGATCCGCTGCCGAGATGTCGTGAAAGTACGGCCCGACGGAAAGGTGGCCATTGCCCGCCTCGTTGAGCGCCGGCAACTCGCATTCGGTGAGATTGCAGGACAGGATCGGGCAGCGCTCCGGCCTGAAATGCGGGTCGCGTTTGGCGAGCTCGGCATAGGCCGCGATGAAGGCATAGGACGAGGAGCCGATCAGGTTGTTCAGGACGAACTCCGGTCGGGTTGCCTGGATCTCGGCGATCAGCCTGGAGACATCGACCTCGCCGAGCGGCAGATAACGTTCGCCCAAAACCTTGCCGCCGGCGTCGGCGATCAGGTCGCGGGCGACACGGTTGGTCTCCCAGCCCCAGATATAGTTCGACCCGAGCAGGAAGCCGTTGGCGCCGAAGCGCGGCACGACGTGGGCCAGCAGCGGGACGAGATGCTGATTTGGGCAAGCGTGCATGTAGACGACATGCTCGTTCGCTTCGAAGCCCTCATAGGGGCAGGCGTACCAGAGCGTGCCACCGGCGCGCTCGAGGATCGGAATGACCTCCTTGCGACTCCATGACGTGATGCAGCCAATGATGTGGCGCGCGCCGCTGTTGCCGAGAATGTCGGCGCAGCCCGTCGCGTAGCCATCGATGTTGCCCTGCGGGTCGCGCTCCACCGGAACGAATTCGATCGGGATGGCGGGATCGGCGTTGACATCGGCGATGGCCGTCATCGCACCCGAACGGCAGGATTCGGACAGCAGGCGGTAGTTGCCCGACCGCGAGTAAAGGATGCCGATTTCGATACGCCGTCCCAAGCAAATCCCCAAAAATAACAATGCCCCGCAGCCGCCGCCGCGGAAGGCGAGGCATACGAGGCATTTTTGCCGCCCGGCGGTCGGAGCCGGTATTTTCCCCAATAGCGTATTCGGTACGGCGGGTCAGTCAAGCGGGAAAGTGAGGGTCGGCCCGACGATGCTGCTGTAGAAGGGGGAGCGCCGTTCGGGCATACTTCACCAATTGTCGATGTTGGCGCGCTGCCCCTCATCGCCCTGCCGGGCACTTCTCCCCGAATAGTGACGGGAGAAGGACGCCGTCACCGAGGATTTCGCCAATCGGCAGCGGTGCAGGAAATTGTCCAGTTGAGAGATGGGTAACACTTTGAACCGGATACATGGGTTACAGTTTTCCCCCTGTGGTGTCCGCCGCAGCGCCATGCGGTTTGGTTGGCGCGACGCTGCGGCGGACAAGCTTCATGCGACTGGTGTCGAGGATGCCGAGCGGGTGGGCATGGAAGCTGAGCGCCCATTGACCATCCTCGGTTTCGGTGGCGGCGACCGCTTCGCCGGCCAGCGCCTTGGAAACGTAGACGAANCCNCCGTTCCANCTGATCTCGCCATTGTGGCGCACGCTGCGCACCGTCGCCTCGGCCGGATAGTCGGGCTCGGGCGGTGTCGCGGGCATGGCGCGCGGCGGAGACGGAAACGACATGCGCGGCGGCGATCACGGCGCGGCAACGCCGATTGGAGGCTTCGGCGGTCAGCCGGCGGCTCGCGCCCGCTCGGTGGCGGCCTGGTCGATTG